>JAKBNI010000094.1 GCA_021831125.1 Actinomycetes bacterium | reverse complement strand
TCTGGAAGAACTCTGACTGACATCGGCGGCGGCGGCACCGATCACCACCAAGCCGGCAGCGACGACGATCGCCAGAGACACCGCCAAACCTCTAGGTCGCATATGCCTCGCCCCCCTGGACCGGGCCGAGGCCGCGCGGCGCGCGCCCCTCGGGGCCCGCTACGGCCTGCTCGCGCTGGCCGGCGTGCTCGCGGTCACCGTCGTGGCCGTGCACCCGGTCGGGGCCCCGCTGTGGTGGGTCGTCGCGGTGGCCCTGGCGAGCGCCGCACTCGAGCTGCTCGTCGGAATCGACGCGGCGCTGGCGGGCACCTCCGACGTCGTCGCCTCGGCCGAGCGGCTCGAGGCCCTCGACCGTCCCCACCCGGTCGGCCGTGCTCGCGTGCCCGCGTCCACCGGCCTCGAGGCCCGGGGCCTCGACTACCACGAGGGGGGCCGGACCGTGCTCGTGGGGGCGTCGCTGAGCGTCGGGTCCGGGCGTCGCGTCGCGGTCGTGGGCCCCTCGGGGGTGGGCAAGTCGACCCTGCTGCGCCTGCTCGCCCGGCTGGACCGGCCCGACGCCGGGACGATCCTCCTCGGCGGGATCGCGCTCGACGAGCTCGACGAGGAGGACCTGCGCCGACGCGTCGCCTACGTGCCGAGCGAGCCGGGCCTCGTCGCCGGCTACGCCCGCGACGTCGTCGCCCTCGGGCGTCCCGTCGCCGAGACGGGTGTGCGCCTGCTCGGCGAGCTCGGCCTCGCGCTCTCGGGCACCGAGCGCGTCGAGGGGCTCTCGCGCGGCGAGGCGGCGCGCGTCGCCCTGGCGCGCGCGCTCGCGGGCGGGCCCGACCTCGTCATCCTGGACGAGCCCACGGCCGGACTCGACCCGGGCGCGACGGCCCGGGTGCTCGAGGCGCTCGCGCGCTCGGGGGCGGGCGTCGTCGTCGCCACCCACGACCCCGTCGTGGTGGGCTGGTGCGACGACGTCGTCGAGCTACGCGACGGCCGGCTCGAGCCCCTCAGCCGTTGAGCGCTCCCATCGAGCGCTCGTGGTAGCGCTCACCGACGACCTCCTCGCGCGGCACCGCGGCGTCGATCTCGACCAGGTCGGCCCCGGAGAGCTCGAGGGAGGACGCGGCGACGTTCTCGCGCAGCCACCGACGGCGCTTGGTGCCCGGGATCGCCACGACGTCCGACCCGCGCGAGAGAACCCAGGCGAGCGCGAGCTGGGCCACCGTCGCGCCGGTGCGCGCGGCGACGCGCTCGAGTCGCTCGACGAAGACCCGGTTGGCCTCGCCGGCGGCGCCGGCGAAGCGCGGGTTCGTGGCGCGGAAGTCCCCCTCCCCCCCGACCCGGTTGGCCTCCTCCGAGGTGAGGAAGCCCCGCCCCAGCGGGCTGTAGGCGACGAAGCCGATCCCCAGTCGACGGCAGGCCTCGAGCACGCCGTCCTCGGGGTCCCGGGTCCACAGCGAGTACTCCATCTGCACGGCCGTCATCGGGTGGACGGCGTGGGCGCGCTCGATGGTGGCGACCGACGCCTCCGATATGCCCAGGTGGCGGACCTTGCCCGCCTCGACCAGCGAGGCCATCGCCCCCCAGGTCTCCTCGATCGGCACGGTCCTGTCGACCCGGTGCTGGTAGTAGAGGTCGATGACCTCCACCCCGAGGCGCTGGAGCGAGGCGTCGCAGGCCGCCACGACGTACTCGGGCGTCCCGTTCACGCGCAGGTAGGTCCCGTCCTCGGCGCGCTGGTTGCCGAACTTGGTCGCGAGCACGACCTCGTCGCGTCGGCCCGCGAGGGCGCGCCCCACCAGCCGCTCGTTGGTGAACGGGCCGTACATGTCCGCCGTGTCGAAGAAGTCGACCCCGAGGTCGATCGCTTCGTGGATCGTGGCGATCGACTCGGCCTCGTCGCCGCGGCCGTAGAACTCGCTCATCCCCATGCAGCCCAGTCCCTGGGCCGACACCTCGAGGCCCCGTCCCAGCGTGCGACGCTCCATGCGCCCTCCTCGTGAATGTTCGCACAATCCAGTGATTGCACCGTGTTTCGTCCCACGCTAGCGCGAGGCCACCCGCTATCTTCGTGGCATTGGCTGGGGGGGCCAAACATCGAGAGCCCGCCTGCTCCCTTCGGGGGCGGGCGGGCTCCGTTGTGTGTGGCCTGGTGAGAGGGTGCGCGCCTAGGGCAGCAGCAGTCGGCCGCACGACGGGCACTCGGGGTAGGCCCCGTCGGCCGCGTGGCGCCACCGGTCGAGGTCGAGCGGGCTGAGCGCGATCCGACACCCGTCGCAGCGACCCTCGAGGACCTGGGCGGCGCCCGCGCCGCCGGCGCGCGTGAGGGCCGCCTCGTAGCGCGCGCGCAAAGGGCCTTCCACCCGCGCGGCGGCGGCCTCGCGACGGGCGTGCTGAGCGGCCAGCTCCTCGTCGAGCGACGACTCCAGGGCGGCGACCTCGGCGATGAGCTCGGCGCGGCGGGCGGCGAGCGGCTGAGCCTCGCGCCGTAGTGCGGCGGCGGCCTCGGTGGCCGGCTCCACCTCGACCAGGGCCTCGAGCTCGCGGTCCTCGGCCGCCGCGAGGGCGTCGCGCACCTGGTCGAGCTCGCCCGCGAGCGCCGCGCTCTCCCGGGCGTCGCGCGAGGCCTCCAGGCGCGAGGCCATCCGGTCGCGGCGCTCGCGCAGCCGTGAGGACTCGGCCGAGGCCTCGTCGTAGGCGCGCGCGAGGGGCTCGAGGCGCGCCTCGGCGGCGCGCAGCGCCCCGAGGCGCTCGCGCAGGTCCCCCTCCACCCGGGCGAGCTCGACGCGCTCGAGCAGGGTGGCGCGCTGGCCGGCGAGGCGCTCGTGCCACCGGTCGGCCTCCATCAGGGCGCGCAGGTCCTCGCTCGACACGCCCTCAGTCTCCCACGACGAAGCGCCCGAGGGACTCGAAGAGCTTCTCGAGCGCCGGGACGAGGTCGGCCTCGGCGCGCGAGCGCGCGCCGACCCGGTCGAACCAGTAGACGAGGGGGCTCTCGCCCACCGGCGGCCGGGGGTCGACCGGCGGGCTCACCAGCACGTAGCGCAGGTCGTAGTGGGTGTGACCCCGCGGCCCCGGGTGGACGTCGACGTGGAAGAGCAGCGGCGGTTCGAGATGGGCCACGCTGAGGCCGGTCTCTTCGGCCACCTCGCGCACGCACGCCGCCTCGGGCGACTCCCCCGGGTCGACGTGGCCGCCGGGCTGGACCCAGATGCCCAGTCGTCGGTGCAGGTGCAGCACGACCCCACGGGTGGAGACGACGAAGGCCGAGGCCGTCACGTGGTGGGGGTCGGCCGCCTCGTCGAAGGGGTCGGGCGGTCGTCCCAGCCGCTCGAGGGTGCGCTCGATCGAGGTCGCCTCGCGCTCGTCGACCGGCTCGATCGCCCCGATCGCGGCGCGCAGCGCGTCGGTCACGGCCGCCCGAGGAGCGCTCGCACCGAGGTCGGCAGCTCCTCGGCGAGCCGCGCGTCGGCGAGGGCCCCGCGGCGGTCGGCCTCGGGCTCGCCCCAGCGGGTGAGGAGGGGCACGGTCCCGGCCCAGACGGGCCGGGCGAGGTCCTCGGGGCCGTCGTCGGTGGGACCGGCCGAGACCTTGGCCGAGGCCTCGTCGATCGCGATCGCCACCACCCGGGTGAGGGCGAGCTCGCGGACGCTCATGGGGCGCACCTCGCGCGAGCGACCCGGGGCGACGCGGTCGACGACCAGGTCGAGCGCGCGGGTCTTCTCCTCGCCCTCGACGTCGCGCGCCGCCCCCACCACGACCACCGAGCGGTAGGCGATCGAGGACTCGAAGCCGCTGCGCGCCAGGCGCAGTCCGTCGACGAGGGTCGCGGTCACCCACGCCCGCCCGTCGCGCACCACCGCCGCCAGGACGGCGTTCGAGCGATTGCCGTGCACGTAGAGGGTCTCGCCGTCGCGCGCCGCGAGCGTCGGCAGCGCCACGGCCCGCCCCTCGACCAGCGCCGCCACGTGGACGACCAGGGCGGCGTCGAGTATCGCGTGGACGGTGGCGGCGTCGTAGCGGGCCTTCTCGGGGAGGCGCCGGACCCGGGTGTGCGGGCCGGGCCCGAGCACGTCGTCGCTCACGGGCGGACCTCGCCGTGGAAGAACGTGCGCGCGAGCCCGGCGACCTCGACGGTGCGCTCGAAGAGGCGCGCGTGCATCACCCCGCCGCGCGCGCTCACCTGGCGCACCGTCACCGTCGGGGCGCCGACGCGCTCCATCCACCAGGGCGCGACGGCGCACAGGGCGCTGCCGGTCACCGGGTCCTCGGCGATGCCCAGGCGCGGCGCGAAGACCCGGATCGACACGTCGGCCCCCGGCCCCCCGGGGCAGGCCGCGATGACGATGGTCGCCGGCGCGAGGAAGAGGGCCATCGGGTCCACGCTGAGCGCGCACAGCGCGTCGTAGTCCTCGACGACGGCGAGCACCGTGGAGGCGCCCGCCTGATGCGCCTCGCCCACCTCCCCGACCGCGCCGCCCAGCACGGCGGGGTCGAGCGGCTCGAGGTAGCTGCGCGGCAGGTCGATCGCGAGCAGTCCCTCGCGCAGGCGCCGTCCGCTGAGGGTCCCCGAGCGGGTGGCGAAGTAGAGCTCGCCGCCGGGCGCCTCGAGCTCGGCGAGCACCACGTGCAAGGTGGCCAGGGTCGCGTGGCCGCACAGGTCGACCTCGACGGTCGGGGTGAACCAGCGCAGGGACCACTGGTCGCCGACGCGGCGCACGAAGGCCGTCTCCGAGACGCCGAGCTCGGCGGCCATCGACTGCATGGCGTGGTCCGTGAGGGGGTGCTCGAGCAGCACCACGACGGCCGGGTTGCCCCGCTCGGTGTCGCCGACGAACGCGTCGACCCACCACAGCCGGTGCCCGAAGGCGACGTCGACCGACTCCATGGCCCCCAGCCTGCCACAGGCCCCCACGGCGTCGGTAGGGTTGAACGGGTGCGCGTGGCGACCTTCAACCTCCACGCGGGCGTCGACGGGTGGGGGCGTCCCACGCCCGCGCTCGACACGGTCGTCGGCCTCGACGCCGACCTCGTGGTGCTGCCCGAGACGTGGCGGGGCGAGGACGAGGACATGTTCGACGCCCTCGTGGCGCGCACCGGGGCCCGGGGCGTCTTCGCGCCCCTCGCGCACGGCCTGCGGGCCCACGGGGAGGGTGACGGTCGCGGCTGGCAGCCCGCCGGCGCCCACTTCACCGGTGAGCGGGTCCTGCTCTTCGACGAGCACCGGGAGCTGAGCCGCCCCCAGAGCGCGCATCGCGCGCGGGTCGGCCGGCTCGAGCCCGGCGACTGGGGGCTGGCCCTGCTCACCCGGCTGCCCCTCGAGTCGGCCGAGGTCGTGGCGCTCGGACGGATGCCGCGCGAGAAGGTGGAGCGGGCCCTCATCGTGGCACGGCTCTCACTCGGGGGGCGCCCCTTCCACGCCGTCGCGCTGCACGGCGCGCACCTCTCGCACGGCTCGCCCGTCCTCTACCGGCGCGTCAACGCGCTGCTCGGCGCACTCGACCCCGGGTGGCCGGTGCTGCTCGCCGGGGACTTCAACTGCTGGCGGCCGCTGCTGCGCGCGCTGCTCCCCGACTGGCGCACGCTCGCGCGTGGGCGCACCTGGCCCGCGTACCGGCCCCACAGCCAGATCGACCACGTGCTCGGGCGCGGGCCGTGGCGCTCGACGCGCAGCTGGACCGTCGACGGCGGGAGCGACCACCTGGCCTTGGTCTGCGAGGTCGACCTCGAGCCGTCCCGCTAGCCTCGCCGGGCGCTAGCGTGCTCGCGTCGGCGTGAGGAGGCGGCATGCGCGGCGCTCAGGTACCCCCGGGCTGGGAGGAGTTCGCCGACCGTGTCCCCGAGAGCCAGGCCGCGATCATGGCCGCGGTACTGAGCGACCTCGACTTCGTCGTGGCGCGTCGCGACAGCCCCACCACGATGGGCTACGCGATCGGCGCGATGCCCCAGCAGCTGCTCGTCCTCTCGGGCCAGCGCGACCCCGCGTGGGCGGCGTGGCGCGCCTGGTGCGCCGCGCCGGTCGTCTTCCCCGACGACCTCGGCGACGGGTAGCGGGCCGGAGGCGGAGGGCTAGGTGTTCTCCTCCTCGGCCCACGTCTACGACGCGATCTACGCGGCGCTCGGGAAGGACTACGTCGCCGAGTCGGCCGCCCTCGTCGAGCTGGTCCTCGCCCGGCGCCCCCGGGCGGCGACGTGGCTCGACGTGGCCTGCGGGACCGGCGCGCACCTCGAGCACCTGCGCCGGCGCTTCGCGGTCGAGGGGGTGGACCTCGACGCGGCGATGCTCGGACGCGCGCGCGAGCGCCTCCCCGGGGTCGCGCTGCACGTGGCCGACTACCGCACCCTCGCCCTCGGGCGCACCTTCGACGTCGTGAGCTGCCTGTTCGGCTCGATCGGCTACGCCGACGGCGAGGCCGAGCTGCGCGCCGCGGTGGCCTCGATGGC
>JAKBNI010000012.1 GCA_021831125.1 Actinomycetes bacterium | reverse complement strand
GGTCCCCCTCGACGTCGACCGGCGCCGCGGGGGCGGGGGTCGTGCCGGGGACGGGGGCGGGCTCGCCCGGTGGGGGCGGGGGCGCCGGGGGGGTCGCCGCGGCGACCCGGCCGATGGGCCGCGGCGGCGGGGGCGCCGGGGCGGGGGCGCTCGGAGCGGTGCGCAGCTCGCGCTCGAGTCGGCCGAGGCGCTCCTCGAGCGCCTCGTAGGTCGCGTCGAGCTCGGGGCGCACCAGGCGCACCAGGGCTACCTCGAGGATCACCACCTTGTCCGGTGCGCTCTTCATCTCACGGATCGCCCGACCGACGGTCTCGAGCACGCGCACCGTGCGCGCGAGTCCGAGCCGCTCGCCCCAGTCGGCGAGCCTCGCCCGGTCGGCGTCGACGGCGTCGGCCACCCGGGGGGCGACCTGGAGGAGGAAGACCTGGCGAACCTCGCCGGCCAGGCTCTCGGCCAGCTGCTCGGGGTCCCATCCCTCGCCCACGAGACCGGCCAGCGCGCCCAGGGTCGCCACGGCGTCGGACTGGGCGATCCCCTCGAGCAGGCCGTCGAAGGTCGGCCGGGACTCGGCGACCGCCCCGGTCGCGACGAGCTGGTCGAGGGCGCTCAGCGCGTCGCGGGCCGAGCCCCGCCCGAGCCGCACGGCCGCCTCCAGCGTCGCCTCGTCGACGTCGAGGTCGGCCGCCTCGCTCACGTCCTTGAGCAGCGACGCCAGGGTCTCGGCCGGGTAGAGGCGGAACTCGAGGTGCTGGGTGCGCGAGCGGATCGTCGGCAGCACCTTGTGGGGGTCGGTCGTCGCCAGGACGAAGACGACGTGGGCCGGTGGCTCCTCGAGGGTCTTCAGCAGGGCGGCCGAGGCCGCCTTGGAGAGCTGGTGGACCTCGTCGAAGATGTAGACCTTCCACGAGCCCGGCGAACCGTGCCAGGCGCCGGCCACGATGTCGCGCACGTCGTCGACCCCGTTGTTCGACGCCGCGTCGAGCTCGATGACATCGAGAGACGACCCCTTGGTGATCGCGACGCAGCTCGCGCACTCGTTGCACGCGTCGCCCTCGACGGGTTTCTCGCAGTTGAGCGCCTTGGCGAGGATCCGCGCCGTCGTGGTCTTGCCGGTCCCGCGCGGCCCGGAGAAGAGGTAGGCGTGGGAGACCCGCCCGTTGGCGACCGCGCCGCGCAGCGCGCGCACGACGTGCTCTTGACCGCGCATCTCGCAGAACCGGCCCGGCCGGAACCGCCGGTAGAGGGAGGTCACGCCCTCGAGCGAGGTCGGCGTCACGGGGCCGTCGGGCATGGGGTCATGCTAACGACGGCCCGAGACAGACCGAGGCGCCGCGACGACCAGGCGAACCGTGGCACCCGGTGCCGCCCGCTGAGAGCTGCTGGCTTCCACCCCTGACTCGGTTCACGGAGGACCGTCGCACGGGACCCAACCGTCGCGGCGGACCTCGGCCCGACCAGGTTACTCGCGAGGCGCTTCGCGCGGCTCAGGTAGCCTGGACCCTCCGGCGCACACGCGTCGCCGGGAGGAGTGCGAGAGCGGCCGAATCGGCACGATTGGAAATCGTGTGAAGGGCAACCTTCCGTGGGTTCAAATCCCACCTCCTCCGCCACGGGGTCTTGACCAAGGTCTGACCCTCCGGTTGACGAAGAGCCCAGCGCAATCAGCCCTTGGCGTTTGGCGCGCTCGCCGGCGGTCCGAAGCTTCCTTGTCCGGAGTCGGCGCGGCACTACCGCTCCTCGAGATGCGTGTGCCCTCGCCACGAATCGCGGGATCGCCACTTCACGGAGTAGCGTGCTGGCCATACCGAAGAGGACGACGTCGACGTTCACAGCCGCGCTCCTCCCTGTCGCTTTCGCGATGGTTCTTGTCGTGCCGCCGACGTCGAGCAGTGCGTCAGGACTCGGCTACAGCGTGGACCTTGCCACCGCCTTCACCTCCGCGACACAGGCCAGGAGTCATCCCGCGGTGACGTACGACCAGGGACTTGTTCCTCTCGGGAGTCGAGTCCGCTTCGTGCAGTTTCGACGGCACGTTGGTGGAGACGCGGGCAACGTGTTCGTTGAGACGCTCCGGGTGTGGGGGCTGAAGCCGCGTGCGAGGTTCTACGCGTATGCGTATTCGCACCGTTGCGGGTTGATGGCGTCCGTAGCTGGCGCACGCGTGCAGGACCAACCAAAGCCCTCTCACTACTCACAGAATGAGATCTGGCTCGGTTTCCGAACTGACGTACGTGGAGATGCCGCCTCCTCAGCCAGCCAATACTGGCTCGGGGTCGGCCACGCCGAGTCCGTCGTCATCGACGCGCGACCAAACGCAGATCCGGTGGCGTGCATCTCCGTCGCGCTCCAATAGCGCATCGCTGCCTCGCCACCAATACCTACTAGCGGCCCCACCCATGCGTTCCGCTGTGTTATCCCTCTTGATGAGAACGTGCTCGCAGCCCGACTCCTCAGGTGGCAAGAGCTGATCGAGGCGACTGGGGCCTAGCCACAGTCTGAGGGGGCCCGCGCCATCGTCTCTCGCGGCGACCGCGTGGTTGAGTTCGCCTAAACCGTGTGGGGCGCTCGAGGCGGGCAAGCCGGGTCCCCACCGCTCGCTGGGCAGAATTGCTTTCGTCAACTGCCCGCCACCGGGGGCCGACGAGCGTCCGACCTCTCAATCGGCTCAACGCCCTGCGCGGGGGGTTGGGCGACTCGACGAACCCGACGCGTCCGAGGGATAGCCCGTCCGGCCGCCACGCCTCGAGAGGCGCCCACCGACCGCATCGGCGCACCGCGAGCCGCTCAGGTGAGGAGGTCGCCGCCCAACTCGTCGCCCTTGCTCACGGCGTCGTCGTCGGCCTGGTCGCCCGGGCCCATCAACTCCTCGTCGGCCTGGTCGCCCGGGCTCACGGCGTCACCGTCCGCCGCGTCGCCCGAGCCCATCAGCTCCTCGTCGGTCACATCGCGATGACCCATCAGGTCCGGGGTCTCCTCGGGGTTCTTTGACATCTGCCGCCTCCTCACTGGATTCGCGCACGCGCCCGTCACTGGGCAGAGTACTCCCGGCGTGCGCTCACCGTCCCGGTCGGGCCAGGACCGGGCCACCCCGACTCGGCCGGCGCGTCCACCGAGCCGCGAGACCATCCCCGTGGGCCGTGACCGCGACGAAGCGACCGCAACGACGGGTGACGCCCCGCCGTCGGGGGCGAGGGACGCGGGTCGCGTCACGAGTGGGACGGGGCCCGGGTCAGGACCACGCACCCTCCCCGACCCGAGGCCGTCACGGCGCCGCCCCCGCCGTGACGTTGACCGTCGAGCGTCGCTGCGGCGGGTCGAAGCGCCTGGTCGCCCACGCCCGCACGACTGCCCGGCGGGTGCCGGAGCGGTCACCGACGTTCGATGCGTCGGACGCCCCGACCCGGGTGCCAGCTCTCGATGACGAGGTGGTCGGCGGGCGTGCCGACGCGGGTGATCACGACCTCGTCCAGGTCGATCAGGAACCGGTGCGAGCCGGGGGGACCCTGGGGCCCGTCGACTTCCCTGGCCGTCCCGGAGATCTTGGCGTCACCGGGCCACAGCGTCGGGTCCTCACCGGGATCGGCGGTGCAGCTGTGCAGGGCGACGCGCCGGTCACGTCGGAGGTCACCGGCCCGCCGGGCGCCACCCATCACGCCCAGCACCAGGCCGTCGTGCGCGAAGTCGACCTCGGTGCCGCTGATCCGGGGGGAACCGTCTCGCCGCAACGTGGCCATGGTGTGGTGGCGATGCGCGACGAACAGGTCCCGGACCCGGCGGCTCAGGTCCGGCTCGGCGGCGGCGAACTCGTCCCAACTGGTCATGGACCCACACTCTCACGGGGTGGTGACGGCGCCCGTCGCGTGGTGCGGGGCCGACGCGCCGGGGGCCGACACACCGGGGTGCCAGACTCGACGAGATGGCGGCCGACCTCCCCACACTCACCGTGGCGGACCTTCCCGAGTGGTCGGCGTGGCTCGCGGAGAACCACGCACGGGCGGTCGGCGTCTGGCTGACCCTCACGCGCAAGGGGGCATCCGGGCCGACCCGCCTGGGCTACGACGACGCCCTCGCCGAGGCGCTCTGCTACGGATGGATCGACGGCCGGCTCGGCCGCGGCGACGGCGGCTCGTATCGTCGGACCTTCACCCCGCGTCGTCCCGGGAGCGTCTGGTCGAAGCGCAACGTCGCGCTCGCGACCGCGCTCATCGAGGGGTGCCGCATGCGGCCCTCGGGTCTCGCGGTGGTCTCGCGGGCCCGGGCCGACGGCACCTGGGACGCCGCCTACGACGGGTCGGCCACGATCGGTGTCCCCCCCGACCTCGCGGCCGCGCTCGAGCGCGACCCTCGGGCGAGAGCCACGTTCGACTCGCTGAGCGCGTCCGACCGGTACTCGATCCTCTACCGGGTGACGACGGCGAAGCGCCCCGAGACCCGGAACCGTCGCGTCGAGCAGTTCGTCGAGATGCTCGCCCGGGGCGACGCGGCCCTCCCCCCGGGCGGCGCACCACGCCGAGGGCCGAACGAGTCGCCGAGCGCCTGAGGGCGGCCGTGGGGCCCCGGGCGCGCCCGCGGCGGGCGGGCTCCTATGCTGTTTGCTTGATGAAAGTAACCTCTAAGTCGGTCGACCCGCGCGGCCCGGACGCCGCCCTCGACCGCGTCGAGGCCGGCGTGCGAACGATCTCCCGGTCGCTCACCCAGGTCCGGGCCCACGAGCACATCCTCAAGCTCGCGGGGGTGCGCGTTGACCGGGCGGGCGCGGCGCTGCTCATCAAGCTCGACCGCTACGACGGAGGATCCCCTCGGGTCACCGAGTTGGCCGAGCGCATCGGCGTGGACACCCCGAGCGTGACCCGCAAGGTCCAGCAGCTCGAGTCCGACGGGCTCGTGCGCCGAGACCCCGACCCCGACGACCGGCGCGCGTCGCGCATCTCGCTGACACGAAGGGGACGAGACGTGGTGGCCCGGGTGCGCCGGGCGCACCGCGAGATCCTGACCCGGGTCTTCGACGACTGGGACCGCGGGGAGTTGAGCGCGTTCAGCGACATGATCGGCCGGTTCGCGGAGGGGCTGGAGAGAGAGATGGAGCCCCACGGTGACTGACGAGACGAGACTCGCCCCCGGAGCGCCCGAGGAGCACGCGGTGGATCCGGCCGAGCACCGTCGGATTCTGGTGATCCTCTCGGCGCTCATGCTGGGGATGTTCCTCGCGGCCCTCGACCAGACCATCGTGGCGACGGCGCTGCCCACCATCGCGGGCGACCTGCACGGCCTCAACCACCTCTCGTGGGTGGTGACCGCCTACCTGATCACCTCGACGGTGTCCCTGCCACTGTGGGGCAAGTTCGGGGACCTCTTCGGGCGCAAGAAGTTCTACCAGCTCTCGATCGTCGTGTTCCTGCTGGGCTCCATCCTCTCGGGGCTCTCCCAGGACATGCTGGAGCTCATCGCGTTCCGGGCCATCCAAGGGCTCGGGGCCGGGGGCCTGATGGTGGGCAGCCAGGCCATCATCGGCGACGTCATCCCCCCGCGTCAGCGGGGCCGCTACATGGGCTACTTCGGCGCGGTCTTCGGACTCTCGAGCGTCCTCGGCCCCCTGGCGGGCGGATGGTTCACCCAGCAGGCCTCCTGGCGGTGGATCTTCTACATCAACGTCCCCGTCGGCATCCTGGCGCTCTTCATCATCGCCGCCGTGCTCCACGTGCCCACCCGCCACCTGAGCCACCAGATCGACTGGTGGGGCACGGCCCTGCTCTCGGCGGCGGTGGTCGGGCTGATCATGGTGACGACCTGGGGCGGGTCCCAGTACGCCTGGGGCTCGCCGGTCATCCTCACCCTCTCGGCGGTCTCGATCGCGCTGATCGGGCTGTTCTGCTGGGTCGAGCTGCGCGCGAGCGAGCCCGTGATCCCCATGAGCCTCTTCAAGAATCGCACCTTCAACGCGACGTCGGCGGTGGGCTTCGTCGCGGGCTTCGCCATGTTCGGGGCGATCGTCTACCTCCCCCTCTACCTGCAGGTGGTCCACGGGTCCTCACCGACGCTCTCGGGCCTCGAGCTGCTCCCGATGGTCGCGGGGATGCTCGCCATGTTCATCCTGAGTGGGCAGCTCGTGACCCGCTCCGGGCGCTACAAGATCTTCCCCATCCTCGGGTCCGCGGTGATGGCGGTGGGGATGTACCTGCTCTCCCAGCTCGGCGCGACGAGCTCGTACGGTCGCGCCGCGCTGGCGATGTTCGTCGTGGGGCTCGGCATGGGCCTCGTGATGCAGGTGCTCGTCGTGGTCGTCCAGAACGCCGTCCCGCACTCCCAGCTGGGCACGGCGACCGCCACGGCGACGTTCTTCCGGTCCATCGGCGGCGCCTTCGGGGTGGCCGTGCTGGGCTCGGTGTTCTCCAGCCGGCTCGTCGCCGACCTCATGGCCCACGCCTCCCCGGCCCTGCTCGGCGTGATGCACGGGGGGAGCCTCGCGGCCAGCCCCGCGCAGATCAGCCAGCTCCCGCCCGCGGAGCGCGAGGTCATCGTCGTCGCGTTCGCCCACGCCCTGCGGGACGTCTTCCTCGTGGCCATCCCCATCGCCGTGGTGGCCTTCGCGCTCGCGTGGCTGGTCAAGGAGCTCCCCTTGCGCACCCGAGCGCACGTGACGGCGGCTGAGCCCGGCGAGGCGGTGCTCGAGGGGATGACCCTCGACGTGCCCGGCGAGTTCCCGGGCGTCTAGGCGGGACCGACGCGTCCGGCGTCGCCCCGTCGCGCGTCGGGACGCCGGGCACCACCTAACCTCCATCGGGTCCGACCCGACCCTGGAGGGACCATGATCCTCGACCTCTTCCGACTCGACGGCCGGGTGGCCGTCGTCACCGGCGCCGGCCGCGGCATCGGCGCGGCGAGCGCCGTCGCCCTCGCCGAGTGCGGCGCCGACGTCGTCATCGCCAGTCGCACCGCCGGCGACCTCGACGCCGTCGCCGCGCGCGTAGCGGCCTCGGGTCGTCGAGCCGAGATGGTCGTGGGCGACCTCAACGACCTCGACCTCGTCGGCTCGCTCGCCGGGATCGCGCGCGAGGCGTTCGGACGCCTCGACGTCGTCGTGAACAACGTCGGTGGGGCGATCCCCCTGCCCCTGCTCGACACCACGCCCGCGTACTTAGAGGAGGCCTTCCACTTCAACGTCACCACGGCCCACGCGCTCACCGTCGCCGCCGTGCCGGTGATGCTCGAGACCGGCGGCGGGGCGATCGTGAACGTCACCTCGGTCATGGGGCGCGTGGCCGGGCGCGGCTACGCCGCCTACGGATCGACCAAGGCGGCGCTCGCCCACTACACGCGCTTGGCGGCGAAGGACCTGGCCCCCCGGATCAGGGTCAACGGCCTGGCCGCCGGCTCGACCGCGACCTCGGCGCTCGAGGTCGTGACGACCTCGCCCGAACTCAAGGGGATGATGGAGGGCCTCACCCCCCTGCACCGGATCGCCGACCCCGAGGAGATGGCCGCGGCGGTGGTCTACCTCGCCTCACCGGCCGGCGCCTTCCTCACCGGCAAGGTCCTCGAGGTGGACGGGGGCACGGACGTGCCCAGCCTCGACTT
Source organism: Actinomycetes bacterium (assembly GCA_021831125.1). Classification (GTDB taxonomy): domain Bacteria; phylum Actinomycetota; class Acidimicrobiia; order Acidimicrobiales; family RAAP-2; genus RAAP-2. Next base: position 30,081 of record JAKBNI010000012.1, on the reverse strand, counting down.
CGGGCTCCCCGACCTGTAGACCCCGCGCCGGCCCCGTCGGCCGCGAGGGGCTCAGCCCCCGCCCGTGGGCCGCACCAGCGCGCAGCGCAGCTCGAGCCCGCACACCGCCGCCACCTCCACGAGCGTCTCGTAGGTCGGCAGCGTCCGGCGCATCTCCCAGCGCGCGACCGTCGAGCGGGCGATCCCGAGCCGGTCGGCCAGCTCGGCCTGGGTCAGGCCCGCCCTCCGGCGGGCCTCGAGGACGATGTCGACGCTGGCCACGCCGAGACCGTACCCGAGGCCGCGGACCCGGCCGCGCCCCGGTGCACGGAGGTCAGGGGCGCCCCGGCGACGCGGGGGCCGCTCCCGGCACGTGCCTGGAGCGGCCCCTCGCGACCCGCGGTTCAGTGGCGGACGCCCGCCCCGGTCACGCCCAGGTAGCGGGCGTCACCCAGGTAGGTCGCCTGGACCCGGGCGCCGCTCGGCACCGCGACGCCCATCGTCGCCGCGCCGCCCTTGAGCGTGAGCAGCCCGACCACACGCCCCCCGATCGACAGGCGCACCCGCCCCGCGGGCACCGCGGCACTCGGGCCAGCCGGGGTGACGACGACGCGCACCGTGCTCGGTCCGAGCGCAAGGCGCAGCCGGGTCGTGGCCCGGGTCACCCGCACGGTGGCCGTGGCCTTGGCCAGCGCGTAGCGCGTGGGGTCGGCTGGGGTGTAGGTGGCGCGCACGACGTGACGACCCGGCCCGAGCAGGGCGGCCCTCGCGGTGCGCAGGGGGGCGCTCGTGGCCCGCGAGCCCGAGACTCTCACCGGGTGGCCGAGCGCGTCGCCGTCGACCCAGAACTGGACCGACCCTCCGGGAGTCGACCCGGGGACCGAGACCGTGGCCGAGGCCACGGCCCGCTGTCCGTAGCGCGGGTGGGCCGGAGCGAGCCGGAGCGTCATCCGCGTGGCGAGACCGACGACGTCGAACGACTGGCGGACGTCCGGCGCCGCCGCGTAGGTGGAGTCACCGGGCTGGCTGAGGTCGACCACGCAGGTCCCCACGCTCGTGAAGGTGAGGGTGGTCCCCGAGAGCGTGCAGACGCCCGCGGAGGCCGACTCGACCGCGTAGGTGACGGGCAGTCCCGAGCTCGCCGTCGCGCTCAGCACGATGGAGCCGCCCACCCGTTGGGTGGTCGGGGGCGAGACGACCGTGATCACCTGGCCCTGGGGTCCGCCGCCGCCGCCCCCGCCGCCGCCCCCGCCGCCGCCACCCGAAGGCGGCGGGGCGTCCACGGCCACGTCGACCACGACCATGGGAGCCGGCGCGTAGACGTCGTTGCCCGCCTGGGTGAGGTCGATCTCACAGGTGCCCACGCCCGTGAACGAGACCGTCGCGCCCGCGAGGGAGCACACCCCCTCGCCGGTCCCCGCTCCCAGGGCGTAGGCGACCGGCAGGCCCGAGTCGCTCGTGGCCGCGAGGGTCACCGAGTCGCCGACGTAGGCCGTGGTGAGCGGCGCCATCGAGATCGACTGGGGGTGAGGGGTCACGTCCAGGGTGATCGTGAGTGTCGGGGCCGCGGCGTAGCTCGCGTCACCCGCCTGGTCCGCGTCGACCACGCAGGTGCCCACGGCGGAGAACGTCAGGGTCGAGCCCGTGAGTGAGCACGACCCGTTCGTCGTGGCGGGGTCGAGCGTGTAGGTCACCGGGAGGTCCGACGAGCTCGTGACGTCGAGGTCGTAGGTGTCCGAGACGTACGCCGAGGGCAGCGGCCCTTTCGTGAGCGTCTGGGACTCCTGGGCGAGGGACGTCGGGACGCTCGTCGCGTAGACGCCGGCCCAACCGGCCGAGGTCACCGGGTCGAGCATCGACAGGCTGAGGGTCAGCCACCGACCCCGGAAGCCGTCGCGCTCGAGTGCGACGCTCGTCACCGCCGCGCCGGCCGGCGCGGCGGCGTCGATCGAGGTGGCGACGTCCGAGGTCTTCACCACGACGATGGTCCGTGGGACGCTCGGCCCCTGGCTGAGGTAGATCCCCGTGTCCCCGTCGGTCGCCGCGCCCTTGTAGGCGACCTGGAAGCCGCCGCTCGGGTCACCCGAGACCGCGACAAAGGCGGCCGCGCGCCAGTGCGGGGGCTCCCTGGTCGGGTCGGTGCCGCCACCCACGCCCGGGGGGCTCCCGGCGAAGGTCCAGAAGAGGAAGTCCTGGAAGCGCGCGTCGGTCACGGCGACCGGGTAGGGCGTGTGGTCCTGGGTGTCGTAGACGAAGATGCCCTGGTTCACCGGGACGGTCGTCGTGTAGCCGTTGGGGTAGACCGAGTTGCAGTAGGCGAGGAGCGCCGCGTTGCCGTCGGTGACGCACGCGAGGTTGATCGTGCGCGTCGCCGAGCCCCACGAGCCCCAGAAGGCCACGTAGCGTCCGTCGAAGGAGAGGCCCTCGCCGAAGTTGGTGAAGGTCTCGCCGGACGTCTGACCCGGCACCGGGTCGCCGATGCGCACGAGCGGGGTGATCGTCGGCGAGGGCGACTCGGGCGCCATGTAGATCCCACCGATCGTGGGGGCGTCCTCGTTGTCCCAGCCGGTGAAGACGACCTCACCGTTGGCGGCGCTCGGCGGAGCCGTCGCGCCGAAGGGGACGGTGCCACCACCGGGCTGGCCCGGGATGACCGTCGAGGTGTTGGCGATCAGCTCGGTGGGCTGGGTCGGCGAGGAGAGGTCCCGGTAGAAGACGCCGGTCGCCGAGGTGGTGCCCACGGTGTAGTTGCCCTTGAAGGCGATCGTGGTGCCGTCGACGGCGGGCGCCCCGGGGAACTGGTCGAACTTGGTGTTGGCCGGCGCGCCGGGCACCGCGTAGAGCGACTCGGCGGGATCCACACCGAGCATCGACGCCCCGGTCGTGAGGGCCCCACCCGGGGTGGCGTAGACGCCGCTCGTGCCCACCTTGGTGTCGGTGCCGTTGACCTGGTAGGTCCACACCGGGGTCGACTGGCCGCGCGTAGCGACCATCGAGCCCGACACCGCGATCCGCGCGAAGGACGGGAACTCGTTGAACGTGCCGCCCGAGTTGTTGGGGTCGGGGACGACGTTGTCCGTCTGGGCGACCGTGGTGATCGGTCCCGAGCCGGAGGTGTCGCCCTCGTAGACCCCGCGCAGTGGCGTCTGGGGGCCGGTGGTGCGCGCACGGAAGACGACCGTCCCACTGGTGTTGACCGAGGGCTGGCTGAAGCTGTTGAAGGTCTGGGCCGAGCCGGGCACGACCGTCGCGCTGTTGGCGACCGTCGTCCAACTCAGCTGGCTCGACACGGCGGCGGCCGGCGAGGAGCCGAGCGCCTCCAGGCCGCCGAGCGCCATCGCCGCCACGACGGCGAGCCGAGTCGCGTGTCGCGTGGTCACGCTGCCGCGACGCCGGTGGGGAGTCCACGTGTTCATGTCGAACCTCTCTTCACTCGCTCTTCCCCTTTTCGAGGACGCTACGGACGGGCCCTTCACCGCTACAGGGAGCAACGTCACATCTCGACCGCGCGCGTCGTCGTTGTGACGTTCGACCCGAGGGACCCGCCGTGCGCCTCCGTAGCGTCGAGGTCGACAGCGAGTAGGAGGTCTCGATGACCCGACGACTAACGACAGCGATCGTCCTGACGTTCGCCCTGATCGCCTCGGCGGTGACGGTGGCGGGCGAGGGCGCGGCCTCGGCCGGCGGACCGCCGGCGAAGACGTTCACGATGACCGGGACCGTGACCTCGGTCACCGTCCCGGGTCACCAGTTCACCGTCCTCGTCGGCGCGGTGCGCTACCCGGTCTTCTGGACGGCCCAGACGCGCTTCACCCTGAACGCCCAGACCGCGACGTTCCGCGCGCTGCGCGCCGGCCAGAGCATCACCACGACCGGCGTCTTCCGCGCCCGGTGGCGCGTCGCGCTGCGGGTGATGCTGCGCACCGTCGCGCCGACCACGACGACGACCTCGGCCACGCCACCGAGCGCCAGCCTGACCACGGCCCTCACCGAGGCGATCGGCCAGGAGCGCTACGCGCTGGCGACCTACCAGAACGTCCTCGCGAAGCTCGGGGCGATCCCACCGTTCTCGAACATCGCCCCCAGTGAGCAGCAGCACGTCGCCACGCTCAGCGCCCTCATGAGCGCCCACGGCGTCGCCGTGCCGCCGGCCACGTCGACCGGCGCGGCCTCGCCGACGACGCGCGTGGCGGCCTGCCAGCTCGGGGTCACGGTCGAGACGGGGCTGATCGCGATGTACACGAAGGACGTCGCCCTGGTCAAGGCGTACCCCGACGTGACCCTGGCGTTCAACCACCTGCTCGACGCCGAGCAGTACGGTCACCTGCCCGCGTTCTTGCGCTGCAGCTGACCGCACGGGGCCCGCGGGCCGTCCTCGGTGAGGGCGGTCCGCGGGCCTCGTCGCGTGGAACTGAGACACGCGCGATGACGAGCACGTGGCGTCGGTCCGGACGAGCGCATCGGTCTCGAGGCGCAGGGGCCCCGCGCCGGCGCCGACGCGACGAGTCGCGCGTCGGCGGAGGTCACCGACGAATCAGTGTGGCCGGGCGCGCCGGCCCCAGGTCCGCCACAGCGCCACCGAGACGAGGGCCACTCCCAGCAGGACCGAGACCAGCGCCGCGGCCGGCCCGCGCAGGTAGAGCCCGAGCAGACGGACGGTCATCGAGAAGAACGCGAGCACCCCGACCACGACGACGGGGGGCTCGCGGCGCCCGACGCCGTAGCCGAGGCCCGCCGCGCCCGCGACGAGCCCGAGGGTCAGGCCAAGGGCGTGCTGGTCGGGTGTGACGAGGAGCGCCCCGAAGGTCGCGCCGAGCTGGGCGAGGACGACGGCGACGACCCCCGGCCGCAGGACCGTCGCCCCGCCGACGGCGAGGGCGACCGACGCGGCCCAGACCACGGTCCCCGCCGCGACGGGGTGCACGGCCCATCCGGTGCCGTTGAGCGCGCCGGCGACGACCATCACGACCCCCGCGACGGCACTGACGAACTGCAGAGGACGCTCCCGGTTGCGCCACAACCCGAGCGAGACCGCCGCGACCACCGCTCCCACCGTCAGCACCGTCGGCCAGGCCCGACCGTGGTCGAGGCGATCGACGAGGACGGCGGTCACCATGGCGGAGCCCGCCGTGCCGCAGAGCCATAGGAAGCTCGCCAGACGGGAGGTGCCGGACTCTCCCACCCTCGAGAGCAGCCACCCGCCGACGAAGCCGAGCGTCGCCGAGAGAAGTCCGATCGCGACGCGCCCCCCGACACCGATGTCTCCCCAGACCCGGTTCGTGACGACGCCGGCCCCGGCCACCACCAGGACCACCCCGAGGTACGCCGCCAGCTCCGCGCCGACGCTCAGGCGAGGCGGGGCGGGGGCGGGGAGCGCCTCGCGCGCCAGGATGCGTCGCGCCTGCTCCTCGTCGAGGATCCCCTCGCGCACCCACGCCTCGAGGTGGCCCTCGAGGTCCCACGACTCCTCCGGCGCCCGCACCGCCATCTCGACCTCCGGCTCGTCCCCGAGCCAATTGTCCGATCCCGCGCACGCGCCGTCACGGGACCTAGGTCACCCGCGGGGGGCTCGACCGGTCCCGGCGCGGAGCCCGACGCGCCCGAGGGGTCGCGGTCGGCTCAGCCCTCGCTCGTCGCGGGCAGCCCCGGGGCCCCCGGGTCGCCGCTCGTACGCTGGGACGACCGGCGCTCGATCAGGGCCGGCTGCAGGACGCTCGACCAGTCCGCGACCGCCGGATTGGCGAGGACGGTCTCGGGGGTCGGGCCGACGTCGACGACCTCGGGCTCGTAGCGGTAGAGCATCTGGAAGGCCTGGTAGACGATGTCCGAGAGGGAGCCGACCACGCCCATCAAGAAGACCACCCCGAGGAGCAGGCACAGCCCGTTCAGCCCGACGAAGGTCGCGTTGAGCCAGTGGTGCCTCTGGACGTCGACGGTGACGATGAGGGCGACGAGGCCCATCAGGAGGTAGGGCACGAGGGCGAACCACAGCGCCGTGCGGGTCCGGTTACGGACCTTGGGGGTGCGCACGAAGGTCCCCTTGCCGCCGGTGAGCAGCTGGATCAGCGAGGCGATCGTCCCGGTGATGTTCACGGCGAGCAGTAGGAGGTTCAGCGCGTAGATCCACACCACGTCGCGACGGCGGTAGCCGCAGTAGCGCAGGTCCGACGCCATGGCGAGGAAGTAGGGGGCCACGATCGCCACCAGCACCGGAGTGAGGAGGAGCTGGCTGTAGGGCAGCGTGAGGATCGCGATCAGCGACAGCGACGTCCAGGCGATCGACGACAGGTAGTTGGCGCGCAGGAACAGCTCCTCCACGCGCGTCTGTTGGAGGCGACGACGGCGCGCGCGCACGAGCGCCCAGAGCGACGGCAGGATGACCAGTCCCCCCGTGGCCCACCGGCGACGCTGGATGCACAGGGAGCCGAAGTCGGGCGGGGTGGCGCTGTAGGCCAGTCGCTCGGGGTAGTTCTCCACGGCCCAGTCACGCACGCGCAGGTCGATGGTCGACTCGGTGTCCTCGATCACCGTCCGGTCGCTGATGTAGCTTCGGACCTCCCAGTTGCCCAGGTGCTCCACGCGCTCGATCGCGTCGAGGGCCTTCTTGCGGATCACCGCGTTCGCCCCGACCCAGAACTCGGCGTCGTAGTGGCCCAGACCCTGGTGCAGGAGATGCTGGAGGTCGGTCGTCGCACCCGCGATGCGCTCGAGCCGCGACTCCGGGTTGGGGTACGCGCTGTAGGGCGTCTGGATCACGGCGACCCGGGCGTGGTGGGGCTGCTCCATCTGGAAGACGAGTCGCTCGAGGTACTCCGGCAGGAGCAGCGAGTCGGCGTCGAGGGTGACGACGTAGTCGGGGTCGTCAACCGACAGGTCGGCCTCGGTGGGCTCGGCGGGGACCAGGAGGCGGCCCACCTCGGTCCCGACGTCGATGAAACTGCGACCCATGAGGCCGATGTAGGAGTTGAGGTTGCTCGCCTTGTTGGGCTCGTGCGACAGCGAGGCGTAGGCCTTGCGCTCGAAGCTGGTAAGCCGCACGTCGAAGGTCGCCCACACCCGGCGGTAGAAGTGGGCCATCCGCGTGGCGCTCAGGACGACTCCGTTCTCGCGCGCGGCGCGTAGGGCGGTGGCGTCCACGAGGAGGCTGGCCGCGACGCTCTTGAGCACGAACTCGCACAAGAAGACGTCCACGTGGTCCACCACGGGGTAGTCGTCGGCGAAGGCCTGGAGCCACCGCGCCGCACCCTCCATGCAGTCGGCGAGGGAGCCCATGTCCGAGAGGGTCAGGTCCTCGTCGCGCGCCTCGCGCTCGACGAAGGCGGCGTACTGGGCGCCAAAGCGCCGGGCGGGCTCGTCGAGGATCGCCTGGACCTCGCCGGGCAGTGCCCGCGCACCGGCGAGGAGCGACGCCTCCTTCTCCGAGGGCGCCAGGGGCGGATCGTCGATGAGCAGGACGACGTCGAGTCCCGCGACGCGCTGCAACGCCGCGGAGAGCAGCGTCGCTTTGACCACGTGGGCCTCCTCGCGGTACGAGGGGACGAGCACGCTGACCCGGGGGCTCGACCGGTCGTAGAAGTCGTCGAGCAACGCCCGGGGCGTGCGCCGGTGCGCCCGGGCGCGGTAGAAGTAGCCCTGGCGCGAGATCAGGTACGCCATGGACGAGATGGTGAGAAGGGTCACCATCGCGAGGTAGGACTCGGCGGCGAGGTGGCCGAACGGGGTCACGCCGTTGTGCTCGAGGAACTGCCGGTCGACCCAGACCACGAGGTACGCGATCCACGCCACCGCCGTCACGACGATCGCCGCCCGGCCGGTGCCCATCCGGCGTTCCGACACCCGACGGGGGAACGGGACCAGGGGGTCGCGGTAGAAGCGGCCACGACGTCGAGAGGCGTGGGTCTGCGTTGCGGGCATCGGCCGAGAATAGGTGCCTCTGCGGACTTTGGCGGAAGAGTTGTGCTCATGTTGGGTCGCGTCGCGCTCGATGTCACGTCGCGCGCACATCACTCACAATTCACGGACATCTTGCGGCCGGCCGCTTGTGTCACGGCGTCGCCCACCACTACCGTGAGGCGGCCCTCACACGAAGCGGACTTCATCGGACATGTCAGCGATCCCCTCCCCCACCACCCCGGCCCCGAGGTCGCGCCGACGCCTCTCGCCCTGGCGCGTGCTCGTCGCGCTGATGCTCGTCGGCGCCGTCGCCTACGGCGTTCCGCTCGTCGTGCGCGCCAACCTGACCTCGGCGGCCGAGACGCGCGCGACCTTCTTCGCCCCCTACGTCGACGTCACCGCGACGCCGGTCGACAACTTCCAGGTCGCCGCGATGGACCCCGCTCGCCAGGCGGTCCTCGGCTTCGTCGTCGCCTCGCCCTCCAACCCCTGCCAGCCCAGCTGGGGCGGCTACTACACCCTCGGCCAGGCCGACCAGACGCTCGACCTGCGCCTGCGCATCACCCAGTTCGAGTCCACGGGGGCGAGCGTGGCCGTGTCGTTCGGGGGCCAGGCCCACACCCCGCTCGCGAGCGCCTGCACCGACGTCACGGCCTTGGCGGGCGACTACGCCGCGGTGGCCCGCCACTACCACGTCTCGACGCTCGACTTCGACGTCGAGGGATCCGCCCTGAGCGACGGCGCCGCCACGCAGCGTCGGGCCACCGCGCTCGCGACCGACACCGCCAAGGGCGGGCCCCTCGCGCACGCCCACGTCTGGCTCACCCTTCCCGGCTCACTCGAGGGGCTGGGCACCGCGTCGCTCGCCCAGGTCGCGTCGCTCCTCTCGCACCACGTGCCCCTCGCCGGGGTCAACGTCATGGCCATGAACTACGGACAGCCCGTCGCCGACATGGCGACCGCGATCGAGACCACGGCGACCGACACCGCGGCCCAGCTCCAGAAGCTCGCCAACCAGTACGGCGACGGCCTGCGGGGCGCCAACCTGTGGGCCCACCTCGGCGTCACCGTGATGATCGGCCAGAACGACTCGCCGGGCGAGTCCGTCTCGCTGGCCGACGCCCGCCGGGTGGCCGACTTCGCGAGGGCGAACCACCTCGCCCGGCTCTCCATCTGGTCGCTCAACCGCGACGGGCCGTGCGGGACGAGCGCGGCGGTCGAGAACGGGGTCCTCGCCACGAGCTGCAGCGGGGTCACCCAGGGCGCCTTCGCCTTCAGCAAGGTCTTCGACCGGCTCAGCGGGACCATGTCCTCGGCCACGGCCGTGTCGGGCAGGCCCCTCGCGCTCGACACCAACCCCGCGGACGCCCCCTACCCGCTGTGGCAGCCCCTCGCCACCTACGTGCAGGGCTACAAGGTGGTGCGCGCGGGCTACGTGTACGAGGCCCGCTGGTACAACTCCGGCACCGACCCGGCCGCGACCACAGACCCGTGGACCTCCCCGTGGATCCTGCTCGGGCCGGTGCTCGTCGGCGACCACCCCACCACCACGACGACGCTCTCCGCGGGGACCTACCCCGAGTGGAGCGCGTCGGGCACGTACGCCGGCGGCGACCGCGTGCTCTACCGGGGCGAGCCGTACCAGGCCAAGTGGTACAACGTGGGCGCCCGACCGTCGACCGCGTTGGTCGACGCCGCGGCCTCGCCCTGGCGCGCGCTGTTCACCCTTCCCGGCGAGCCGACGAGCTAGCCGACTCCCCGGCGGGCGGCCCTAGGCTCGCCAAGAGTGGAACCGACCGACGTGACCGCAGCGCCTCTTCCGCGAGAGCCCCGTGTGGCCCACCCCGGCGCCGCCCTGGTCACCATCGCCCTCGCACAGCTCATGGTGATGCTCGACATCACGATCGTGAACATCGCCCTGCCCACCCTGCAGCGCTCGCTGGGCTTCTCCACGTCGGGCCTCGCGTGGGTCATCGACGCCTACGTCCTCACCTTCGGGGGCTTCCTGCTGCTCGGCGGGCGCCTGGGGGACCTGCTGCGGCGCCGGCGGATGCTCATGATCGGGGTGGGCCTCTTCGCCGTCTCGTCGCTCGCGGGCGGTCTCGCCGGCAACCCGACGCTGTTGATCGCTGCGCGCGTCGTCCAGGGGCTCGGGGCGGCGATCGCCTCGCCGACGGCGCTCTCGCTCGTGGTCACCACCTTCCCCGAGGGCCCCGCGCGCCACCGCGCGATGGCCGTCTTCGCGGCGATGACGGCCGCCGGCGGCGCCACCGGGCTGGTGCTCGGGGGCATCCTCACCGACTACGCCTCCTGGCGATGGGTCTTCTTCGTGAACGTGCCGATCGGGGCGCTGCTCCTCCTCCTCGCCCCGCTCTCGCTGCCACGGGGCGCGGCCGGCCGGGGCCGTCTCGACCTGCCCGGAGCCCTCTTGATCACGGTCTCGGTGTCGGCGCTCGTCTACGGCCTGGTGCGTGGGCCCGAGGCCGGGTGGGCCCACCCGAGCACGGTCGTCGCCTTCGTGGTGGCGGCCGTCGTGCTCGTCGGCTTCGTCGTCGTCGAGCGGCGCAGCGCCGCGGCGCTGGTGCCCCTCGACTTCCTCGCCCACCACGGCCGGGCCGTCGGCTACGTCATCATGGTCCTCATCGGCGGCGTGATGCTGGCCATGATCTACTTCCTCACCCAGTTCTTCCAGAACGTCCTCCACTACTCGCCGGTGCTCGCCGGTGTCGCCTACCTGCCGGTGCCGATCCTGGTGGCGAGCACGAGCCAGCTCGTCTCGCGACTCGTCGGGCGCGTCGGAGTGAAGCCCTTCCTCATCCTCGGCCCGCTGCTCGTCGCGGGCGCGCAGTTCACCGCGGGCACCCTGCACGAGGGCTCGGGGTACCCCGTCGCCTTCGCGGCCCTCTGTCTCATGGGAGCGGGCATGGGCCTGCTCTTCGTGCCGCTCATGCTCAACGCCGTGGCGAGCGTCGGCCACGACCGCGCCGGCCTCGCCGCGGGGCTCCTCAACACCGCCCAACAGATCGGCGGGTCGCTCGGGCTCGCGGTGCTGGTGAGCGTGGCCACGACGACGCTTCGCCACGAGGTCGCCCACCCGGTGGCCGGGGCCGCTCCCTACCTCGACCCCGTGCCCGCCTTCCAGGCCGCGATGCACACCAGCGGGGCGATCGCCCTGGTGGCCTTCGTCGCCGCCTGGACCCTCCCGAGGATTCGCGCGGTCGACGCCGCCGCGCTCGAGGAGCTGGCCCCGCTCGAGTGATCGGGGCGAACGTCCCTACCGCCCGTCAGCGCGGTGTCCCTAGCGTCGGACCCGAGAGGAGGTCCCCATGGCGTCGAGCGCGTCACGACGTTTCGAGGGACGCCGCGTGATCGTCACCGGCGCGGGGTCGGGCATCGGGCTCGCCACGGCCGAGCGCCTCCTCGCCGAGGGCGCCGCGGTCGTCGCGGCCGACGTCTCGGCCACCCGTCTCGGGGACCTCGACGGGCGCCACCGGGGCGACCCCCTGGTGAGTGTGGTCGCGGACCTGTCGGTCGCGGGCGACGTCGACAGGGTCGTCGCGGCCGCCGCGGGACCCGTCGACGGGCTGGCCAACGTCGCGGGCATCATGGACGGCTTCGTGCCGCCGGCCGAGGTCACCGACGAGCACTGGTCCCACGTCTTCGCGGTGAACCTCGACTCGATGATGCGCCTCACCCGGGCGGTCCTGCCCGGGATGCTCGCCGCCGGGCGCGGCGCGATCGTGAACGTCGCCTCCGAGGCCAGCCTGCGCGGGTCGGCCGCCGGGGTGGCCTACACCGCGAGCAAGCACGCCGTGGTCGGGCTCACCCGCTCGACCGCCTTCTTCTACGCGCCCAAGGGCGTGCGGGCCAACGCCGTGGCCCCGGGCGGGGTCATGACCAACATCGACGCGACCTTCACCTCGGACTGGGGACGCGAGCGGGTGATGCCCTACCTCACGACCGACCTCACCCCGGTCGCCACCCCCGACCAGCTGGCCGCGGCGATCACCTGGCTGCTCTCGGACGAGTCGTCCGACGTGAACGGCGTGGTCCTGCCCGTCGACGGCGGCTGGTCGACCATCTAGGCGGTGACCGGTGTCAGGACCGGTCGCGGTGGGACACTGAGGGGATATGAGGACACGACGCGCGTGGGTCGCGATGGGCTTCGCCCTCGGCCTGGCGCTGGCCCCGACCGCCACGGTGGCCGGGGCCGCGGGAGCGCCGGTGGCGAGCGGCGCGGCGCGGCTGGTCGTGCGGGTGGACCGGGGACTGGACGCCACCGCCCCTCGCTACACGGCCTCGAGCACGTCGGACCGGTCCCTCATCGAGCGGCTCATCGAGGGCGTGGACGCCCTGCCCGCCGCCCCGACCGGCGTGACGAACTGCCCGGTCGACATGGGGGCGCGCGTGGTGCTCCTCTTCTTCCGGGGCGGCGCCGACCACCCCTACGCCGTGGTGGTCGCCGACCCCCAGGGCTGCGGCGACGTCGCGGTGATCACCCGCGACGGGACCGGGCGCGACGTCGTACGCCTCGGCGGGGGCCACTCGCTCGCCACGGCCGCGCTGGCGGCCCTCGGCCTCGCTCCCCTCGACTGAGCGGACCGGTTGGCGTGGGGCGCCCGCGCGCGGCGACGCCGGGGGCCTCAGACGCCCCCGGTCAGGGTGCGGCGCGACTCGAAGAAGGCGCGCAGCAGCGCGGCCGACTCCTCGCCCAGCACGTCGAAGGCCAGGGTCGGCTCGTGCAGGAGGCGCGGGTCGGCGAGGACGTTGTAGCGCGAGCCCACGGCTCCGGCCTTCTCGTCGGGCGCGCCCAGCACGACCCGCTCGACCCGGGCGTTCAACAGGGCCCCGGCGCACATCACGCAGGGCTCCAGGGTCACGTAGGCCGTCACCCCGTCCATGCGCCAGCGCCCCCGGGCCCGGGCCGCCGCGCGCAGCGCCACCACCTCGGCGTGGGCCGTCGGGTCGGCGTCAACCTCCCGGCGGTTCTCCCCACCGGCGATCACCTCGCCCTCGGCCACCAGCACGCAGCCCACCGGGACGTCGTCGTGGTCGGCGGCGCGCCGGGCCCACTCGAGCGCCTCGCGCATGTACCCCTCGTCCTCCACGCCGCGAGGCTAGGCGGCCCGAGGCGCCGTGGGGCGAGAGAAGTAGACTCGTCGACGGAGGGGTGCGAGAGCGGCCGAATCGGGCAGTCTCGAAAACTGCTGTGTCCATTGGGCACCGTGGGTTCAAATCCCACCTCCTCCGCCACGCGCGACGGGTGACCTCCGGTCACCCGTCGCGCCGTCTCGCACCCCCCGCGCCCGGGGGCCCGGGGGGCACCGCCGGTACGCTGGGGGGGCCGTCGACCAGGAGGACCCATGGACAGCGCCCCGACCCCCCTTCTCACCGAGCGCAAGGTCCTCACCGAGCTGCCCGGGCCCCGCTCGCTCGCCCTGCACGAGCGGCGCCGCGCCGCCGTGAGCCACGGCCTGACCCAGGGCTTCCCGGTCTACATCGAGCGTGCCGAGGGCGCCATCCTCGTCGACGCCGACGGGAACCAGCTGCTCGACCTGGGCTCGGGCATCGCGGTGACCTCCATCGGCCACGCCGTGCCCGAGCTGGTCGACGCCGTCTCGCGCCAGGTGGCCGACTTCACCCACACCTGCTTCATGGTCACCCCCTACGAGGAGTACGTCGAGGTCTGCGAGGCGCTGAACGAGCTCACCCCGGGCGACTTCGCCAAGACCTCGGCGCTGTTCAACTCCGGTGCCGAGGCCGTGGAGAACGCGGTCAAGGTCGCGCGCCTCGCCACGGGCCGGCCGGCGGTGGTCGTCTTCGACCACGCCTACCACGGGCGCACCAACCTCACCATGGCCCTCACGGCGAAGAACATGCCCTACAAGGACCGCTTCGGCCCCTTCGCCCCCGAGGTCTACCGGGTGGCGATGAGCTACCCCTACCGCGACGGGCTCTCGGGCCCGGAGGCCGCGGCCCGGGCGATCGCCGAGGTCGAGACCCAGGTCGGCGCCCACAACGTGGCGGCCCTGCTCATCGAGCCGATCCAGGGCGAGGGCGGCTTCGTGGTGCCCGCCGAGGGGTTCTTGCCCGCCCTGGCGGAGTGGGCCCGCGCGAACGGCGTGGTCTTCGTCGCCGACGAGATCCAGAGCGGCTTCTGCCGCACGGGCGACTGGTTCGCCGTCGACCACGAGGGCGTCGTGCCCGACATCGTCACCACGGCCAAGGGGCTCGCCGGCGGCATGCCCCTCGCCGGGGTGACCGGGCGCGCCGAGCTGATGAACGCCGTCCACGAGGGCGGCCTCGGCGGGACCTACGGCGGCAACCCGGTGGCCGCGGCGGCGGCGCTCGCGACCATCGACACGATGCGCCGCCGCGACCTGGCGGGGCGGGCCCGGGCCCTCGGCGCGACGATCCGCGCGCGATTCGACGAGCTCGCCAGCGAGTGCGCGGCGGTGGGCGACGTCCGCGGGCGCGGCGCCATGATGGCCCTCGAGTTCGTCCGGCCCGGCACCTCCACGCCCGACGCGGCCGCCGCCAAGGCCGTCGTCGCGGCCTGCCAGAGGGAGGGCGTCGTCACCCTGTCGTGCGGGACGTGGGGCAACGTGATTCGTCTCCTGCCGCCCCTGGTCATCACCGACGCGCAGCTGGCCGACGGCCTGGACGTCCTGGCCTCGGCGATCCGCGCGCTCTAGTGGCACCGTCCGGGCGCGCCCGGACGCGGGTCGTCGCGGCCCTCGGCGCGGCGGTCGGCTCGCTGCTCCTCGCCGCCTGCGGGACCTCGGTCGCGGCCCGCCCGTCGCTCGACGGGGCGCCGACCCGGTCGGTCTCGGTCGCGCTGTCGGTGGTGGGCTGCACGCGCAACGACGCCTGCGTGGCGATGGGCTCGTCGACCACCGCCGTCGGGCTCGCGGCGAGCGGCGAGTTCTCCACGCCGCGCAGCCCCTGGATCGCCCTGCACCTGCCGGCCGTGGCCGCGCCCTCGATCGCCGCGATCGGCTGCGGGGGCTCGACGTGCCTCGTCGGCGGGGTCGAGGCCGGCGGCGACCTCCTCTGGACCTTCAGCGCCTCCACCCACCAGGTCGGCATCCTCTCGCCCCCGAGCGGCGGCGGCGGGGTCGAGGCGATCGGCTGCGCCGCGAGCCTGTGCGCGCTCGTCGACGCCGGCGCCCGCAGCGGGGCGCCCCGGTGGTCGACGAGCGCCGACGCCGGGGCGAGCTGGTCCGCGCCCTCCCCCCTCCCCCTCGCCCCGGGCGACGTCGTGACCTCGGTGGCGTGCGCGAGCGCCACGCGCTGCGTGCTCGCCGCCCGCGACCCCGCTCGCCACGTGCTCCTCGAGGGCACGGGCGACGCCGGGGCGACCTGGACCGCCCTCGCGGTCCCCGGGCGCTGGGTGGCCCTCTCGTCGCTCACCTGCTCGGCCACGACCTGCCGCGGGCTGGCGCGCACGAGGAGCGAGAGCCTGCTCGTTCGCCTGGGTGAGCGGGGCGCCACCGGGCGCTCGAGCGTCCTCGGGGGACCGGTGACGGCGCTCGCCTGCGCAGGCGCCGGGCCGTGCGTGGTGGTGGGCGGCACGGGGGGGACGCCCTTCCTCGAGGCGCTGCGCGCGGGCCGGCGAGCGCTCGAGCCACGCCTGCGCTACGTCCCGGGCGCCCTGGTGGGAGTGGCCTGCGGGACGCGCCGGTGCGCCGCGATCGGCGACACCACCCTGCTCGACGTGCCGTTGTCCCTGGTGGAAGGGTAGGTGTCGCCGGCCCCGCGAGCGCGGGGCCGTGGGAGAATGGGGTCGTGCGTGTCGGTCCCCCTCCTGGCTGGTACCCCGACCCGGCGGGGGGACGCCAGTGGCGCGTGTGGAACGGCTCGGACTGGGCGAGCGTGACGCGCCCCTACGGCGAGCCGGCCCGCCCGCGGCGCCTGGCCGGCAGCCTCGAGCTCGTGCGCGCGCTGCGGCGCGTCGTCGACCTCGGCGTGGTCGGGGTGATCGGCGGGCTCGCCCTGCTCGTGGGGGTCCTCGACCACCTGCCCGGCTCGCCCGAGCCCCTGCCCACGTGGTTCGCCGCCCTGGCCGGGGCGGCGGCGGTGGGGCTGCTCGCCCTGGGCAGCGTCGTCTACGCCGGGGCCTCGAAGGAGCTGCGGGGTCGCTGGACGCTCGACGCCTGGGTCCCGGGCCTCAACTACCTCGTCGTCGGGGTCCTCGCGGCCCGTCGGCTCGGGCGGCCCTCGGGGCTGCGGGTCACCGCCGAGGTCGTCCTGCTCGTCCTCTACGCCTCCTCGGCCCGGGCCGACGCCTGGCTCGACCTCGCGCCGGTGATCGTCGCGCTCGGCCAGGGGATGTGGCTCTCGGTCCTGATCGACCGGCTCACCGGTCCGGCGGACTCGCCGCTCGCCTCCTAGGGTCGAGCCGCTCGGCGACGCCCACCCAGCCCTTGTAGGCCCGCGTCGCCGGGGGCGCCGAGGCCATCTGGTCGGTCAGGGTCGCGACGAAACTCGGGTCGCGCGCGGCGAGCTCGCTCGCCGGGGCGACGTAGGTGCGGATCGTGAAGACCACCGCGCCGCTCTCGGGCAGTCGCCGGAACGTCTGGCGCTCGACGCGGAAGTACCAACCGGCGAGGTCGCCGCTGGGCGCGGTGCGCGCGGCGTCGGGCGCGAAGAGCTCGGGCGTCTCGAGCAGGGTCCAGTTGAGCCGCCCGTAGAGGCGGTCCTCGGCGACGCGGTCGAAGAAGGCGTCCACCGGGTCGCCGAGGGTCGCCTCGTAGCCCGGGACCGGCCCGTGGATCTCGCGCAACGTCGCGCCGATCTTCTCGCGCAGGTCCCAGCGCGAGGGGAAGCAGACCACCGCCGCGCGCAGCCGCCAGGCGTCCTCGCGGACCATCACGCACAGGTCCTCTTCGACCAGGCGGGCGGCCTCCACGAGGGGGTGGTCGTCGCCGACGGGGGCGACGCGCTCGGGGTGCCACCGTGCGAGGTGGGCGAGGACGACCCCGCACAGCTCCTCGCTCGCCTCCCGCCCCGCCTCGTCGAGCGCGACGACGCGGTCGCGCTCGACCCCGATGAGCCGGGCGCGCAGCGCGAGCACGGCGTCGGCGTCGGGATCGAACTCGAGCCAGGCGGAGGGCTCGAGGGGGCGCAGGCCCATGCGCAGGCGGAAGGCCCGACGCTCCAGGGGGACGTAGGGGATCACCGGTCTCGGCGGCGCCGCACCACGGCGACGTAGAAGACGGCCGCGAGGGCGGGCACGGCGAGCACGACCACCCGGGCGGCGGGCAGGGGCTGGCCGGCGTGGACCCCGGGGAGGTGCCCGAGCGGGACCAGGTGGATCCCCAACAGGAGGTGCACGTCACAACTCTCCCACGCCGTCGACCCATATGGACACAAACGATTCGGACTTATGTAAAACCTTTCGCGTAGGGTGGGCCATGCCCCGAACCCAGCGGGCGCGCAGCGCCCGGGCCCTGGCGAACGACGCCGCCATCCGCGCCGCCGGCGTCGCCGAGGTTCTGCGCGTGGGCGTCGACCACCTGAGCCTGCGCGACGTCGGCCACCGGGCCGGCCTGACCCACGGCGCGACCTACGCGCGCTACGAGGACGTCGACGAGTTGCTCGTCGACCTGTGGAACTCGACGATGCTCGCGCGCGCCATCGCCCTGTACGACCTGTGCGCGGCGCTCGTGCGCGAGCCCAGCCCCGAGCGCGCGCGCGACCTGCGCCAGTGGGTCGCCCGGGCCGACCCGGCCGACGTCGCCTGCTTCCAGGTGCTCTTCACCGCCCGCCGGCTCCCGACCGTGCACGAGGAGGTCGAGCCGTTCATCGACGAGTACCTCATCGGTCGCTGGGCGCGCCCCGACCTCGACCCGGCGGTGGGCCTGCGCGTCGCGGTGCTCTTCACCCTGAGCCTCGTGATGCTGGCCGCGGCGCACCGCTTCGGCAGCGACGACGAGCTCGCCACGGCGTTCTACGAGATCCTGGTGGAGGGGCTGTCGGTCCCCCCGTCGGCGATCGGGCCCGTGCCGGCCCTCGCCCCGCCGTCGCCGTTCAGCCCCCCGCCGAGCGACGACCTGCGCACCCAGCTCGCCGTCGCGACCTTCGGCGTCGTCGGGCGCAGCGGCTACACCCGAGCCACCATCTCGCGCATCGCCCGGCGCGCCAACTGCTCGCCCGGAGCCATCTACAAGCTCTTCGCCTCCAAGGAGGACCTCGCGGTCGAGGCGATGCGCACGGTCATGCGCGCGAGGATCCTCTCACCCGGACGCCGTCTCGACGTGACGCGCGAGGGCTGGCTCACCGAGATGCTCCTCGACGCGGTCGCCCCGACGAACCACGTCCGCTCCCTGTTCAACCTCGAGATGACCATCGCCGGGGCCCACAACGAGCGCATCCGCGCCGCGATCCTCGAGCGCCTGAGCGAGCTCGAGTCGGTCTCGGCGATCCTCGCGGGGCTCGACGACGCGGAGCGCACGGTGCTGCGCCAGAGACTGCGCGTCGGCATCTTCCTCGTCACCGCCTCGGGCTACCTCTCGACCCTCGGCGCCGCCCCCAACGAGTTCGAGCTCCACTCCTTCGCCGAGCCGATGCGCCGGGCCTTGGTGGCCGGCCACGAGCGCGCGTGGCGCGCCTTCGACGAGCAGATCGGCGAGCTGGCGCGCGCCCGGGGCGAGTAGGCCCCTAGGCCGGGGGGGCGACCCGCTCCAGCCGGGTCAGGATCGAGGCGATCACCTCGTCCTGGGCGAGCAGGTGCTTCTGGATCTCCTCGGCCTCCTTGAGGACCGCCTCGGCGTCCTTGTAGGTCTCCTCCGAGCGGCGGTCGGCGGCGGCGGCCTGGATGTTCTGGCCCACGATGATGATCGGCAATAGCACGAGCTGCAAGAAGCTCGAGCTCAGCCACACCACGACGTAGTAGACGCCCTGGTGCAGGGCCGAGGGCAGCGCGACCAGGGCGATCACGCTGAAGAGGTAGGCGCACCACATGGTGCCCACGACCAGGGTGACTCGCAGGCCCACCTTCGAGTTGAGTCGCGCGACCCAGCTGTCGGTGCGGGGCCGGCGCAGGTCGGAGGTCTTGACGGGGCGGCCCGCGCGCAGCTCGGCCGCGCGCGGGTGGCGGACGTACTCGTAGATCGAGGAGTGGGGCATCGCCCCATCCTCACACGGGCCGTGCGCCCGTCGGGCGATGGCCTAGCGGGTCACGAGGTCGGGGGCGACCTCCATCCCCCGGCGCCACACCGAGCGGGCCACGATCTTGCTCGTGTCGGCTCGGTCCTTGTAGCGCGAGGCGACGTCGCGGACCTCCTCGAGCAGCCCCTCGGAGAGGAAGGTCGGGTTGAGCCCGAGCGCCACGAACTGCTCGCGCTCGACGTTGAGCTCGTTCTCGTCGGCCTCGACCCGCGGGTTGGGCAGGTAGGCCACGTCGACCCCGGTGAGCTTGGAGACGAGCTCGGCGAGGTCACGGACCCGGTGGGTCTCGGTCACCTGGTTGAAGACCTTGACCTTGTCCCCGCTGGCCGGCGGGTTCTCCAGGGCGATCTGGACGCAGCGCACCGTGTCGCGGATGTGGATGAAGGCCCGCGTCTGGCCGCCGGTGCCGTGGACGGTCAGGGGGTGGCCGATGGCCGCCTGCATGAGGAAGCGGTTGAGCACCGTGCCGTAGTCGCCGTCGTAGTCGAAGCGGTTGATGAGCCGTTCGTCGAGGGCCGTCTGGGGCGTCTGGGTCCCCCAGACGATGCCCTGGTGCAGGTCGGTGACGCGCAGCCCGTCGTTCTTCGCGTAGAACGCGAAGAGCAGCTGGTCGAGGGTCTTGGTCATGTGGTACACCGAGCCGGGGTTGGCCGGGTGCAGGATCTCGCGGTCGATCTCGCCGTCGGGGGTGGGGACCTTCACCGTGAGGTACCCCTCGGGGATCGGGGCCGAGCCCGACCAGCCGTAGCCGTAGACGCCCATCGTCCCCAGGTGCACCAGCGCGACGTCGAGGCCCGAGGCCACCACCGCGACGAGCACGTTGTGGGTCGCGCGCACGTTGTTGTCGACGGTGTAGCGCTTGGCCGCGACCGAGCGCATGGAGTAGGGCGCGGCGCGCTGCTCGCCGAAGTGGACGATCGCGTCGGGCGCGAGGTCGCGAATCAGGGCCTCGAGCCGGTCGTACTCCTCGGCGAGGTCGAGGTTGACGAAGGCGATCTCCTTGCCGGTGAGCGCGCGCCACACCGCGAGGCGCTCGCCGATCGGCCGGATGGGGGTCAGCGACTCGACCTCGAGCTCGAGGTCGATCATGCGGCGGCTGAGGTTGTCGACGATGGTCACGTCGTGACCGATGTCCGACAGGTGCAGCGAGGTGGGCCACCCGCAGAAGCCGTCTCCACCGAGGACCAGTACCTTCATGACTCTCCTAGGAATAGCGTCGCCGGTCGTGGCCCGTCCCGCGGGCGGGCGACGGCGTCCCCCGACTCTACTCCCGCCCCCCCGGGCCGCCCCGAGTCCCCGGCGGCCCGGTCGGCCTTGGCTAGGGTGTCGCCCGAGGAGGGCTCGTGGGACCAGTCCAGGCGGTACGCACCTGCTTCACCAAGTACGCCGACTTCCGAGGAGCCGCGAGCCGACCGGAGTACTGGTGGTTCTTCCTCTTCAACCTGGTCGTCTCGGTGGTGTTGAGCACGGCCCACTCGACGCTGCTCTCGACCCTCTACGAGCTGGCCGTGCTCGTCCCCGGGCTCGCGGTGATGGTGCGCCGCCACCACGACGCCGGGCGCTCGGGCTGGTGGGCCTTCACGATCCTCGTCTGGCCCTGGGCGCTCGTGCTCCTCGCCTACCCGACCAAGGCCCACAACAACAAGTACGTCGCGGGCCGGGGCGAGGCGGGGGTCACCGAGGCGGCCCTCCAGGGCGGGGCCGGGTACTGCCCGGTCTGTGGCAAGCTGCGCCTGCCCGGCCAGACGTTCTGCTCGGGCTGCGGCAGCAAGTTCGACGACTAGGCCCGGGCGCGCCCGGGCCCGACGGGTATCGTCGCCCCATGACGACACGCACCACGCCCCCGTTCCGCGCCGACCACGTCGGCAGCCTGCTGCGCCCCCGCGCCCTGCTCGACGCGCGCGCCGAGCACGCCGCGGGACGCCTCGACGACGAGGGGCTGCGCGCCGCCGAGGACGCGGCGATCCGCGACGCGGTGGCCCTCCAAGAGGGGCTCGGCCTGCGCTCGGCGACCGACGGCGAGTTCCGCCGCACCAGCTGGCACATGGACTTCATCTACCAGCTCAAGGGCGTGCGCACCACCGACGAGAAGATCCAGGTCCCCTTCAAGAACGCCCAGGGCGAGACGGCCTTCACCTCGGCGGCCCTCGCGGTCGACGGGCCCATCGGCATCGACCGGACCATCTTCGGCGACGCCTTCACGTTCTTGAAGTCGACGGTGACGACCGCGACGCCCAAGCTCACGATCCCCTCGCCGAGCATGGTCCACTACCGCGGGGGCGCGGCGGCCATCGACCCCGCGGTCTACCCCGACGTCGAGGGATTCTGGGACGACCTGTCGGCCGCCTACGCCGAAGAG
The DNA here is from genome assembly GCA_021831125.1 of Actinomycetes bacterium. Lineage (GTDB taxonomy): Bacteria > Actinomycetota > Acidimicrobiia > Acidimicrobiales > RAAP-2 > RAAP-2. Next base: position 8,678 of record JAKBNI010000012.1, on the reverse strand, counting down.
GTCCGGCGCCTGGGCGAGCTCGGCTGCACCTACCTCCAGCTCGACGACACCTCGCTCGCCTACCTCAACGACCCGGCCCAGCGCGCCATGATCGCCGGGCGCGGCGACGACGCCGAGCACCAGCACCTGCGCTACATCCGCCAGATCAACGCCGCCCTGAGGGACCGCCCGGCGGGCATGTTCGTGACGACCCACTCGTGCCGGGGCAACTTCCAGTCCTACTGGGCCGCCGAGGGCGGCTACGACTTCGTGGCCGAGGCCCTCTTCGGCGAGCTCGACGTGGACGGCTTCTTCCTCGAGTACGACGACGAGCGCTCCGGCGGCTTCGAGCCCCTGCGCTTCGTGCCCAAGGGCAAGGCCGTCGTCCTCGGGCTGGTCACGACCAAGCGCGGCCAGCTCGAGTCCAAGGACGACCTGAAGCGCCGGATCGACGAGGCCGCCCGTTACGTCGACCTCGACCAGCTCTGCCTCTCGCCCCAGTGCGGCTTCTCCTCGACCGTCGAGGGCAACTCGGTCACCCTCGACGACGAGGTCGCCAAGCTGCGCCTCGTCGTCGAGACGGCCGCCGAGGTCTGGGGCTAGCCGGCCAGCTCGACGAGGGCCTCGTCCTCGAAGGAGAGGTCGAAGTCGGCGTCGTCGCGCCGGCTCCGGCCGGTCATCGCCACGAGGGCCACCGCGGCCAGGGCGAAGAGCGAGCCGACGCCGTAGGCGACGTGCAGCCCGTGGACCAGGGCGTCGAGGCGCCGGCGCGCGTCGGCCGGGTCGCTCGCCCCGCCGAACTGGGCGTGACCGGTGGCCACCGCGAAGACGTTGACCAGCACCGCGAGCCCGAGCGCCGCGCCGAGCTGCTGGGAGACGTTCACGAGCCCCGAGGCCGCACCGGCGTCGGCCGGGGCGACGCCCTCGAGCGAGAGCGAGGTGAGGGTCACGAACGACAGGCCCGAGCCCGAGCCGATGAGGACCAGGACGCCGGCCACGTCGAGGTAGCCCCAGGTCGGGACGATCCGCGAGGCCACGAGCAGACCGGCGCCCACGAGCGCGGCGCCCACGAGGACGATCGTGCGCGGGGCGTAGCGGCGCACCAGCACCCGGCTCGTGAGCTGGGAGGCGAGGAAGATCGACACCGGCATCGGCAGGAACGCGAGGCCGGCGCGCAGCGGCGAGTAGCCCTGGACCTCCTGGAGGAACTGGGTGAGGAAGAAGAAGACCCCGAACATCCCCGCGTAGATCAGCCCGCGCGCCGCGTTGGCGCTCGAGCGGGTCACCCCGAGGAGGAGGCGCAGCGGCACCACCGGCTCGGCCGCGCGACCCTCGATCCGCACGAAGGCGACGAGCAGCACGACCCCCGCGACCAGCGGGACGAGGGTCACGGGGCTCGACCAGCCCCGGGCGCCGGCCTCGACGAGCCCGAGGACGAGCCCGGTCATGCCCGTGGTGGAGGTGAGGGCGCCGGCCACGTCGAGCCGGCCGGTGCGCACGGGGGTCTCGGCGACCACGACGCGCGCGAGCAGCCCGACCACGAGCCCGATCGGCACGTTGACGAACATCACCCAGCGCCACGAGACGAGCTCGGTCAAGAGCCCCCCGGCCACCAGGCCGATGGCCCCCCCGGCGGCCGAGACCGCGGTGTACATGGCGAGCGCCCGCACCCGCGCGGCCCCGGGCGCGAAGGCCGCGGTCAGCAGCGAGAGCGCCGACGGCGCGGCCAGGGCCGCGCCCACACCCTGGACGGCCCGGGCGATCAAGAGGGTGGTCGAGCTCGTAGCGAGCCCGCCGAGCATCGAGCTGAGCGTGAAGAGGGCGAGCCCCACGAGGAAGACCCGGCGCCGCCCCAGCAGGTCGCCGGCCCGGGCCCCGAGCAGCAGGAGCCCACCGAAGGCGAGGACGTAGATGTTCAGCACCCACGACAGCCCGGTCCCCGAGAAGCCGAGGCTGCGCTGGATGTGGGGCAGGGCGACGTTGACGATCGTCCCGTCGAGGACGACCATCAGCTGGGCGGCCAGGATGATCAGGAGATACACGGACGGCCGCGCCAGGAGGCGGCCGAGCGCGCCGCGGGCCGGGGTCGCGGGCGAGGTGACGGCGGTGGACATGAGCGACCTTTCTGGGGGTAACATGGAACCGGAAGGTTCCTCCGTCTATTATACGGAGGGTTCCTCCACTTGATGCACCCCCCGGGGTGCGCCCCAGGAGGCGAGGCGATGACCATCCAGGACGAGCGGGCCGAGAGCCCGGGGCGGCCCCAGCGCGCCGACGCCCGGCGCAATCACGACCTCTTGCTCCAGGCCGCCCGCGAGATCTTCGACGAGGAGGGCGACACCTCCATGGAGGCGATCGCCAAGCGCGCCGGAGTCGGCATCGGCACCCTCTATCGCCACTTCCCCCGGCGGATCGACGTCGTCGAGGCCGTCTACCGCGACGACGTGGACCAGGTGGTCGCCGTCGCCGAGCGCGACGTGGCCACGATGACCCCCTGGGAGGCCGTCGACAGCTTCCTGCACGCATTCGTGGCCTACGCCTTCGGCAAGCGACGCTTCCTCACCGAGCTGCGAGAGGCGTTCGAGAAGAACCCCGAGCTCAAGTGCGACGCCCGCGAGCGGCTCGAGGCGGCGATCCGCCTCGTCGTCGAGCGCGGCCAGGGCGCCGGGGTCGTGCGCTCCGACGTCAGCGGTGACGAGGTCTTCGGGCTCCTCGGCCCGATGTGCGCGAGCGCGTCGCTCACCCGCGAGCAGTGCGACCGGCTAGTGGGGATGGTCCTCGACGGGCTGCGCCCGCCGGCGGCGGCTCACTAGCGACCGGCCCGGGCGGCCGACCAGTCCGGCGGCCGCTTCTCCAAGAAGGCGGCGATGCCCTCTTGGGCCTCGGCCCCCAGCGCGGCCTCGGCCATCACGCTCGTCGCCAGGCCGTAGGCGTCCTCCACCCCGAGGTCCATCTGCTCGTAGAAGGCCCGCTTGCCGATGGCCTTGGACTCCACCCCCCCTCGGGTCACCCGGGCCACGAGGGCGGCCGTCGCCTCGTCGAGCTCGTCGTCGCGCACGACGACGTTGACGAGGCCCCACGCGTGTGCCGTGGCCGCGTCGATGGGGTCGCCGCTCATGCCCATCTCGAGCGCGCGGCGGCGCCCGACGACGCGCCCCACCGCCACGAGCGGCGTCGTGCAGAAGAGCCCGCCGTGGCCCCCCGGCGTGGCGAAGGTCGCCCCCTCGCTCGCCACGGCCAGGTCGGCCGTGGCGACGAGCTGGCAGCCCGCACCGGTGGCGAGCGCGTGGACCCGCGCGACCACGGGCTGGGGCGCCTCGCGGATCGCGCGCATGAGCCGCTCGCAGGTGTCGAAGAGGCCGCGGACCTCGCCGGCGTCCCGCCCGGCCATCTCGCCGAAGTCGTGTCCGGCGCAAAAGAGGCGCCCCTTCGCCCCCAGCACCACGCCCGTCGCGTCGCTCGCCGCGACGGCCGCGACGGCGTCGGTGAGCTCCTCCATCATCTCGCGAGTGAGGACGTTGAGCCGTTCGGGCAGGTTCATCCAGATCGTGGTCGTCGGTCCCTCACGCTCGACCAGCACGGTGCGGTACTCGCTCACGTCACGTCACCTCGCTCTCCCCCCCACGCTAGGGCCACCGCGACGGCCCCGCGCGTCCGATCAGCGCGGCCGCCAGCCCCCCGGACAGCGAGGGTGGCGCCCGCGCACGTGGCGCACGGACCGTCCACGCACGCAGGTGAGGGTGACGACGCGGCCCGGGCGCGCCGCGTGGGCGCCGCCGGTCACCGTGACGGCCGAGGGCGCCGAGGCGATGCCGTTCACGACCACCTGCAGCGCCGAGGGGCCGTCGGGGACGCTCGCGGGCAGGACGAACGTCGTCGACCCGGGCGTCCCCGGGGCCACCGACAGCCCGGTCGAGCCCGAGGTGCGCGCGTAGGTGACGCGGCCACTGGCCCGGTTGGTGACTCGAACGAGGGGGTAGTTCGACTGCGGGTTGTAGTCGTCACCGAAGTACGCGCCCTCGTCGAGCCCCCCGAACTGGGTGCCCCGGATCGAGTACGGGCGTCCGGCCGCCACCGTCGACGGCGCCGTCGAGATCGTCGGGGCCCACGCCGGGTTCGCCGTCCCCGACGCGCTGTACACCTCCATCGGGGTCGACCCCGCCCGCTCGCTCACCAGCACCTGGCCGCTCGGGAGGTCGAGGGCGTTGCACAGGTTGCTCCCCTCACTCGACGAGGCCAGTGCGGCGTCGTCGGGCACCGGCGTGATGGTCGAGCCGTCGAAGGTGAACCAGTGCGTGGGTGGATGCATGTCGGGGCTGGCGTTGAACAGGACGCTCCCGTTGGGCAGCACGGCCGAGCACGCGTCGGCGGCGTCGAGCTGCTGGCCACCGAGCGTGGGCATCGCCGGCCCGGGTGACCAGGTCCCGGTCGAGGTGTCGTAGAGGGCGCTGGACGCCGTCGCGCCCTCGGCGAAGACCATCCCGTCGGGCAGGAGCGACACCGGCCCGATCTCGCCGTCGCCGTTGTCCAGCGCGCTCGGGGTGTCGCCGGCCGAGCTCCAGGACCCCGTGGTCGGGTCGTAGAGCTCGGAGGTGCGCACCCCGCCCAGGGTGCTCGGCCCCTCACCGGTGTTCACGTCCAGGACCTGCCCACTGGGCAAGAGGGTGAACCCCTCCTCGGGATAGGGGTCGCCCTTGCCGACGCCCGTGGCGGACCACGACGACGACGCGGCCCCGAAAAGGGCCGCGCAGGTGGAGGTCCGCGTCCCCGAGCTGCCGAGCAGGAACGTCCCGTCGGCGAGCACCACGGACGGGGCGTCGCCGATCGTCGACCAGCACCCGGTCCCCCCCGACGGTGGGGCGACGCTCGACCACGTGCCCGTCGTGGGGTCGTAGATCGCCCCTTGGTTGGTCGCGGCGAAGGCGCTGGTGCCGTTGAACTCGCCACCCTCGATGATCACGCTCCCGTCCGGTAGGACCCCCGAGGCGAAGTAGAGAGGGGTGTACCCGGCGGGCAGGCTGCCGGTCCGGGACCAGGTCCCGTCCTGGTAGTTGCCTCGTGCGTCGGGTGAGTACAGCCACCACTGGGCGCCGCCGCTGTTGGTCGCACCCTGGTCCTGGACGAGGACCTTCCCGTCGGTGAGGAGGAACATCGCCCCGGGCGAACCCGCCATGAAGGTCGGCTCGTGGGCGATGAGCCGCCACGGCGACGACGCGGCCTGCGCGCCGAGCGGCACGGACACCGCCGCCGCCACGAGCGCGATCACACCCACAAGCCGTACGCGCATCGATCCCCCCCGTGCGAGTCGAGACGTCGGGTCACTCTAACGAGCGGGGTCTCCCGCCCGGGACGCGTCCAGCCATTCCCTACAGAATGTCGGGGAGGCCGACCCGTCCGAGTGTCAACGCCTCGCGCGATTCTCGAGGGTAGGGTCGAGCCCGGCACGCCTCGAGCGGTCACGGGGGAGGACGCATGGGGACTGAACTGCTCACGGGACGACGTCCCCGGCGAGGGACCGTGCTCGCCCTGGCCGGGGCGCTCGCCCTGGCCACCGCCCTCGTGGTGGCCCCGGCGCACCTGGTCGCGGCGTCGACCGTGGTCGACCTCTACGCCTACCCGGGCGGCACGGGAACGACGTGCAGCGCCGACACCGCCACCTCGAGCGACTGCAACCTCGCCACGGCCCTCGCCCAGGCGGGCAGCGCCGGTGCCCAGAACGTGGTCGTCTACCTAGAGTCGACATCCACGGACTTCATCCACGGTCCCTACGCCCTCGACATGGCGGGACCGGCCTCGGTCACCCTCGAGCCCGCGACCGCACTCGCGCCGGGCACGGCGACCCTCAACGGGTCGGGGTACACGGCCTCGATCCTCACGGTCACGGGCTCGGGCGCTCTCACCCTCGTTGACCTCAACCTCGTCAACGCCGACGCCACCGGCAACGGCGGGGCCATCGACGACACGGGTACCGTCGCCCTGACCGCCACGCACGACACGTTCACCAGCGATCACGCGACCGTCGACGGGGGGGCCATCGACGTCGCCGACGCCACGACGGGCAGCCTCACGGCGAGCAACACCACCTTCGGGGGAGACACCTCCGGCGCCGACGGCGGGGCGATCGACAGCGGGGACCACGGCGGCCACGGGACCCTGGTCTTGTCCCAGGACGTCTTCGGAGGCGACTCAGCCGTCAACGGTGGGGCGATGGCGAGCGGCGACAACGGCGGGACCGGATCGGTCACGATCTCGTCGGGCACGTCGCTCGACGACAACAACGCCACGGGCACCGCGCCCGACGGCAACGGCGGGGCCATCGACAGCGGCGACTTCGGCGGGACCGGATCGGTCACGATCACCGACTCGAGTCTCTCGGGCAACACCGCCGCGAACAACGGCGGGGCCATCGACAGCGGCGACTACGGCGGCTCGGGGACGCTAAGCGTCTCGAGCTCCGTCCCGTCGTCGCCGACCACAACCCTCGACGGCAACACCGCGACCGCGGGTGACGGCGGGGCGATCGACTCGGCCGACGGCGAGCCCGGCTACGGCCCGGGCACGAGCACCGCGTCGATCGACGGCGTGGAGTTCTCGGGCAACAGCGCCGGCAACAGCGGGGGGGTCATCGACAACGGCGACGGCGGCGCCACCGACGGCCACGAGACCGCGACGCTGACCGTGGCCAACTCGACCTTTAGCGGGAACCACACGGTCAACGGCGCGGGCGGGGTCATCGACAACGGCGACGGCGCCAACACCGCCGACACCCTGAGCGTGTCGACCTCGACCTTCCAGGGCAACCACAGCGGCGACTTCGGCGGGGTCATCGCCAACGCCGACGACTACGGCACGAGCCAGGCCACCGTCACCGACTCCCAGTTCACCGGCAACACGGTCACCGCCAACGGCACCGCGGGTGGGGCGATCTCCAACGGCACCTACAACGGCGACGGCACCCTCGTGGTGTCGGACTCCTCGTTCACCAGCGACGGCACCCTGGCCACCGGCTTCGTCGGGGGGGCGATCGTCAACGCCGTCGGGGCCGGCGCCCGGGGGACGGTCACCGTGACCGGGTCGACGTTCCTCTCCAACGGCGCCGACGTCGGAGGGGCCATCGCCAACGCGCCGTTCACCAGCGCCAACTCCGGAACGGTCTCGGTCGCCTACTCGACCTTCGTCGACAACAGCGCCCTCACCAACGGGGCGGCCATCTCCAACGCCTTCAACTCGTCGCCCGGCAACGTGGTGACCCTCGTGCGGACCACGGTCGACAACGGCAGCTCGCCGATCGCGGCCCTCTACGACCACCAGACGATGATCGTGGCGGGCAGCGTCGTCGCTGGAACCGTGTCGCCCTTGTGCCAGATCCAAGGGAAATACGCCCAGGTCCTCTCCGACGGCTTCAACCTCGAGCAGGACGCCTCGAGCTGCGACCTCACCGCCTCGACGGACCACAACTCGATCGACCCCCAGCTCGGACCCCTCCAGGACAACGGCGGACCGACCCTGACCGAGTTGCCGGCGCCGGGCTCGCGACTGGTGAAGGCCATCCCCTTCGACCTGACGGTCTCCAACGCGACGCCCAGCTTCAGCGCGAACATCTGCCCGATCCCCGACGTGGACCAGCGCGGCACGCCCGTGCTCCCGGTGGGTGAGTACTGCACGATCGGCGCCGTGGACGTCCCCTACACCCAGGTCATCATCCCCCCGCCGACCACCACCACCACCACGACCACGACCACGACCACGACCACGACATCCACGACGACGACCCTCCCGCCGACCACCACGACGACGGTGCCGGTGCGCCCGACGCGGGTGTCGGTCTCGGTGTACTTCGCGAGCGGGGCGAGCGCGCTGACGCGCGCCGACCGCGTCCGACTCGCGCGCTTCGCCGTCGCGGTGATCGGCCACCACGTGACCCACCTCACCGTCACGGGCTACGCCGACCCCACCGGGAGGTTCCGCGCCAACCTCGCGCTGAGCCTCCGGCGGGCCCGCGTGGTGGCGGCCTTCCTCAACACGCTGCTGCGCTCACGGGGCCACGCCGTGCGCTTCTCGGTCGCCGGGCGCGGCGTCCTCGCCACGCACGCGAACCTCGCGCTCGACCGGGTCGTCGTCGCGACCGGCTGAGTCCCGAGCGACGTCTTGACGTGTCGACGAGACGCTACGCCCTCGACCCGGTAGCGCTCGTTCGCCTCGTCGAGGAGGGCGTCTCACCCGGACCCGACCTCCAACTGGTCGGCCCCACCGCGCTGCGCAGCGACGCGCTGGCGATCCTGCTCGCACGCACGCGCGCGGGGCGAACGAGCGAGCGAGAGGCGCTCGAGCTCCACGAGCGGATGACCGGGCTCAGGGTCCGCCTGCTGGGCGACCGCGTCTCGCGCCGGCGCGCGTGGGACCTGGCGGTAGCGAACGGCTGGGAGGACCTACGCGACGCGGAGTACCTCGCGGTGGCGATGCTCCAGGCGGACGGCCTCGTCGCGGGCGGCCCGCGGCTCGCGACGCGGGCCGCGGGGATTGTCACGGTCGTCGACTTCACGGTGCTGCGGGGGTGAGTCGGGGCGCGAGGCGCCCGTGGTGCGGCTGGAGGGATTCGAACCCCCGACCCTCGGTTCCGTAGACCGATGCTCTAATCCGCTGAGCTACAGCCGCGTCGATGCTGGCCCACCATGCTAGCGGACGGCCCCCGACCCCCC
>JAKBNI010000093.1 GCA_021831125.1 Actinomycetes bacterium | reverse complement strand
ACATGCTGGGCAACCTGCTCACCTCGGTCATCGCCGGCGCCGTCGTCCTCATCACCCTGGTCAGCGTGTCGGTGCCCTTCGCGTTCCTGTGGGGGCTATGGGTCGCGCTCGTCGACTTCATTCCCCAGATCGGCGGGGCGCTCGCCGGGATCCCCACCGTCCTCTTCGCCTTCGTCCACTCCCTCGCCGCGGGGGTGATCACCCTCGTCGTCTTCGTCGTCTACACCAACGTCGAGAACCACGCCCTCAACCCGGTGATCATGAGCCGGACGGTGCGAATCAACCCCCTGTGGATCTTCGTCGCGGTCCTCGTGGCCGCCGAGATCGGGTCGTGGGTGGGCGGCGCCTTCGGCGGCTTCGTCGCGGTGCTGCTGGCGGTCCCGCTCGCCGCCACCGTCCACGTGCTCGTGCGAGAGCTCTGGGGCGGGTCCGAGCCGCCGGCCCCGGTGGCCTAGGCGACGGGGCCGACGGACGTAAGGTGGCGGGGCCGTGAGCTCCACCGATCCCCCCGTCGACCCGGTCGCCGAGCGCGCGCTCGAGCGGGCCATCGCCCTGATCGGGGCCAGCGCCCGCGACGAGCGACACGCCGGCGCCACGCGCGCGCGGCTGCGCCGGCTCCTCGCCGACCCGGCCGCGGTGGGCGTCGTCCTCGGATTGACCGACGAGGTGATGCGCTTCCGCGAGCCGGGCCGCGCGGCGCGCGCCCTGCGCCGCGCCGCAGCCGCGGTGACCCCGGGGGGGTTCTCCCCCCTCGACCGGGCCGGTCTCGCGCTGGCCGCCGCGGCCTCGCGCGTGGCGCCCGGGCTCGTCGTGGGCCAGGTCTCTCGACGGGTGCGCTCGCTCACCGCCTCGCTGATCCTCGACGACGACCCGACCGGGCTGGCGCCGCGCTTCGCCGAGCACCGGGCCCGCGGGCTGGCGCTCAACGTGAACGTTCTGGGCGAGGCGGTCCTGGGCGAGCGCGAGGCCGAGGAGCGCCTCGAGCGGGTCCTCGCGATGGTCGCGCGCGAGGACGTCGACTACGTGTCGGTGAAGCTCTCGTCGGTCGCGAGCCAGCTCGTCACCATCGACCACGCCGGCTCGCTCGAGCGCGTCGCCGAGCGGCTCCGCCGCCTCTACCGTTCCGCGAAGGCGAACGGCGTCTTCGTCAACCTCGACATGGAGGAGTACCGGGACCTGCGCCTCACCCTCGACGCGTTCATGAGCGTGCTGAGCGAGCAGGAGTTCCTCCCCCTCTCGGCGGGGATCGTGCTGCAGGCCTACCTCCCCGACTCCCACGGGGCGCTCGCGGAGCTCGTGGCGTGGTCGAGGGCCCGGCGCGCCGTCGGGGGCGCGCCGGTCAAGGTGCGACTGGTGAAGGGGGCCAACCTCGCCATGGAGAGCGTCGAGGCCGAACTGCACGGCTGGGTCGGCGCGCCCTACGGGTCCAAGGCCGAGGTCGACGCGAGCTACCTGCGACTGCTCGACGACGTCTTGTCACCCGAGATCCGTGACCACCTGCGCGTCGGGGTCGCCAGTCACAACCTCTTCCACGTCGCCTGGGCGCTGGAGCTAGCCGCCGAGCGTGGCGTGAGCGACCAGCTCGACGTGGAGATGCTCGAGGGAATGGCCGACGCCGAGGCCGAGGCCCTCGTCGCCGGCGGCCAGCCCGTGCTGCTCTACGCGCCGGTGACCCGGCGTGACGACTTCCCCGCCGCCGTCGCGTACCTCGTCCGCCGTCTGGACGAGAACACCGCGCCGGAGAACTACCTGCGTGCCGCCCTCTCGATCGCTGACGACCCCGTCGTGCTCGACGAGCAGCGCCGACGCTTCCTCGAGGCGATCGGAGCGCGGTCGACGGTGTCGGGCGCGCGGCGCCGACGGGCGCGCACGCCCGAGGGCTCGGGCTTCGCGAACGAGCCCGACGGCGACCCGACCGACCCCGCGTTCACTGGAGCCCTCGACGCCGCCTTCGCGGCCCTGCGCGCGGTCAACGACCTCGAGATCGACACGCTTGACCACCTCGACCTCGACGGCGAGCCCGACTACGAGGTCGGACGGGACCCCAACGACGGCGGACGGCCGTGGTACCGGTACCGCGTCGCCACCCGGGCCGAGGTCGACCGGGCCCTCGAGTTCGCGAGCTCGGGCTTCGCCCGCTGGCACGCCACCCCCGTCGCGGCACGCCGCGAACTCCTCGAGCGCGCCGCGACGGTGATGGCCGAGCGGCGAGCCGAGACGATCGCGGTCATGGCTCGCGACGGCGGGAAGACCGTCGCCGAGTCGGACCCCGAGGTGAGCGAGGCCGTCGACTTCGCCCGCCACTACGCCGCCCACGCGCTCGAGGACGGGCCGTCCGAGCCGCTCGGGGTGGTGGTCGTCGTCCCGCCGTGGAACTTCCCCTACTCGATCCCCGCCGGCGGGGTCCTCGCCGCACTGGCGGCCGGGAACGCCGTCGTCGTGAAGCCGGCGCCCGAGACCGTGGCCGTCGCCGAGGCCCTGGTCCGCCAGCTGTGGACGGCCGGGGTGCCCCGCGACGTGGTGCAGATGGTGCCCACGCGCGACGACGAGGTGGGTCGCCACCTCGTGACCCACGTCGGGGTGAGCGCGGTCGTGCTTACCGGCTCCTACGACACGGCCCGCCTCTTCAGCGGGTGGAAGCCGACGCTCCACCTGCTCGGTGAGACGAGCGGCAAGAACGCGCTCGTGCTCACCGCGAGCGCCGACGTCGACCTCGCGGTGCGCGACCTCGTCCAGGCCGCCTTCGGCAACGGCGGACAGAAGTGCTCCGCGGCGAGCCTGGCCATCGTCGATCGGGCCCTCGCCGACGACCCCCGCTTCTTCGCCCAGCTCGCCGACGCGGTCACCAGCCTCGCCGTCGGCTCGGCCATGGACTTCGCGACCCAGGTCGGCCCCGTCATCCGCCCGCCCGAGACGTCACTCACCCGCGCCCTCACCACCCTCGAGCCGGGCGAGTCGTGGCTCGTCGAGCCGGAGCGCCTCGACGAGGCGGGCCTCCTCTGGCGACCCGGGGTCAAGCTCGGCCTGCAGCCCGGCTCGTGGGGTCACCTCAACGAGTGGTTCGGGCCGGTGCTCGGAGTGATGGTGGCCGACGGCCTGGACCAGGCCATCGAGTGGCAGAACGCCACCCCCTACGGGCTCACCGCGGGTCTGCACACCCTCGACGTCGACGAGATCGCGACCTGGGTCGAGCGGGTCGAGGCCGGCAACCTCTACGTGAACCGCACGACGACCGGGGCCGTCGTCGCCCGTCAGCCCTTCGGCGGCTGGAAGCGCTCGCGGGTCGGGCCGACGGCGAAGGCCGGCGGCGACCACTACGTCGAGGCGCTGCGGCGGTGGCGGCGGGTGCACGACCTCGACGAGGCGATCGCCGGGGCGCGCCGCTGGTGGGGCGAGACCGGCTCCCTGGCCCTCGACCGGGCCGGGCTGGCCAGCGAGGCCAACCTCGTGCGCTACGCGGTCCCCGCGCGACCCGTCGTGGTGCGCGTGGACCCCGCGACGGGCCCGACCGAGGTCCGCTACGCCCGCGAGCTCGCCCGCCTGGCCGGATTCACCCTGGAGTTCAGCGCCGCCGAGGTGGTGCGCGGACCCCTCGACGTGACCCTCGAGTCCCCCGCGGAGCTCGCCGAGCGACTCGGCGACGGTGACCGGGTCCGCTGGCTGAGCGCCGAGCCCGCCCCCGTCGTCCGACTCCTCGAGCGCGGGACCGCCCTCGACCCACGGCCGCTGGCCCAGGACGGAGCGGTCGAGCTCGCGCGCTGGCTGGACGAGCAGAGCGTGTCGATCACCCAGCACCGCTACGGCAACACCCACGCCGGGCCCCGGCCGCTCGTGGGGGCGCGCGGCGCGCGCCCGCGGGCCTAGGCCGGCTCGCGGGGCAGGCCGAGCACGCGCTCGGCGATGATGTTGCGCTGGACGACCGACGTGCCCCCGCCGATGGTGAGGGCCTGGGCGTAGAGGAAGCCCCACGCCCACGACACGCCCTCCTCGCCCCCGACACCGCCCGGGCCCCGGTCCGAGAGCATCCCGGCCGCGTGGGCGAGGCGCACGGCGAGCCCCATGACCTCCTGGCCGTGGTCGTCGGCCAGCGCCTTGCGCACGCTGGCGGTGGCGCCGCTCGAGGCGCCGGTCAGCGCGGCGTGGGTGATCCGCCCGCGTAGGAGGCGCAGCACCTCGCCGTGGATCACGGCGCGCACCAGCGCCTCGCGCTCGCCGGGGGCGAGCGCGAGGCCCTCACGGGTGACGACCTCGACGAGGTCGCGCGCCGTGGGGCCCCGTCCCCACAGGACGCCCTCGCCCGAGAGGGCGACGCGCTCGTTGGCCAGCGTCACCTTGGCCAGACGCCAGCCGTCGTCGACCTCGCCGAGGCGCAGGTCGTCGTCGAGCACGACCTCGTCGAGGAAGACCTCGTTGAAGGCGTGGTCGCCGGTCATGTCGACGAGGGGCCGGACGCTGACCCCGGGGGCGTCCATCGGGCAGACGAAGTAGGTGATGCCCCGCGGGCCGGGTCCTCCGGTCCGCGCGAGCAGGATCCCCCAGCGGGCCAGGTGGGCGTAACTCGTCCAGGTCTTCTGACCCGAGACGACCCAGTGGTCGCCCTCGCGCCTCGCGCGTGTGGTGAGCGACACGAGGTCGCTCCCGGCGTCGGGTTCGCTGAAGAGCTGGCACCAGAACTCCTCGCCCGAGAGGATGCCCGGGAGCCAGCGTGCGCGCTGGGCGTCGGTGCCCGCGGCGAGGATGGTCGGGCCGGCCCAGCCGATCCCGATCGGGTTGACCGGCCGCGAGACCCCGGCCCGGCGCAACTCGTCGTCGATGACGAGCTGGTGCTCGGGCGAGGCGCCCAGCCCCCACGGGGGCGGCCAGTGCGGGGCGACGAGGCCGGCCCCGGCCAGTTCGGCGCCGGTGGGCGAGGGGTGCGCGTCGAGGAACCGGCGCACCGCGAGCCGACGGGGGTCGTCCTCGGGGGCCGCGTCGTCGGCCCCGAGGGTGGTCGGCGCGAGCAGTCCTCGATGCGGCGTTGCATCGATGGTCACACCTCCACCGTAACCCTCCCGGCGGAGGTCGCGTCCCCGGGGCCCGCGAGGGGGTCCGGCCGTATACTCCCGGCTATGGCGATGGTCTTCTGGGCCGCGATCATCCTGGTGTGCCTCTTCGCCGAGTTGCACACCAACGCGCTGGTCGCCGCCTTCGTCGGGGCGAGCGCGGTCGTCGCCTTCGCCCTGGCCCTGCTCGGGGTCCCGTTCCTCGCCCAGGTGGTCGTCTGGCTCGTGGCCTCGGGGGTCCTGCTCGCCGCCCTTCGCCCGTTCGCCCTGCGCTACGTGCGCCGGCACCGCCGCCCAGACCTCACCCTGCCCGCTCGGGGCCCGATGACCGATCAGACGGGCCTCGTCGAGCGAGCGGTCGGCGACGAGGGCCATCCCGGGCGCGTCACCATCAAGGGCGAGTCGTGGCGCGCGGTGACCGAGTCGGGCGAGACGATCCCCGACGGCGAGCGGGTCGTGGTGCGTCGCGCCCACGGCACGACGCTCTGGGTCGAGCGGCTCAGCTAGCGCCCGCGCCCGGCACGGCGTCGAGCACGCTCTTGATCGCCTGGGCCGCGCCCAGCAGCGCGGCACTCTCGGCCGGCACGACGAGCTTGGCGTTGGGGCTCTCGGCGAAGCGCCCGAGGGTGTCGAGCTGCAGGATCGCCACCAGCGTGGGGTCGGGCGTCTGGCCCTTGATGGCGGCGTAGACGAGCTCGATGGCCTGGGCCCGGCCCTGGGCTTCGAGGATCTGGGCCTGGCGCTGGCCCTCGGCGCGCAGGATCGCCGACTGCTGGGCGCCCTCGGCCTCCTTGATCGCCGCCTGGCGCTGGCCGTCGGCCAGGTTGATCGCCGACTGCTGGGCGCCCTCGGACTCGAGGATCTTCGCCCGCTTCTCCTGGTCCGCCTGCTTCTGGAGCGCCATCGCCTGGAGGATCTGGTCCGGCGGGGTGATCTCGAGGACCTCGACCCGATTGATGCGCACACCCCACTTGTCGGTCGCCTCTTCCATCTGGGACTGCAGGAGCGACCCGATCCGCTCGCGCTGGCTGAAGGCCTCGTCGAGGGTGATCGAGCCGAAGACCGCGCGCAGCGAGGTGCGCGCGAGGTTGTCGACGCTCACCACGTAGTTCGAGTTGGTGAAGAGGGCGAGTCGCACGTCGACCACCTGGGAGAAGATGGTGGCGTTCACGATCACGGCCACGTTGTCACGCGTGATGACCTGCTGGCGGTCGCCCGTGCGCGGGGTCTCGCGCACGTCGATGACCCTCAGGGACTCGATGACCGGGATGATGAAGGTGAGCCCGGGCTGGCGGATCTCCTTGAACTCCCCCAGGCGCGTCACCACCCCGAGGAAGCCCTGCTGGACGATCCGGACCGACTTGACGATGACGAGGATGACGAGCAGGACCACGACGGCCCCGATCACCGCGAGGGCGATTCCCATGACCGCTCCTTCCCGGGCGGCACCCGGTCGACCGCTC
>JAKBNI010000011.1 GCA_021831125.1 Actinomycetes bacterium | reverse complement strand
TGGTCGAGGGCGCCGACAACGCCGGCGCCGCCGAGTGCGAGGTCGTGGTGGTGGCGACCCCCTGGGACTCGGCGGTGGCGACCGTGCGCGCGCTGCGCGAGCCCCTCGCACACAAGGTGGTCGTCTCGATGGTCAACGCGCTCGCGCGCGAGGGCAAAGAGGTGATCCCCCTCTACCCACCCCGGGGCGCGATGGCGGCCCAGATCGCCGCCGCGCTGCCCGAGAGCCGGGTCGTGGGCGCCTTCCACCACCTGCCGGCCGCTCAGATGGAGGACCTCGCGAGCGGCCTGGTGGCCGACGTGGCGGTGGTCGGCGACGACCCCGGGGCGCGCGCGGTGGTGGTCGAGATGATCGACGCGATGCCCGGGCTGCGCGCGGTCGAGGTGGGCTCGATGTCGCTGGCCAGCGCCGTCGAGGCCTTCACCGCGGTGTGCGTCTCGATCAACATCCGTCACCGGGCCCACAGCGCGGTGGCCTTCCGGGGCCTCCCGGCGTGATGCGACTGTACGACTCGGCGCGCCGAGCCGTGGCCCCGATGACGCCGTCGGGGCCGGTGACGATGTACAGCTGTGGGATCACGCCCTACGACGCGGCCCACCTCGGTCACGCCTTCGTCTACCTGGCCTTCGACGTGCTGACCCGCCGGCTGCGCGACGACGGCCACGAGGTGCGCGTGGTGCGCAACGTGACCGACGTCGACGACGACATCCTGCGCAAGGCCCGCGAGCTCGGGGTCCACTACCTCGACCTGGCCGCGCGCGAGCTGGCGACCTTCGAGCGCGACATGCGACTGATCAACCTGCTGCCGGTCTACGCCGAGCCGCGCGCCACCGGGGCCATCGCCGAGATCCTCACGCTGATCGGGCGGACCTTCGACGAGGGGATCGCCTACGAGGTCGACGGCTACGTCTACTTCGAGGTCGCCCGGTTCCCCCGCTTCGGCCAGGTCAGCCACGAGACGCGCGAGCGCATGGTCGCCCTCGCCGCCGAGCACGGCGGCCGACCCGACGACCCGCGCAAGCGCGACCCGCTCGACTTCGTGCTCTGGCAGCCCTCCCTCGAGGACGAGCCGGCCTGGGAGTCGCGCTGGGGCGCGGGACGGCCGGGCTGGCACATCGAGTGCTCGGCCCTCGCCCTGCGCGAACTCGGCGAGACCCTCGACGTCCACGGCGGCGGCCGCGACCTCGCCTTCCCCCACCACGAGTGCGAGGCGGCCCAGAGCGAGGCGGTGAGCGGGGCGCCCTTCGTGCGCCACTGGATGCACGTGGGGCTCGTCGGCTACGACGGCACCAAGATGTCCAAGTCCCTGGGCAACCTTGTCTTCGTGAACGAGCTCGCCCAGCGCAGCGAGCCTTCGGCCGTGCGCCTCGCGCTGCTCGCCCAGCACTACCGCGGCGACTGGGAGTGGCGCGACGAGCTGCTGGCCGGTGCGCGCAGCCGTCTGGCCACGTGGCGATCGACGCTCGGGGGGCGCGAGTCGGGGGTCCTCCGTGACGTGCGGGCCGCCTTGGACGACGACCTCGACACGCCCGGCGCCCTCGAGGCGATCGACGCCGCGGCCCACGCCGGCGCCAGCGTCCAGGCGGCCGCGGCGCTGCTCGGGGTTACGCTGTAGCGTCGAAAGGACCCCATGTCGCAGATCGCGGTGACCCTGCCCGACGGCGCCACGCGTGCGCTCGCCGCGGGCTCGACGGCCGGGGACCTCGCCCGGTCGATCGGGGCGCGCCTGGCCAAGGACGCCCTCGCGGCCCGGGTGAACGGGACGCCGTGCGACCTCTCGACGGTGCTCGCCGACGGGGACGAGGTGGCGATCGTGGTCGCCGGCTCACCCGAGGGGCGCGACGTGCTGCGCCACTCGAGCGCCCACGTGCTCGCCCAGGCGGTGACCCGCCTGTGGCCGGGGGCCAAGTACGCCATCGGCCCGGCGATCGAGAACGGCTTCTACTACGACTTCGACCTGCCCGGCGGGGCGCGCTTCAGCGACGACGACCTCGAGCGCATCGAGGCCGAGATGCGCGGGATCATCGCCGAGGACCAGCCCTTCACGCGCGCCGAGATGTCCGCCGAGGAGGGCCTGGCGGTCTTCGCCGACCAGCCCTACAAGGTGGAGATCATCACCAAGGTGCGCGAGGGCGCCCGCGACGACGAGGACCTGGGCGAGGTCGCCGCCGGCTCGAGCGTGTCGGTCTATCGCAACACCGACTCCTTCGTCGACCTGTGCCGGGGTCCCCACGTCCCCTCGACCGGGCGCCTCGGCCACTTCCGCCTGATGCGGGTGGCCGGCGCGTACTGGCGCGGCGACGAGAAGCGTCCCCAGCTCCAGCGGGTCTACGGGACGGCCTGGGAGTCCACCTCGGCCCTCGAGGCCCACCTCCACCAGCTCGAGGAGGCCGAGAAGCGCGACCACCGTCGTCTCGCGAGCGAGCTCGACCTGCTGAGCTTCCCGGTCGAGCTGGGCGGCGGCCTCGCGGTGTGGCACCCTCGCGGGGGCATCGCGCGCAAGGAGATGGAGGACTTCAGCCGCGCCCGGCACCTCGCGGGCGGCTACGAGTTCGTCGTCACGCCCCACATCGCCAACGCCCGGCTCTACGAGACCTCGGGCCACCTCGGGTTCTACAAGGACGGGATGTACCCGCCCATGGAGATGGACAACGGGACCTACTACCCCAAGCCCATGAACTGCCCGATGCACTGCCTGATCTACAAGAGCCGCCCGCGCAGCTACCGCGAGCTGCCCCTGCGGCTCTTCGAGCTGGGCACGGTGTACCGCTACGAGCGGGCCGGGACCCTCCACGGGCTCTTGCGCATCCGGGGTTTCACCCAGGACGACGCGCACATCTACTGCACGGAGGACCAGCTCCAAGAGGAGATTGCCTCGTTGCTCTCTTTCGTCATGGACATGCTCCGTGCCTTCGGCTTCAGCGAGTTCACGGCGAACCTCTCGACCAAGGACCCGCAGAAGTACGTGGGCAGCGACGAGATCTGGGTGACGTCGACCGAGGCGCTGCGCGCCGCCCTCGAGCGCTTCGGGCTGGCCTACTCGATCAAAGAGGGTGACGCCGCGTTCTACGGCCCCAAGATCGACATCGACGTACGCGACGCGATCGGGCGCACCTGGCAGCTCTCGACGATCCAGTGCGACTTCAACCACCCGGCCCGCTTCGACCTGGAGTACGTGGGCGCCGACAACCAGCACCACCGCCCGATCATGCTCCACCGCGCGCTCTTCGGATCCATCGAGCGCTTCTTCGGGGTCCTGCTCGAGCACTACGCGGGCAACCTGCCCACCTGGCTCGCCCCGGAGCAGGTGCGCGTGCTCGGGGTGCGCAACGACCACGACGGCTACGCCGGCGAGGTCGCCGCCGCCCTGCGCGCGCGGGGCGCGCGCGCCGGGCTCGAGCCGGCCGACGAGCCGCTCGGGGCGAGGATCCGTCGGGCCAAGCTCGAGAAGGTCCCCTACGTGCTCGTCGTGGGCGACGACGACGTCGCCGCCCGCACCGTCGGGGTGAACGCGCGCGGCTCGGGCAGCCCCGAGCGCGGGGTCGGCGTCGAGGACTTCGTCGCGCGGCTCGCCGCCGAGATCGCCGCACACGGCGCGCCCGAGGCGCCCTAGTGCCGCTCGAGCGGTTCTCGGCCGCCTGGCGCGAGGCCTACGTCGAGGGCGTCTCGAGCGACGGGGGTAGCGAGGGGTGCGTCTTTTGCCGACTGGCCGGCGAGCCCGTGGGCGAGGCGACCGGTGTGCTCGAGCGCCGCGCGCACGGCTACGTCGTGCTGAACGCCTTCCCCTACGGCTCGGGTCACGTCCTCGTCGTGCCCTACCGCCACGTCGAGACCCTCGAGGAGCTCGACGACGAGGAGTCGGGCGACCTGTGGGGCGGGGTCACCGCGGTGAGCCGGGCGCTTCGCGCCGCGTACCGGCCCGACGGGCTGAACGTCGGGTTCAACCTCGGCCACGCGGCCGGCGCGGGGATCCCGCGCCACCTCCACGCCCACCTGCTGCCGCGCTGGGACGGCGACACCAACTTCATGACCACCATCGCCGAGACCCGGGTCCTGCCCGAGTCGCTCGCCTCCACCTGGCGCAAGGTGCGCGCGGCGCTGTCCCCGGACCCGTCCGGGGGCCCGTCGGTAGACTTGCCGCGATGAGCCGGGAGGCCCATGTTCGACGGTAGGTTCCGCCGGTCCGTGGAGGTTGTCACCACCCCCATCGGGCGCGGCCTCGTGCGCGCGGGCTTCTCGGCCGACGCGCTGACCGCCTCGGGGCTCGTCTTCGCCTGCGCGACGGCCTGGGCGATCGGGGTGGGCATGCACTGGGGGGCGATCGTGCTGCTCACCCTCACGGGCTTCCACGATCTCTTCGACGGTCCCGTGGCCAAGGCCGGCCAGCGGACCAGCCAGCGCGGGAGCTTCTTCGACTCGGTGGTCGACCGGGTCTCGGACGCCGTGGTGATGGGCGGAGTGGCGTACTACCTCACGGCCCACCACCACGGTCAGCTGGTCCTGTTGCCCTTCGGGATCGTGACGGCGAGCTTCCTCATCTCCTACCAGCGCTCCAAGGCCGAGAGCCTCGGCCTCTCGGCCAAGGGCGGGCTGATGGAGCGCGCCGAGCGGATGATCCTGCTCGGGGTGGGGCTGCTCAGCGCGGCGATCTTCGTGCCGGTGCTCTGGGTGATGCTCGCGCTCACGATCATGACGGCCTTCGGGCGCTTCGTGCGAGTCTGGCGCGCCGCCGACCGGCCCGCGCCGGTCGAGCCCCGGCTCCACCCGCGCCGCGAGCACGCCCGTCGGCGCCGGACGCTCAGTCGGGCGTCGCGCCACTAGTCGTGGCGTCGGGCCGCGTCGCCCTCTTCCGATCGGCCGGACGTCTCCTCGAGGCGCTGCCCGAGCGCGTCGACGTGGGCGTCGCCGAGGCGGTGGCGCGCGCCGTCGGCCCCCGCGGTGCCAAGGCCGCGAGTCTGTCGGACAACCTGCGCCCGGTCCTCGACCCGCACGGCCCCGTCGACGGGGACCTCCTCGAGCTCTTCGTGCGACGGGGCTTCTCGAGCTACGGCCGCTACTGGGCCGAGGGGGCCAAGCTGCCGGCCATCGCGCCCGAGGAGGTGGTGCGCCGCTTCGTCATCGCCGAGGGCCTCGAACACCTCGAGGCGGCCCGCGACGCCGGGCGCGGGGCGATCGTGGCCCTGCCCCACGTCGGTTCGTGGGAGTGGGGCGGGGCGCTGCTCGCGCGCATCGGACTGCCCATGTGGGCGGTCGCCGAGCGGCTCGAGCCGCCCGAGCTCTTCGAGTGGTTCGCCGCCAAGCGCGAGGCGATGGGCATCCACGTGGTGCCCCTCGACGAGCGCGCCACGGGGACCCTGATGGGGGTGTTGCGCGAGGGCGGCGTGGTGGGCCTGCTGTGCGACCGGGACCTGGAGGGCAACGGGGTCGAAGTCGAGTTCTTCTCGCGGCGCGTGACCCTGCCCGGCGGACCCGCGACGCTCGCGCTGCGCACGGGGGCGCCGATCCTCGTGGCCGCGTGCTACTCCGGTCCGGGCCGGGACCACCACGCCGTGGTGCTGCCCCCGATCGTCGCCGAACGCACCCGGGCGCGACTGCGCGAGGACGTCACCCGGGTCACCCAACTCGTGGCCGTCGGCCTCGAGTCGCTCATCCGGCGCGCCCCCGAGCAGTGGCACGTCCTGCCGGCGCGCTTCGGGTAGCGCGTGCGCGTCGCGATCCTCTCGCCCTACGCCCTGAGCGTCCCGGGCGGTGTGCAAGAGCAGGCGCTCGGGATGAGCCGCGAGCTCTGCGCGCGCGGCCACGACGTCCTCGTGGTCGCCCCCGACGCGACGGACGTGTCCGCCCACGACACCCCGGCGTCCCTGGTGCGCGTCGGCGCGCGCCTGGCCCTTCCCGCCAACGGCTCGCGGGCGCCCCTCACGCTGTCGCCTCGGGCCTCGCGTGCGGCCGCCCGTGCCGTGGCGCGCTTCGGCCCCGACGTCGTGCACGTCCACGAGCCCGGGGCCCCGCTGCTCGCCTGGGCGACGCTCGTGGCGCACCGGACGCCGGCGGTGGCGACCTTCCATCGCGCCGGCGACGGGCCGGCGGTGACCCTCACCCGGCCGCTCCTGCGCCGTCTGGCCGGTGGCGTCGACCTCCCGGTCGCGGTGAGCGAGGCCGCCAAGCGCTGCGCCGACGCGGCCTACGACCTCTCCTGCGAGGTGCTCTTCAACGGGGTGGAGATGGACCGCTACGCGGCCTTCCCCCGTGAGCGCTCCGAGGCCCCGAGCCTGCTCTTCCTCGGCCGACTCGAGGCGCGCAAGGGCGCCGACACGGCGATCCGGGCGGTGCGCGAGCACAACGCGACGGCCGAGCGACCGTGGCGCCTCGTGGTGGCGGGTGACGGGCCCGAGCGGGCCCGCCTCGAGGCCCTGGCCGCCCACGACCCGCAGGTCACCTTCGTCGGACGCGTCAGCGACGACGCCAAGCGGGCGTGGCTGCGCCGCTCGCACGCGTTGCTCGCCCCGGCGACGGGGGGCGAGAGCTTCGGCCTGATCCTGCTCGAGGCCCTGGCGAGCGAGACGGCCGTCGTGGCGAGCGACATCGAGGGTTACCGCGACGCCGTCGGCCCCCACGCCACCCTGGCGCCGGCCGGTGACCCGCGGGCCTGGGCGGACGCGATCGCGTCGGCCCTCGGCGCCGAGAGCCCGGCGCGCGTCGCCGCGGCGCGCGAGCACGCGCGTCGCTGGTCGATGGCGGCACTCGTGGACGCCTACCTCGAGCGCTACGAGCGCCTCGTCGCCGGCGGCG
The DNA here is from genome assembly GCA_021831125.1 of Actinomycetes bacterium. GTDB lineage: Bacteria > Actinomycetota > Acidimicrobiia > Acidimicrobiales > RAAP-2 > RAAP-2. The sequence goes on along the minus strand of JAKBNI010000011.1, from coordinate 31,180 downwards.
GGCTCGCGCGCCGGTAGCCTTGGGCGGTGGCCAGCTCGCAGCGCACCCGCTCCCGACGCCCTGGCGCCCGGCGCGACCGCGAGCCCCGCTACGTCGCCCCGGTGCTCGACCCCTCCTGGGTGAGCCCGTACGCGCCGACCACGGCCGAGCGCCACCGTCACGCGGCCGTGATGCGCTCGTACGCGTTGCGCCGACGACTCGTCGCCTCCATCGCGGCCGGCGCCGCCGTCGTGGCCCTCGCGGTGCTCGCCGTCGCGCTCTCGCCCTGGCTGTGGCTGGCGGCCGTCGTCGTCGGCGCGCTCTACGCGCTCGACCTGCGCCGGGTCGTGGCCGGCTACGCCACCCGCTCCCACGGGGCCGCCGAGGCGCTGCTCGCGCGCTTCGCGCGCGACGAGGACCCAATGGCCCGCGAGCGCCTCGCGACGCTGGTCGACCGGCTCTCCGCCACGTTCGGGGTCGACGGCGTGCGCGCCGAGGTGGTGCGCGACGGCGGCTACAACGCCGCCCTGGTGCCCGGGCCCGGCGGCTTCGTGATGCTCGCCACCAGCGCCCTCGTCCAGGACTTCGAGCTGATCGAGCTCGAGGGCGTGGTGGCCCACTGCCTGGCCCGCGAGCGCATCGGGGTCCTCGAGCGTGAGTGTGTCGCCGCCTTCGACCTGACGGGGGAGGCGGCCCGGGCGCTCGCCGGGCCGGGGGAGACCTTCCGGGCCGACGAGGTCGCCGCCGCCACCATCCGCTACCCGCTCGGGATCGCCGCCGCCCTGCGCCGCTGCGAGGCCCAGACGGCGCCGACCGGGTCGTTCCTGGCCGACCCGGCCTTCGACGCCTGGCGCTGGGTCTTCTTCAACCCCTGGTCGGACCGGCACGAGCGCGCGCCGTCGGACCTCGACGACCCGGAGGTGCGCGCCCGCGCCCTCGAGGAGTGGTGAGGGTCCCCCGGTAGGCTGGGCCCATGAGCGACACCCCGACCACACGTACGGGCTCGACGCTGGTGAAGCGCGGGCTCGCCGACATGCTGCGCGGTGGGGTGATCATGGACGTCGTGAACCCCGAGCAGGCCAAGGTGGCCGAGGACGCCGGGGCCGTCGCGGTGATGGCGCTCGAGCGCGTCCCGGCCGACATCCGTCGTGACGGCGGCGTGGCGCGCATGAGCGACCCGCAGATGATCCAGGAGATCCAGGCGGCCGTGACCATCCCCGTGATGGCCAAGGCGCGCATCGGCCACTTCGCCGAGGCCCAGGTCCTCGAGGCGCTCGGGGTGGACTACATCGACGAGTCCGAGGTGCTGACCCCGGCCGACGAGGAGAACCACATCGACAAGTGGGCCTTCACGGTGCCCTTCGTCTGCGGGGCGACGAACCTGGGCGAGGCGCTTCGGCGCATCGGCGAGGGCGCGTGCCTCATCCGCTCCAAGGGCGAAGCCGGAACGGGCAACGTCGTCGAGGCCGTGCGTCACCTGCGCTCGATCACCGCGATGATCCGCCGCTGCCAGAGCGCCGACGCCAACGAGCTCTACGCCATCGCCAAGGACCTGCAGGCGCCGCTGCCGCTCGTGCTCGAGGTCGCCGAGTCGGGCCACCTGCCGGTGCCGCTGTTCTGCGCGGGGGGCATCTCGACCCCGGCCGACGCCTCCCTGGTGCGCCAGCTCGGCGCCGAAGCGGTCTTCGTGGGCTCGGGCATCTTCAAGAGCGAGGACCCGGTGCGCATGGCCCACGCCGTCGTCGAGGCCTCGACCCACTTCGACGACCCCTCGACGATCGCCAAGGTCTCGACCGGGCTGGGCAGTGCGATGCGCGGGTGGGAGACCAGCTCGCTCGAGCAGCGCCTGGCCGAGCGCGGCTGGTAGGAATGGGGAGCGTCGGGGTCCTCGCGCTTCAGGGCGACGTCCGCGAGCACCTGGCGACCCTCGCCGCCCTCGGGGTCGGGGCCGAGCGCGTGCGAACCCCGGCCGAGCTCGACGCCGTGGCCGCGCTCGTCCTGCCCGGCGGGGAGTCGACCGCGATCGCGCACCTCCTTCGTACCTCGGGGCTGGCCGACGCGCTGGGCGAGCGCCTCGCGGCGGGCCTGCCGGTGCTGGGCACCTGCGCGGGGCTGATCCTGCTCGCGCGCGAGGTCCTCGACGGACGCGCCGACCAGTGGGGCTACGGGGCGCTGGCGGTGGCCGTGCGCCGCAACGGCTACGGCCGCCAGATCGCGAGCTTCGAGGCGCCCCTCACCCTCTCGGACGGCACGAGCGTGCCGGGGGTCTTCATCCGCGCCCCGCGGATCGAGGCGTGCGGCCCGGGCGTGGAGGTGCTCGCCACCTACGACCACGACGGGGAGGCCGACCCGGTCCTCGTGCGCCAGGGGCCGGTCTGGGGTGCGTCGTTCCACCCCGAGCTGACCGCCGACACCACGGTCCACCGGCTGTTCGTCGAGTCGCTCTAGCGCGTTCGCTACGATTTCGGGGCCCCGACGGGGCGGGAGGGAACATGTCCGGCCATTCCAAGTGGGCCACCACCAAGCACCGCAAGGGCGCGAAGGACGCCGCGCGCGCCAAGGTCTTCGCCAAGCTGATCCGCCAGGTGGAGGTCGCCGCCCGCGAGGGCGGGGGCGACCCCGAGGGCAACGCGAGCCTGCGCACGATGTACCAGAAGGCCCGCGAGGCCTCGGTGCCCCTCGACACGATCGAGCGGGCGATCAAGCGCGGCACGGGCGAGCTCGAGGGCGTGCGCTACGAGGCGATCACCTACGAGGGCTACGGCCCCGGCGGGGTGGCGGTGATCGTCGAGACGCTCACCGACAACCGCAACCGCACGAGCGCCGAGATCAAGCACCTCTTCGCGAAGAACGGGGGGACCATCGCCGAGCCCGGCGCCGTCTCCTGGCAGTTCGAGCGCAAGGGGGAGATCGAGGTCGCCGGGCCCCTCGAGGAGGACCAGCTGCTCGAGTGGGTCATGGAGGCCGGAGCGGAGAACTACGAGCCCAACGGCGCCGACTACACCGTGACGACCGAGCCCCAGGAGCTGGCCCGGGCGCGCGCGGCCCTCGAGGCCCACGGACTCGCGGTGCGCAGCGCCGAGCTGGCCCTGGTCGCCCAGAACACCGTGCCCGTGACCGAGGAGTCCGAGGCCAAGCGGGTCCTTCGCCTGGTCGACGCGCTCGACGACCACGACGACGTCCAGAACGTGTTCTCGAACTTCGACATCGCCGACGACCTCCTGGCCGCCTACGAGGGCTAGTCCCCGTGCGGGCGGGCGGTCCGGGGTACAGTCGAACACGTGTTCGTCCTCGGCATCGACCCCGGCCTGACCCGCTGCGGCTTCGGCCTGGTGGAGGGGTCCCTCGAGGGGGATCGCCCGGCGGTCGCGGTGCGCGCCGGGCTGATCGAGACCGACCCCGCCGACCCCGTCGAGCGCCGACTCGCCCAGCTCGGCCGGGACCTCGCGCGGCTCTACGCCGAGGCGACCCCCGAGGTCGTCGTCGTCGAGCGCGTCTTCTACCAGCGCAACGCCCGCACCGCGATCCCGGTGGCCCAGGCGAGCGGGGTCGCCATCGCCCTGGCCGAGGGGTGCCGGGTGCGCCAGTTCACCGCCCAGGAGGTCAAGCTCGCCGTCACGGGCTACGGCGCGGCCGACAAGGCCCAGGTCCAGGCGATGGTCGCCCGGCTCCTCGGGCTCGCCGAGGTGCCCCGCCCGCCCGACGTCGCCGACGCCCTCGGGCTGGCGCTCACCTACCTCGCCGTGGCCCGGACCGAGACGCGCCTCGAGGCGCCGGCGCCGTGATCGGGTGGTTGCGCGGGCGGGTCGTCGGTCACGGCGGCGACGGGGCGACGATCGTCGACGTCCACGACGTCGGCTACCGCGTCCAGGTGGCCGCGGCCGTCGCCCCGGGGGTGGGCGAGGAGATCGAGCTCTTCGTGCACACCGCGGTGCGCGAGGACGCCCTCGTGCTCTACGGGTTCGCGACGACGGCCGAGCGCGACCTCTTCGAGCTGCTCCTGGCCGCCCCCGGGGTCGGGCCGGCGACGGCCCTCGGGGCGCTGCGCACGATGAGCGTCGAGACCCTCGCGCGCGCCATCGAGGCCGAGGACGTGAAGACGGTGGCGCTCATCCCCGGGGTCGGGGCGAAGACCGCGGGGCGCATCGTGCTCGAGCTCAAGGGCCGTCTGCCCCACGAGGCGCCCGTCGCGCCGGCCCTGGCGGCGGTGGACGACGCGCTGCGGTCGCTCGGCTACAGCGCGAGCGAGATCCGCGACGCCCTCGAGGGGGCGGAGCTGCCCGAGGACGAGGGCGAGGCGCTGCGCGCGGCGCTGCGACTGGTGCGCCGGACGTGACCCGCGACCTCGACCTCGACGAGCTGCGCCGGCCCGTCGCACCCCAGGCGGGCGAGAGCGAGCGGCGCGTGGAGGCCTCGCTGCGACCGCTCACCCTGGCCGAGTTCGTGGGCCAGGGCGACCTCGTCGGTCACCTCGAGGTCGTCCTGGGCTCGGCGCGGACCCGGGGCCAGTGCGCCGACCACATCCTCTTCGTCGGCCCCCCGGGACTCGGCAAGACCTCGCTCGCCCAGATCGTGGCGCGCGAGATGGCCACGAGCCTCAAGGTCACCTCCGGACCGGTCCTCTCTCGCCCGGGCGACCTCGCGGCGATCCTCACCGAGCTCGGTGACGGGGACGTGCTCTTCGTCGACGAGATCCACCGGCTCAGCCGCAGCGTGGAGGAGGTCCTCTACCCGGCGATGGAGGACCTGCGCCTCGACGTGCTGATCGGCCGGGGGCCCTCGGCCCGCTCGATCCGACTGGACCTTCCGCGCTTCACCCTCGTCGGGGCGACGACCCGCACCGGCCTGGTGGCGGGCCCCCTGCGCGATCGCTTCGGCTTCATCGGCCAGCTCGACCTCTACGAGGCCGACGAGCTGCGCCGGATCGTGGAGCGCTCCGCCCGGCTCCTCGAGGTCGAGCTCTCCGACGAGGCGGCCGCGACCATCGCCGGACGGAGCCGGGGCACCCCGCGGGTGGCCAACCGGCTCTTGCGTCGGGTGCGCGACTTCGCCTCGGTGAAGGGCCACGGGGTCGTCGACGGCGCCGTCGCCGCCGAGGCCCTCGCGCTGTTCGGGGTTGACGAGCTCGGCCTCGACAAGCTCGACCGGCGGATCCTCACCTTGCTGTGCGACCAGTTCGCGGCCCAGCCGGTCGGGCTCACGACCCTGGCCCACGCCACCGGCGAGGAGCCGGTGACCCTCGAGGAGGCCTACGAGCCGTACCTGTTGCGCTGCGGGCTGCTCGTGCGCACCCCCCGGGGCCGGGTCGCCACCGAGCGCGCCTACCGCCACCTGGGAATGGCCCCGCCGCGGGGCGGACTGTTCTAGGGCGCGGGCCCCTACCCGCTAGAGTCTCAGGGTCTGTCTATAGAGGGGTCACCCATGTTGTTCGCTGCTACCACGTCGAGTTCCAGCTCGCACGGCTCGCCCGCGATCATCTTCATCTACATCGTCCTGTTCGGGGCCCTGTACTTCTTCTTCATCCGCCCGCGCTCGCGCAAGGCCAAGGCCCAGCGCCTCGAGGCCCGCCAGGTCGAGATCGGCGACCGGGCCCAGACCGTCGGGGGCTTCGTGGGCACCGTCGTGGCCCGCACCGACGAGTTCGTGACGCTGCGCTCGTCGAGTGGCGTCGAGCTCGACTTCATCCCTTCGGCCATCGCCCGGCGCTACGACCCCGCACCGGCGGTCGACACCGAGGCCCTCGAGGTCCACGCGGACCACGAGCAGGAGAGACCGGCCGAAGGCGACGCTGAGTAATGGCGCCGGCGGTCGGCTCGCGACGAAACCTCGTCGTCAGCCTGGTCCTCACCATCGCGATCGCCTTCGGCGCCCTGGCCACCACCCTGGCCCTGGGCTGGGGCCCCAAGTTGGGCCTCGACCTCGCCGGCGGGCTCTCGGTCGTCTACAAGCCCGCGAGTAGCGCCACCACCGCCGACATGAACGAGGTGGTGACGATCATCACCAACCGGGTGAACGGTCTCGGGGTCTCGGGCGCCACGGTCAACCTCCAGGGCAAGGACGTCGTCGTCTCGGTGCCCGGGGTGACCGACGCGCGCGCGGTGCTGGCCTCGGTCGGCCAGACCGCCCAGCTCCTCTTCCGGCCGGTGCTCTGCGAGGCGACGACCGCGAAGAAGGTCACGGCGGTCAAGGTCCTGCCGACCTGCGGCGCGCAGTACCTCATGACCGCGGCCAATCTCAACGTGAACACCTCGACGGGCTTCACCAACCAGATCCCCCCGGACCCCGCCTTCGCCGCGGTCAAGTCCACGCCCTCGAACCAGGACAACCCGAAGAACGAGGTCCTGCTGCCCGGGCTCGGCCAGCCCGGGGTTCGCTACGTGCTCGGCCCGGCCCAGCTCACGGGCACGGCCGTGCACAACGCGATCGCCCAGCAGAACCAGTCGGGCCAGTGGGTCGTCAACTACTCGCTGACCAAGACGGGCAGCCCCGCGTGGGACCAGGTGGCCCAGCGCAACTTCCACCAGCTGGTGGCGATCGAGCTCGACGGCGTCGTCCAGTCCGCGCCGATCATCCAGCCCAACCAGGCGAGCTTCACCAGCTTCCAGGGCCAGGGCCAGATCTCGGGCTCGTTCACCCAGTCCTCGGCGAAGAACCTGGCGGTCGCCATGAACTACGGCGCGCTGCCGGTGCGCCTGACGCCGCTCACCACCCAGACCGTCTCGCCGACGCTCGGCCACTCGGCCCTCGTGGCGGGCCTCGGGGCCGGCGTCGCCGGGCTGATCCTGGTCCTGCTCTACACGATCCTCTACTACCGGGCGCTCGGCCTGGTGATCGTGCTCGGCCTGGCGGTCACGGCGGCCCTGCTGTGGGCGATCATCTCGGCGCTCGGGCACACCTCGCTCGCCCCCAGTTTCGACCTGGCCGGGGTGACGGGGCTGATCGTGTCGATCGGCATCACCGTGGACAGTTACATCGTCTACTTCGAACGGCTCAAAGACGAGACCCGAGCCGGGCGCTCGGTGCGGACCTCGGTGGACCGGGGCTTCAAGTCGGCCTGGCGCACGGTGCTCGCGGCCGACACCGTGAGCCTGCTCGCCGCGGTGCTGCTCTACGTCATCGCCGTGGGCGCGGTGAAGGGCTTCGCGTTCTTCCTCGGCCTGTCGACCCTGATGGACATCGTCATCACCTGGTACTTCACGCGCCCCCTGGTCATCTTGCTCGGTCGCCGCAGCGAGAACACGGGTTCGGCCCTCTCGCTCGCGGCGGGCCTGCAGGCGGAGGTGGCCGGTGAGTGAGGCCGGGGCCGCGCCCACCTACGGCCGCTTCGGTCGCCTCTACCACGGGCTCACGACGGTCGACTTCGTGGGCCGTCGCCGGGTCTGGTTCACGGTCTCGCTCGTGATCATCGTGGCGGGCCTCGTCTCGCTCGGCGTGCGGGGGTTCAACCTGGGCATCGACTTCAAGGGCGGCAGCTCCTGGGAGGTCCTGGCGCCGCACACCTCGGTCGCGCGCATGCAGAGCACCGTCGTGGCGGCGGGGCTCACCAACCCCACGGTGGAGAAGCTGGGCTCGGACACCTACCAGGTGACCGCCGACATCAACAGCCTGTCCTCGAGCGCCCAGACGGCCCTCACCGACAAGGTGGCCCACGCGATGGCCGACCTCGCGGGGACGACCTTCAACCAGGTCTCCACCTCGAGCGTCGGTCCGACCTGGGGCGGGCAGATCACCAACCGGGCCCTCGAGGCCCTGATCATCTTCTTCATCGCGGTGGTCGTCTACATCAGTCTGCGCTTCGAGCCCAAGATGGCCGTGGCGGCCTTCTTGGCGATGCTCCACGACCTGCTCGTCACGGTCGGGGTGTACTCGATCTTCGGCTTCCAGATCACCCCGGACACCGTGATCGCGATCCTGACCATCCTCGGCTACTCGCTCTACGACACCGTCGTGGTCTTCGACCGAGTGCGCGACAACACCAACGGCATCTTGAAGTCGGGGGACCTGACCTACTCGGACATGGTGAACCTCTCGATGAACCAGACGCTGGCGCGCTCGATCAACACCTCACTGGTGGCCATCTTGCCGGTGCTCTCGGTGCTCGTCGTGGGGGCCTACATCCTGGGCGCCACGACGCTGCAGGACTACGGCCTGGCGCTCTTCGTGGGGCTGATGAGCGGGGCCTACTCGTCCATCTTCATCGCGAGCCCGTTGCTCGCGGTGATGAAGGAGCGCGAGCAGCGCTATCGCGAGCTGGCTCAGCGGGTCAACGCGCGCGGCGGCCACCTGGTGCTCTCGGCGACGAGCGCGGCGCGCCTGGCGGCCTCGTCGGCCGCGGCCGCCGTCGCCGGGGTGGCCTCGACGCCGGTGCGCACCGGCGTCGGCACGACCATCCAGCCGCGCGCGCGAAAGCCCAAGCGCCGCTAGGGCGCCGGTAGGCTGACGCCATGGTGAGCCTGACGTCACGCCAGAGCGTCGACGCGGCCCTCGTGGGCTCCCTCGAGCGGCTGATCGCACGGTTCCTCGAGCACCACGAGGACGGCGACGTCGAGCTGATTCGCCGGGCCGGCGTCGCGGCGATCAACGCCCACGAGGGCCAGCTGCGCCGCACCGGCGAGCCCTACGTGACCCACCCGATCGCGGTGGCCGGGATCACGGCCGACCTGGGGCTCGACGAGGTGACCCTGGCCGCGGCGCTCCTGCACGACGCCGTCGAGGACACCGGGGTGACGACCGAGTGGCTGGCCGAGGAGTTCGGCGCCCAGGTGGCGGCCGTGGTCGACGGGGTCACCAAGCTCGACCGCCTCGAGTTCGACTCCAAGGAGGCCCAGCAGGCCGCGACCATCCGCAAGATGTTCATCGCCATGGCCCAGGACTGGCGGGTCCTGCTGATCAAGCTGGCCGACCGGCTCCACAACATGCGCACGATCTCGGTGATGCCGATGCACCGTCAGCGCGCGATCGCCCAGGAGACCCTTGACGTCTACGCGCCGCTCGCGCACCGTCTCGGGGTCGAGCAGGTCAAGTGGCAGCTCGAGGACCTCAGTTTCGCGACCCTGCACCCCAAGCGCTACGCCGAGATCGAGCAGATGGTGGCCGCTCGCCAGCCCGAGCGCGAGGCCTACCTCGCCGAGGTGATGGCGACCCTGCGCGCGAAGCTCACCGAGTTCCACCTCGACGCCGAGGTGCGGGGCCGACCCAAGCATCTCTGGAGCATCTACGAGAAGATGGTCGTGGGCGGCAAGGAGTTCGATGAGATCTTCGACCTGGTCGGCCTGAGGATCGTGGTCGACGAGGAGCGCGAGTGCTGGGCGGCGCTCGGGGCGGTGCACGCCCTGTGGTCCCCGGTCCAGGGCCGCTTCAAGGACTACATCAACTCGCCCAAGTTCAACCTCTACCAGTCCCTGCACACCACGGTGATCGGGCCGCGGGGCAAGTCGGTCGAGGTGCAGATTCGCACCCACGAGATGCACCGGCGCGCGGAGTTCGGCGTGGCCGCCCACTGGATGTACAAGGAGGGCGCCTCGGCCAAGGAGGTCGCCTGGATGCAGCGCCTCGCCGACGTCGAGGAGGAGGAGAAGGATCCGATCGCCTTCCTCGAGGCGCTGAAGCTCGACCTCGGCCACGACGAGGTCTACGTCTTCACCCCCAAGGGCCGGGTGATCTCCCTGGTCGAGGGGTCGACTCCCATCGACTTCGCCTACGCCGTGCACACCGAGGTGGGCCACCACTGCGTAGGGGCCAAGGTCAACGGACGCCTGGTGCCGCTCACCACGGTCCTGCGCTCGGCCGACGTCGTGGAGATCGTCACGGCGAAGAACGACGACGCCGGCCCGAGCCGGGACTGGCTCAACATCGTCAAGTCCTCGCGGGCCCGCTCCAAGATCCGCCAGTGGTTCCAGCGCGAGCGACGCGAGGACGCCCTCGAGTCGGGCCGCGAGGAGCTGGTGCGCGCGCTGCGTCGCGAGGGCCTGCCGATCGCCACGACGCTGGCCTCCGGGGCGCTGTCGACGGTGGTGGCGTCGTTCAACCTCGAGAGCGTCGACGCCCTCTTCCTCGCCGTCGCGGCCGGCCACCCCTCGGCCCACGCCGTCGTCCAGCGCCTGGAGCGTGAGCTGCGCGGCGGGGAGGTGGAGCAGCTGCCGACGACCGTCACCAAGGCCCCAAGGTCGAACCGCTCGAACCGCGGCGTGGGGGTCTACGTCGAGGGCCTGGACGACGTGATGATCCACCTGGCGCGGTGCTGCTCACCGGTGCCGGGGGACTCGATCATGGGCTTCATCACCCAGGGCCGGGGCGTCTCGGTGCACCGCGACGACTGCTCCAACGCCGTCGCCCTCGCCCAGCGCCTCGGCGAGCGGGTGATCGACGTCGAGTGGGACGGCACGAGCGGCCAGTACCGGGTGGTGCTCGAGATCCTCGCCTTCGACCGATCGCGGCTCCTGCTCGACGTCTCCAAGGTCGTCGCCGAGTACCACCTCAACATCATCTCCTCGAGCACCACGACCTCGGGGGCGCGGATCGTGCGCATGGTCTTTGACGTCGAGCTCGCCGACCCGGCGCACCTGTCGAGCCTGCTGGCGGCCCTGAAGGCGGTCGACGGGGTGTTCGACGCCTTTCGCCAGTTGCCCGGCCAGAACAAGTCCTCATGACCCCCACGCCGCCGTTCCAGGCGCCCACCGGGACCCGCGACGTCCTGGCGCCCGAGTCCTTCGAGTGGGAGGGGCTGGTCGCGACCTACGCCCAGCTGGCCTACCGCTACGGGTTCTCCTTGGTCATGACGCCCCTGTTCGAGGACGTCGGGGTGTTCGTCCGGGGACTGGGCGAGGTGAGCGACGTCTTTCGCAACGAGATGTACGTCTTCACCGACCGGGGGGACCGCACGCTGGCGCTGCGCCCCGAGGGCACGGCCTCGGTGGTTCGGGCCTTCGTCCAGCACCACCCGACGACGCCGTGGAAGGCGTGGTACGTCACGCCGGCCTTCCGCTACGAGCGACCCCAGGCCGGCCGCTACCGCCAGCACACCCAGCTCGGGGTCGAGGCGATCGGCACCGACGACCCCCTGGTCGACGTCGAGGTGATCGCCCTGGCGAACGCGACCTACCGGGCCGTCGGACTGCGCCGGTACCGCCTGCTCGTCAACTCGATGGGGGACCGAGCCTGCCGGCCCGCCTACGTCGAGCTCCTCGGGGCGCACCTCGCGGCCCACGAGGACTCGCTGTGCGACGAGCACCGCGAGCGCTGGCGCCAGAACCCCCTGCGCGTCCTCGACTGCAAGCGCGAGGCCTGCGTCCTCGTCACGGCCGAGGGCCCCATGTTGATCGACCACCTGTGCACCGAGTGCCGGACCCACTTCGCGGCGGTGCGCGAGGGGCTCGACGCGGTGGGGATCGTGGCCGAGGTGAACCCGAGGCTGGTCCGGGGCTTCGACTACTACACCCGCACGACCTTCGAGTTCGTCTCGGACGTCCTGGAGAGCGCCCAGAACGCGATCGGCGGGGGCGGGCGCTACGACGGCCTGGTCGAGGAGCTCGGCGGGCCCGCGGTGAGCGGGATCGGCTTCGGCTCGGGCGTGGAGCGGATCTTGATGGTGCGCGAGCGCGAGGGGGCGACCGAGCCCCTGGTGCACCGGGTGCTCGACGCCTTCGTCGTCGACACCGTCGGCGACGCCGCGATCCAGCGGCTCGTCGAGTCCCTGCGCGGGGCGGGACTCGCCCTGGACCGCGCCTACGGAGCGCGCTCGATGCGCGCCCAGATGAAGGTCGCCGACCGCTCGGGCGCGCGCGCCGCGCTGCTCTACGGGCCCGAGGAGGCCGCCGACGGTGCGGTTACCATGAGGGACCTGCGCGCGCCGGGTGACGAGGGCGCCCAGCGGCGTGTCCCCTTCGACGAGGTGGCCGGCTCGCTGCGCGCCCTGGTGAACGGAGGACGGTGAGCGAGTTCGAGGCGACGAGCCTGCGCGACGTTTTGTGCGGGGCGCTCTCGGTGGCCGACGTGGGCCGGCGGGTGAGCGTCTGCGGGTGGGTGGCGCGCCGGCGCGAGCACGGCGAGCACCTCGCCTTCTTGGACCTGCGCGACCGCTCGGGCATTCTCCAGGCCGTCGTCGAGGGCACCCTCGAGGTGCGCAACGAGTACGTCGTACGCGTCACGGGCACCGTCACGCCTCGTCCGGAGGGCACGCGCAACGAGCGCCTCGCGACCGGGGCCGTCGAGCTCACCGACTGCGAGGTCGAGGTGCTGGCCGCGGCCGAGCCCTCGCCGCTGCCCTTGGACGAGCACGCCGAGGCCGACGAGGCCGTGCGCCTCAGGTACCGCTACCTCGACCTGCGCCGTGAGCAGATGCAGGCCAACCTGCGCCTGCGCGCGCGGGTCAACACCGCGCTGCGCGCCGCGATGGACGCCCAGGGCTTCGTCGAGGTGGAGACGCCCCTGCTGTGGGCCCCGACCCCCGAGGGCGCGCGCGAGTTCGTCGTCCCCTCGCGCCTGCACGAGGGCGAGTTCTACTCCTTGCCCCAGAGCCCTCAGATCGCCAAGCAGCTGTTGATGGTGGGCGGCTTCGACCGCTACTACCAGATCGCCCGCTGCCTGCGCGACGAGGACCTGCGCGCCGACCGCCAGTTCGAGTTCACCCAGCTCGACCTCGAGGCCAGCTTCGTGACCCAAGAGGACGTGCGCCGCTTCGTCTCGCGCGCGGTGCTCGACGCGGCGCAGGCGGCGACGGGGGAGCGGCCCGGCGAGATCGCCGAGATGACCTGGGCCGAGGCGCTCGACCGCTACGGCACCGACAAGCCCGACCTGCGCTTCGAGATGACCCTGTGCGACCTCACCGCCGCCTTCGCCACGACCGGGGTGCGGGCCTTCCAGGCCCCGTGCGTGAAGGCCCTGCGCGTGCCCGGGGGGGCGGGCCTCAGCCGGAGCCGCCTCGACCAGCTCGTCGAGCGCGCGAAGGCTCTCGGGGCGAAGGGGCTCGCGTGGTTCCGGGTCGGACCCGACGGGCTCGAGTCGCCCCTCGTGAAGCTCCTCACCCCCGAGGAGAGCGCCGCCGTCGCCGACGTCGACGGCGCAGCGCCGGGCGACCTGGTGCTCGCGGTCGCCGACGCCCACGCCCTCGCGTGTCGGGTGCTGGGCGCGCTGCGCGTCGAGCTGGGTGCCCCGCCCGTCTCGGCGGGCCCGCACCGCTACGTCTGGGTGGTCGACTTCCCGATGTTCGAGGGGCTCGACGAGGAGGGCCACCCCGTGGCGGCCCACCACCCCTTCACGATGCCCCACCCCGACGACCTCGAGCGCCTGGGGAGCGACCCGCTGAGCGTGCGGGCCCAGAGCTACGACCTGGTCTTGAACGGCTGGGAGCTCGGGAGCGGCTCGGTGCGCGTGCACCGCCCCGACGTCCAGCGCGAGGTGTTCCGCTCGCTGGGCATCTCCGACGAGGAGGCCGAGTACCGCTTCGGGTTCCTGCTCGGGGCCTTCCGCTACGGCGCGCCGCCCCACGCCGGCTTCGCCTTCGGCGTCGACCGGCTGGTGGCGATCTTCGCCGGCGTGGAGAACATCCGCGAGGTGATCGCCTTCCCCAAGACCCAGTCCGGGGCCGACCTCATGACCGGGGCGCCCAAGGTGATAAGCGAGCGCCAACGGCGCGACCTGCACCTCGGCGCCCCCCGCCCGGCGTAACCCCCCACCAGGGCTAATCGGACCCACCGGTAGAGTGACCCCGTGGACGCCGCCGACCTACGCACGAGGTTCCTCGACTTCTTCGCCGCGCGCGGCCACCTGGTCGTGCCCTCGGCGAGCCTGATTCCGAACGACCCGACCCTGCTGCTCACCGTGGCCGGCATGGTGCCCTTCAAGGCCTACTTCCTCGGCGAGGAGGTGCCCCCGCGCCGTCGGGCCGTCTCGGTCCAGAAGTGCTTTCGGACCCTGGACATCGACATCATCGGCACGACCCAGCGCCACCTCACCTTCTTCGAGATGATGGGCAACTTCTCCTTCGGGGACTACTTCAAAGAGGACGCCATCGCCTTCGCCTGGGAGCTCGTGACCGAGTCGCTCGGGCTCGACCCCGACCGGCTGTGGGTCACGGTCCACGAGAGCGACGACGACGCCGAGGCGATCTGGCGCGACCGGGTCGGGGTGGCCCCCGGGCGCATCCAGCGCCTGGGCGAGGACAACTTCTGGGAGATGGGCCCGACCGGCCCGTGCGGGCCCTGCTCGGAGATCTTCTACGACAAGGGGCCCGCCTTCGGCGCCGACGGCGGGCCGGCCCACGGGGGCGAGGACCGCTTCGTCGAGTTCTGGAACCTCGTGTTCACCCAGTACGACCGCCAGGGCGACGGGTCCCTCGCCGAGCTGCCCCAGAAGAACATCGACACCGGCTCGGGCTTCGAGCGGACCCTGGCGATCTTGAACGGCGTGGAGTCGGTGTTCGCGACCGACCTCTTCGGCCCCCTGCTCGAGGCGGCCGCCCGGGCGATCGACACCCCCTACGGCGCCGACGAGTCGAGCGACGTGCTCATCCGGCGCATCGCCGACCACGGGCGGGCGATGACCTTCCTCGTGGGCGACGGCGTCCTGCCGGCTAACGAGGGCCGGGGCTACGTGCTGCGGCGCATCGTGCGTCGGGCCGTCCTCGCGGCGCGCCGAGCCGGCTCGGAGCGCCCCCTGGCGGCCGACCTCGTGGCGGCCACCCTGGCCAAGATGGGCGACGCCTACCCCAACCTCGTCGCGGACCGGGACCTGATCGTCGAGGTGCTCGAACGCGAGGAGCACGGCTTCGCCCGTACCCTGCGCACCGGGCTCAGCCTGCTCGAGGACGCTCGCGCCGAGGTCGCCGCCGCCGGGGCGACGGTCTTCCCGGGCGAGGTGGCCTTCCGGCTGCACGACACCCACGGCTTCCCGGTCGAGCTCACGACCGAGGTCGTGGCCGAGTCGGGGATGTCGGTCGACCGCGCGGGCTTCGACGCGGCCATGGCGGCCCAGCGCGAGCGCGCCCGTGCGGCCGCCAAGTCGCTGCGCGTGGCCGACGACACCCAGTACCGCGAGCTGCTCGAGCGCACCGGCCCGAGCGAGTTCGTGGGCCGTGACGTCAGTCGCTACTCCCTCGAGACGTCGGTGCTGGCGGTGCTGGCCGGTGACGACGGCCAGAGCGAGGTCTTCCTCGACACCACCCCCTTCTACGCCGAGGGTGGGGGCCAGGTCGGCGACACCGGGGTGATCGTCACCGAGTCGGGCCGACTCGAGGTCCTCGACACCCAGAGCGTCGCCGGGGGCCTCATCGCCCACCGGGGGAGGCTCACCGGCGAGATCGCGGCGGGCCAGGGCGCCGTCGCGACGATCGACGCGGCCCGGCGCGAGTCGACCCGGCGCAACCACACGGCCACCCACCTGCTCCACGCGGGGCTGCGCCAGGTCCTCGGCGACCACGTGCGACAGCAGGGCTCCTACGTGGGACCCGAGCGGCTGCGCTTCGACTTCAGCCACGGCGGGGGCCTCGCCCCCGAGGAGGCCGAGGCCATCGTCGAGATCGTCAACGGGGACGTGATCGCGAACGACCCGGTCGAGACGATCCAGACCACCAAGGCCGAGGCCGAGACCATGGGGGCGGTCGCCTTCTTCGGCGACAAGTACGGGGACCGGGTGCGCGTCGTGCGCGCCGGACGTCACAGCCTGGAGTTCTGCGGTGGGACCCACGTGGAGCGCCTGGGCGACATCGGCCAGGTGCAGATCGTGAGCGAGGGCTCGATCGGCTCCAACACCCGGCGCCTCGAGGCGGTGAGCGCCCGGGGCGCCTACCGGCGCAGCCTCGAGATGGAGCGGATCCTCGGGGCGGTCGCGGCGACGCTGAAGACCTCGACCGAGGACGTGGTCCCGGCCCTCGAGAGGGTTCTCGAACGCCTGCGTGACGTCGAGACCCAGTACGGAGCCCTGCGCCAGAGTCAGCTCGCCCGCTTCGCCGACGAGCTCGACGGGGCCGCGACGGGCGACGTGGTCTGGGCGCGGGTCGACGGCGTCTCCCAGGACCAGCTGCGCGTGGTGGCGGCCGACCTGCAGCGCCGCGGCCGACGGGTCGTGGTGCTGGTGGGCGAGAGCGAGGGCAAGGTCGCCCTCGCGGTGGCGACCGACGGCTCCCTCGACGCCGCGGCCACCGTGCGCGCCCTCGCCGCCCACGTCGGCGGTGGGGGCGGCGGGAGCGACCGGCTGGCCGTCGCCGGCGGGCGCGACCCGGGGGGCATCGACGCCGTGCTGGTCGCGGCGCGGTCTCTCTGACCGTGGGTCGGGTCCTCTCCCTCGACCCGGGCACGGTGCGCTGCGGGGTGGCGCTCAGTGACTCGGCGCGCACGATGGCCTTCCCTCGGCCGGCCCTCCCCGGTGGGGAGGGCCTCGTGGCGCGGGTCGTCACGCTCGTCGCGGACGAGGGGGTCGAGACCGTGCTGGTCGGCCGGCCCGTCGCCCTGTCGGGCCGCGTGACCGCCAGCACGTCGCTCGCCGACGACCTCTGTCGAGACCTGCGCGAGGCGTTGGCCGGCGTCGAGGTCGTCGCCGTCGACGAGCGGCTCTCCACGGTCGAGGCCGGTCGTCGCCTCGCCGGCGCGGGTCGGCGCGCGCGCGAGGCGCGCGAGGCAATCGACAGCGCGGCCGCCGTGGTGGTGCTCGAGGCCTTCCTCGGGGGCGAGCGTGGCTGAGCACGCCGAGCCCCGGGCCCTCGTCGGGCGCTCGCGCACGCTGGTCGCCGTCGGCGTCGTCGCGGCGCTCGTCGTCGTGGCGATCGTGTGGTTCCTCCTGCAGATGTACCCGATCTTCTCCGGCGGGGGAAGGCGCGTGATCGTCGAGGTTCGCCCGGGTCAGTCCTTCGCCCAGGTGGCCGGGGACCTGCGCCGGGCCGGCGTGATCGCCTCGCCCTTCGCCTTTCGCCTGGAGGCCGTCGTGCTGGGGGCCCCGCTCGTCCAGCCCGGGGCCTACCAGCTGCGCCAGGGCTCGTCGTTCTCGAGCGTGCGCGCCGTGCTCGCGGGCGGGCCCAACGTCGCGCTCATCGAGAACACCGCGGGGCTCACGACCTACGAGCTCTACCAGCAGGTGGCCGGGTCGGTCCTGGGGACGCGCTACGCGACGGCCCTGCAGAAGGCGCTGCCCGTCGCCGCCGCGGCGAGCCCCTACCACCACGGCGCGTCGCCCGAGGGGCTCATCGGCGTGCGTTCGTACCTCGTCACCCCGGGCACCACGCCCGCGCACCTGGCCCAGGAGATGGTGAGCGCCTTCGACGAGGAGGCCGCCCGGGCCGGGCTGACGCCCTCCACGACGATCGACGGCCTTGACGCGTACCAGCTGGTGGTCGCCGCCTCGATCGTCGAGAAGGAGGGGTACTACCCGAAGAACATGCCCAGGGTGGCCCGGGTCATCTACAACCGCCTGGCCATCGGCGACGCCCTGCAGATGGACGCCACCGTGCTCTACGCCCTGCACATCGACGGGGGGCCGGTCACCCACGCGATCGAGCAGACCCCCTCGCCCTACAACACCTACCTGCACGCCGGGCTCCCACCGACGCCGATCTGCACCGTGTCGCCCAGCGCGCTGGCGGCCGTGCTGCACGCTCCCCCGGGGCCGTGGATGTACTTCGAGGTGATCGACAAGGCCGGGGACGAGAAGTTCTCGCGGACTTTCGCCGAGCAGCTAGCCGCGGAGGCCCTCGCGGCCAAGCGGGGGCTCTGATGGAGTGGCGCCTCGGGGTCGTGGGCTCGCCGGTCGCCCACTCCCTCTCCCCGCTCCTGCACGAGGCCGGCCTCGCGCGCGCCGGGCTCACGGGCCACTCGATGCGTCGCGAGGTCACCCCCGAGGAGGCGGCGGGGCTGCGCGAGCTCGTGCTGCGCGAGTTCGACGCCGTCGCGGTCACCGCGCCGCTCAAGGGACGGGCCTTTGACGTGTGCGACGAACTGAGCGACGTCGCCCGTCGTACCGCCTCGGTCAACGGCGTCGTCGTCCGCGAGGGTCGCCTGGTGGGCGACTCGACCGACGGGGCCGGCTTTCTCGACGCGCTCGCGGCGGCCCACGGGCCGGTCGTCGCCGACGCCCACGTCGTGGTCCTGGGCGCGGGCGGGGCGGCCCGGGCGGTCGTGGACGCCCTCGTCGAGGGCGGGGCGGCCAGCGTGTCGGTCCTCGCGCGCCGGCCCGCGGCCGCCGAGGCGCTCGCCGCGAGCTACCCGCGCGTCTACCCCGGTGCACTGGTCTACCGGCCCGTGGGGGTCGTCGTGAACACCGTCCCGGTCCACGGGCGGGGGGAGGAGGGGGCCGTCCTGCAGGGCACGAGCGCCGACACCATCGCGGTGGACCTGGCCTACGAGCCCCGCGAGACGCCCTGGCTGGCCCGGTACCGGGGGGCGGGCTGTCGGACCCAGAACGGGCTCGCCATGCTCTGCTACACGGCGGCGCGGCTCATGTCGGGCTGGTGGGGCGTAGCCTTGGACGGTGCCGAACTCCTCGAGGTCGTGAGGTGAGCGAGGTCCGCGAGGTCCGCGACCTGGTGCTCGGCCGGCTCCGGGCGCCCGGGTCGATGGACTGGGGCCTGTTCGCCGGGATCGTGGTCCTCGGGATGACCGGGGTCGTCATGATCTACAGCGCCACCCGCCAGGCGCTGGTGAACGCCGGGCTCAACCCCCACTACTACGTCGAGCGCCAGGCCGTCTTCGTGGTGCTGGGCGTGGTGGTGATGTACGTGATCTCGCGGTTCGACTACCGGCGCCTCGAGATCGCGGCCACGCCGCTCTACGTCGTGAGCCTGGTGGCCCTGGCGGGCCTGTTCGTCGTCGGCCGCAGCGCGCTCGGC
The DNA here is from genome assembly GCA_021831125.1 of Actinomycetes bacterium. Lineage (GTDB taxonomy): Bacteria > Actinomycetota > Acidimicrobiia > Acidimicrobiales > RAAP-2 > RAAP-2. The sequence goes on along the minus strand of JAKBNI010000011.1, from coordinate 12,390 downwards.
GCCCAGCGCTGGTACAGCCTGGGCGGGACCATCCAGATCCAGCCGAGCGAGTTCACCGTTCTCTGCCTGGTGCTGGCCGTGGCCACCTACTGCGAGCGGCGTCGCGAGGGCCTGACGATGTACGACGTGGCACGACTGCTCGTGATGTCGGCCGTCCCACTGGTGCTCATCGTCAAGCAGCCCGACCTCGGGACCTCGGTGGTGATCGTGCTCATCATCGGAGCGATGCTCGTGGTCGCGGGGGTGCCCCCCCGGTTCATGACGATGCTGGCGGTGCTGGGCTCGGTGGGGCTCGTCGTCGCCACGTACCTCGACGTCCTCAAGCGCTACCAGGTCGACCGGTTCACGGCGTTCCTCAATCAGAACTCCAACAACCCCCTGCTGGCGCCGTTGATCTACCAGGTCGACAACGCCAAGTCGGCCATCGGCGCGGGCGGGCTCCACGGCGCGGGTCTCTTCCACGGCCTCCAGACCGTGCTCGGCTACGTGCCCGAGCAGCAGACCGACTTCATCTTCACGGCGATCGGCGAGCAGGTCGGGTTCATCGGCTCGGTCCTGGTGATCGCGCTGCTCGCCTTCGTGGCCTTCCGGATCTTCATGGTGGGTCGCCACTCGCGCGACACGATGGGCCGGCTCCTCGCGATCGGCATCTTCGTCTTCTTCGCCTTCAGCTGCTTCGAGAACATCGGCATGGACATGGGCATCATGCCCATGACCGGGATCCCGCTGCCGTTCCTCAGCTACGGTGGCTCGGCGACACTGGTCTTCTTCGCCTCGGGTGGGGTCGTCCTGTCGGTGTCGCGGCGCGCCGGTTAGGGTGATCGCGATGGACGAGACCGCCGAGCGCGACGTCGCGGCGCTCGGGGCCCTGGCCGACGCGCCCGAGGGGGCCGCGCCGGCGCCCGACGAGGCCCCCGAGGACGCCGGTGAGCCGCTCGCCTTCCGGGTGATGCACTTCGAGTCGGTGCTCTACGACCTGGCGGACCCCTCGCCCTACGTCCACCTCCAAGAGGCCGAGTCGCCCTTCCGGTACCTGGCCATCCCGGTGGCGACGCCCGACGCCGTCGCCGTGCACGCGGCCCACATCCAGGTGACGGGGCGGCGCCCGACGACCCACGAGCTGCTCGCCACCGCCCTCGCGCGCGCCCGGGTCGACGTGATCGCGGCTCGGATCGTGCGCTACGAGGGCGGGGTCTTCTTCGCCGAGGTCGACCTGATGACCCCCCACGGGCGAGAGGTCCTCGACTGCCGAGCGAGCGACGCGCTGGCCCTGGCGCTGCGCCAGGGCGTGCCGGCGCCGATCCTGTGCGCCGAAGAGGTCCTGCGCGCCTACTACACCTAGGCGCCCGGGACGTGGTGCACGATGAGCACCTCGCCCCCGCGCCGCTCGATCGCCACCTCGTCCGATATGCGGATCAAGAGCGCCAGAACCACGTAGTTCGCGATCAGCGCGTTGCCGCCGTAGGCCATGAAGGGCAGGGTGATGCCCGTGAAGGGCAAGAGGCGCAGGATCCCGCCCATGATGACGATGGCCTGGAAGCCCATGAGGGCCGTCAAGCCGCCCGCCGCCAGGCGCACGAAGTCCGAGGGGGCCCGCTGGGCGATGCGGAAGCCCTCGCCGACGAAGGCGGCGAAGAGCGCGACGATCACGATCACCCCGATCAGGCCGAGCTCCTCGGCCAGCGCCGCGAAGATCATGTCGGAGGTGACGAAGGGGATCGTGCCCGAGTGGCCGAGACCGAGGCCCGTGCCGGCGACCCCGCCGGCGGCGATCGAGAACCAGCCGTAGGCCAGCTGGGTCGAGTGGGCGAGGTTGACGCTCGACCAGGGGTCCAGCCACTCGCTGACGCGCCCTTGGACCTGGTGGAAGAGGCGGTCGGCGATGAGCGCCCCGCCGACGAGCAGCCCGAACCCTAGCGCCACGTAGGACTTGAGCCCGGTCGTCACCCAGAGCAGGGCGATGAACAGAGCGAAGATCAAGATGGCGAAGCCGAGGTCGTTCTCGGCCCCCAGGATCGCGACCGACAGGCCCCAGGCCGCGAGGATCGGCACGAGGACCTTGGGCGCGACGATCCGCCACGGGCCGAGGCGCTGGGTCGGGGTGGTGAGCAGGTCCCGGTTGGCCGCGAAGTACGAGGCGAAGAAGACGACGAGGAGGATCTTGGCGAACTCGACCGGCTCGAGCGAGAACCGGCCGAGGTAGATCCACAGGCGGGCCCCGTTGACCGAGGTGCCGACCTTGGGGATCATCGGCGCGGCGAGCAGGAAGATCCCCCCGAGCAGGGTCAGGTAGCGGTAGCGGTCGAGGTCGCGGACCCGGCGCACCACGAGCAGGACCCCGGTGAGGGCCACGGCGCTCACGAGGTACCACAGCGACTGCTGGCGCGCGAGGGGCGGGTCCCACCGGGCGATCTCCACGTAGCCGATGCCGTTGAGCAAGGTCGCGATGGGCAAGAGCACCTGGGAGGCCCGCGGGGCCAGGCGGGCGATCACCACGTGCATCCCGAGCGAGACCACGACCATCCCGACGAGGAAGGAGACGTAGCTCGGCGGCATGCGGCCCTGGGCGCCCAGGTAGGCCAGGGCGTAGAAGGCGCCCGTGACGACCCAGGCGAGGAAGAGCAGGGTCAGCTCGGTCAGGCGCAGGCGGGGGGGCTTGGGCGCGGGACCGCCCGAGGCGGGGGGCGGGACCAGCGGTGCCGGCGGGCTCTCGCTGCGCGCGTGCTTCGCCACCGAAGAAGCGTACCAATACGATGGTGGAGAACGGACCCAGCGAGGAGAGCGACGCGGTGGCGATAGACCTGGCGGCCTTCGGCTCCGAGCGGTTCTCGAACCGGGAGCTCTCGCGCCTGGAGTTCGGCGCGCGCCTGCTCGACCTGGGCGAGGACCAGGGGCTCTCGGTGCTCGAGCGCTGCAAGTTCGTGGCCATCTTCGCCGACATGGTCGACGAGTTCTTCCAGGTGCGGGTGGTGTCGCTCGAGGACAAGCTCGCCGCGGGCGTCCAGACCCCCTCGGTGGACGGGGTGCGCCCCCGCGAGCAGCTGGCGGCCATCAGAGAGCGCGTCCTCGAGCTCACCGAGCGCCAGGACCGCCTCCTGCGCGATCAGCTCCTGCCCGAGCTGGCTCGCGGCGGCGTCGCCCTCGTGGCCCACGACCAGCTGGCCGAGGGAGCCCGCGAGCGCCTGGCCCGGTACTTCGAGGAGAACGTCTACCCGATCCTCACCCCGCTCGCGGTCGACCCGGGCCATCCCTTCCCGATGATCTCGAACCTCTCGCTCAACATCGCGGTGACCGTGGTGGACCCGGTGACCGGCGACGAGCGCAGCGCGCGCGTGAAGGTGCCGAGCTCCCTGCCGCGCTTCATCGAGGCGGGCGACGGCCAGTGGTGCCTGCTCGAGGACCTGATCGTCGCCCACCTGGACAAGCTCTTCCCCGGCATGCGCATCGGCCGAGCCGATCTCTTCCGCGTGACGCGCAACGCCGACCTCACCCTCGACGAGGACGAGGCCGACGACCTGCTGGTCGCGGTCGAGATCGAGCTGCGCCGCCGGCGCTTCGGCGAGGCGCTGCGCGTGGAGATCCAGCGCGACATGTCCGAGGAGTTCTTGAAGCTGCTCGTGGACCAGCTCGACCTGGAGATGAGCCAGGTCTACGTGACCGACGCCTTCCTCGGGGTGCGCGACCTCTGGAGCCTCTACGGGATCGACCGACCCGACCTGAAGGGGGAGAGCTGGTCCCCGGTCACCCCGCGCCGGCTGCTCGAGGGCGAGCACGTCGGCGACGTCTTCGCCGCGGTGCGCGAGGGTGACATCCTGCTGCACCACCCCTACGACTCGTTCACCGACTCGGTCGAGGCCTTCGTCGCCCAAGCGGCGAGCGACCCCCGGGTGGTCGGGATCAAGCAGGCCCTCTATCGCACCTCGGGCGACTCGCCGATCGTGGCCTCGCTCATCCACGCCGCCGAGCGGGGCAAGCAGGTGGTGGCGCTGGTGGAGCTGAAGGCCCGCTTCGACGAGGCCGCCAACATCGAGTGGGCCAAGGCCCTCGAGGACGCGGGCGTCCACGTGGTCTACGGCATCGTCGGGCTGAAGACCCACGCGAAGATCGCGCTCGTGTTGCGCGCCGAGGGCGACACGACCGTGCGCTACGCCCACGTGGGCACCGGCAACTACAACGACCGCACGGCCCGCGTCTACGAGGACTTCGGCCTGTTGACCCGCGATCCGGCGGTGACCCACGACGTGGGCGAGCTGTTCAACTTCCTCACCGGCTTCTCGCGCATCGGGGACTACGAGAAGCTCGTGGTGAGTCCCCAGTCGACTCGGCAGCGGGTGATCGAGCTGATCGACGCGCAGCGCGCGCGCGGCCCCGAGGGGCGTGTCGCGATCAAGGTCAACGGCCTCACCGACCCGGCGGTGATCGACGCGCTCTACGAGGCGTCGGCCGCCGGGGTGGGGATCCGGCTCGTCGTGCGCACGCTGTGCTGCCTGCGCCCGGGCGTGCCGGGTCTCTCGGAGAACATCACGGTGCACTCACTGGTGGGGGAGTTCCTCGAGCACTCGCGGCTCTTCCTCTTCGGACGGCCCGGTGAGCCCGGCTTCAGCGCCTACATGGGCTCGGCCGACCTGATGGAGCGCAACCTCGACCGCCGCGTCGAGGTGCTGGTGCCCTTGGAGGACCCGAACCTCGCGCGCGAGCTGGTCGACGCCTTCGAGGTGACCTGGGGCGACGACGAGTTCACCTGGGTCCTGGGCACCGACCGGCGCTGGCGCCGGCTTCAGCCGGTCAACCACGTGAGCGCCCAGCGTGAGTTCAAGCGTCGAGCGCTGGACCGGGCTCGCTCGTACTCCCCGGCGTAGGGTCCCGGCGGTCCTTGCGCCACTGGAGGGAGAGGTAGGCGAGCCCGCCCACGGGGATCGGCAGCCAGAAGTTCACGAGCCGGTAGGCCAAGACCGCGAGGATGGCCTGGGCGTGGGGCACGCCGAAGCCGACGACGGTGGCGATGAGCACGCCCTCGACGACGCCGAGCCCCGCCGGGGTGATCGGGATGACCGCGAGCACGTTGGCGAGGCCGTAGGCGACGAGCAGGTCGACCGGCGAGAGCACCGAGCCGAAGGCCCAGAGGAAGACCCACAGGCAGGCCGCGTCGAGCAGCCAGTTGAGGGCGGCCCAGGTGAAGGCCCACCAGAGCTTGCGCCGGTTGGCGATGAGCAGGGTGATCCGCTCGGCCAGGCGCGCCAGGATCGACGAGATCCGATCGGGGTTGACCCGAGGGACCCGACGGGCGACGGCCCGCAGCCAGGCGTCGGCGCGGCGTTGGCCACGGGTGATCATGACGATGGTGCCGAAGAAGGCCAGCAGGAGGAAGACCCCCGCCAGCGCGGCGAAGCCGTAGAGGGGATTGAACCCGTTGAGGGGGATCGAGACCACCAGGGCCATCCAGAAGATCAGGTTGAGCACCACGGCCGAACCGGCGCCCTGGGCCGCCAGGGCGAAGGCGTTGGCGTCCTTGGGGACCCCGAAGGCGTTGAACATCCGGTAGGCCAGGGCGCCCGCGGGCGCGGTGCCCCCGGGCACCACGTGGCCGATCGCCAGACCCGCCAGGTTGACCCGCAGGGTGTCGTAGTGGCCGGGCGCGAAGGGGAACAGCACCGTGCGGGTCAGCTCCACGTAGCACATCAGGGCGGCCGCCTCGAGCACGACCGCGCCCGCGACCAGCACGGGGTTCACGGAGCGCAGCAGGTGCAGCGACTGGCTCGCCGAGGCGAACTGGGGCAGGACCAGGTACTCGGCCACGAAGATCAAGAGCCCCAGGCTCAAGACGAGACGGATCTCGCGCGGCAGGCGGAATCGGGGGGTCGCGGCCTCGGGCATAGCTCGTCTCCAGGCGCCCGGCCCCCGCGGGAGCGGACCGGGCGAGTCTAGGGGACACCGTAGACTCGCCCGGTGCCCACGCTGGTGGTGCTGCCCACCTACAACGAGATCTTGAACGTGGGCGAGATGCTGCGCACCCTGCGCACGGTGGTGCCCGAGACCGACGTGCTCGTCGTCGACGACAACAGCCCCGACGGCACGGCCGAGGTGGCCCGCCAGCTCGCCGAGGAGCTCGGCCAGATCCACGTGCTCGCCCGGGCCGACAAGGGCGGTCTCGGCCACGCCTACCGGGCCGGCTTCGCCTGGGGCATCGCTCACGGCTACGACCACTTCGTTGAGATCGACTGCGACTTCTCCCACGACCCCAAGGCCCTGCCGAGCCTGCTCGAGGCGGCGGGGGAGAACGACGTGGTGATCGGCTCGCGTTACGTGCCCGGCGGCCGGATCCCCAACTGGGCCTGGTCGCGCCGGCTGCTCTCGCGCGGGGGCAACGTCTACGCCTCGGTGATGCTGGGACTGGGCGTGGCCGACTCGACCTCGGGTTACCGGGTGTACTCGCGCCACGCGCTCGAGGTGATCGGCTTCACCAGCGTGCGTGCCGAGGGCTACGGCTTCCAGATTGAGATGACCCACCGGGCGCGGCGCGGGGGCCTGCGGATCGCCGAGGTGCCGATCTCTTTCAGCGACCGTGAGCGCGGCGAGTCCAAGATGTCCTTCGGGATCGTCGTCGAGGCGCTGTGGCTGGTGACCCTGTGGGCGCTGGAGCGACCCCTGCGCCTGCTCAGACGCTCTCGCTGAGCAGCGCCGACAGCACCACCGCGAGCTTGTTGCGCGTCTCTTCGCGCTCGGCGATGGGGTCGGACTCGGGGACGATGCCCGCGCCGGCCCACGCCTCGAACTGGGTCCCGTCGAGCACGACGCCGCGCAGCCCGAGCCACCACTCGCCGTCGCCCTCGCGGTCGACCCAGCCGAGCGGCCCCGCGAAGTGTCCCCGGTCGTGGCGCTCGAGCCGAGCGATGGCCGCGAGCGCCTCGTCGCGCGGGCGGCCCCCGACCGCGGCCGTGGGGTGCAAGAGGCGCGCGACGGCCAGCGCGTCGGGCGCCGGGTCGCCCTCGGCCACGATCCAGGTGCCGAGGTGGGCCACCGAGCCGAGGGCCACGATCGAGGGCTCGGGGTCGGCGGCGACGTCGTCGGAGATCTCGGCGAGGCGCGCCACGATCTCGTCGACCACGACGGCGTGCTCGTGGAGGTTCTTACCGCTGTGCAGCAGCCACTCGCCGTACCCCTCGGCGGCGCCGTCGGAGGGGATGGCGATCGTTCCGGCCAGGGGGTGACAGCGCACCCGGGAGCCGCGGCGGCTGGCCAGCAGCTCGGGGCTGGCCCCGACGAAGCGGCGGCGCTCGGGGGTGGGCAGGCTGTAGAGGGTGCTCACCGCCTCGCGCCGGCGCAGCCGCGCGCAGAGCGCCCCCGGGTCGACCGCCGCTCCGACCGCGCCGCGCACCGCCCGGGCGAGCACGACCTTGTCGAGCTCTTTGGTGCGCAGCTCCTCGACGGCCTGGGCCACCAGGCGGGCGTAGCCCTCGGGCGTGGGCCGCAGCTCCAGGTCGACGGGCTCTTGGAGGCCCTGGGTGGGGGGCTCGACGGCCTCGACGAGGGTGCGGGGGTCGGGGCTCCCCTCGGGGGCCGTCAGGAAGGCCCGGCCGTCGGGGGTCTGGGTCACGAGGTACTCGGGCAGGTCGAGCTGGCCCGCGAGGGACCGGTCGAAGGGCAGGGTCGCGAAGGCCACGACGCCGCTGCCGCTCGGCCCGTCGTCGCCCGCGAGCCCGACGTCGGTGAGCGCCGCGGGCAGGTGCGTCGCCCCGGCCAGGCCGTCGTCGAGGGCGATCGCGAGGAGCCGGCGGCCGAAGCCCGCGCGCAGCGCGTCGGGGGACTCCACGAGCCACCCCTCGCGCGCGGCGAGGGTCCTCAGTCGCTCCACCTCGAAGGGCGCGACCTCGCGCCGGCGCAGCCTCACGCCCGCCTCGTCGCGACGAACTGCTGACTGAGCCCGCCCAGGATCACCCGGTGGTTGACGGTGGTGAAGCCCCCGTCGCGTAACAAGGCGGCCACGCCGGCGGCGTCGGGGAGGTACGCGGTCGAGGCGGGGAGGTAGCGGTAGGCCTGTCGGTCCGAGAGCAGGCCCCCGAGGAGGGGCACGATCCGTCGGAACCACAGGCGAAAGCCGGCCCGCCACAGGCCCCCGCGCGGCTCGGCCACCTCGAGGATCGAGATCCGCCCGCCCGGACGGACCACCCGGCCGATCTCGGCCAGGGTGCCGGCGAGGTCGGTGAAGTTGCGCAGCGCGTACCCGCAGGTCGCCCCGTCCACGCTCGCGGTGGCGAAGGGGAGGGTGAGGGCGTCGGCCTGGACGCGGTCGGCGACGTCGTGGGCGTGGGCCAGCATGTTGTAGCTGAGGTCGGTGGCGATCGGGCGAAGGCCCTGGCGAGCCAGTTCGCGGCTCAGGTCGCCGGTGCCGGCGGCCACGTCGAGCACGACGCTGCCGCGCGCCAGGCGCAGGTCGGCCACGACGCGGCGCCGCCAGCGCGCGTCGAGCCCGAAGGTCATCAGCCGGTTCACCAGCTCGTAGCGCCCGGCGATGGCGTCGAACATCGAGCGCACCTGGCGCGTCTTGGCGTCGCCCTGGGGGAGCGTCGTCACGTCAGCGGTAGAAGCGGGTCAGGGTCTGGGCGACGCAGGCCGGCTTGTCCTGGTCCCGCACCTCCACGGTCACGTCGAGGGCGACCTGGACCCCTCCGGCGACCTCCTCGACCGACGCCAGGGTCGCCCCGGCGCGAACCTCGCTACCCACGCGCACCGGGGAGGTGAAGCGCACCCGGTTCGACCCGTAGTTGACGCCCATCGAGACGCCCTCGACGCGCATCAGCGAGCCGACGAGCACCGGGATGAGCGAGAGGGTCAGGTACCCGTGAGCGATGGTGCCGCCGAAGGGCCCGGCGCCGGCGCGCTCGGGGTCGACGTGGATCCACTGGTGGTCGCCGGTGGCGTCGGCGAAGCGGTCGACCTGCTCCTGGGAGACGACCCGGTAGTCGGAGTAGCCGAGGTGCTCACCGACGTGAGCGGCCAGCTCGTCGAGGGGGATGGTCGTCGCGGCCATGTCGGGGCCAGACTACCGGTCGGGCGGGGTGGGACCGAGTCCCTAGACTCGTCGCGTGTCCTACGTGGAGCCCCACCACCGCCAGGTGGCCAACGGGGGGTTCCGCGCCGCGCTCTTCGGCCTGGCCGACGGGCTCGTCACCAACGTCTCGTTGATCCTGGGCTTCGCCGGGGCCAACCCCGGCCACAACGTCGTGCGGCTCGCGGGCCTGGCGGGGCTGGTCGCCGGCGCCTTCTCGATGGGCAGCGGCGAGTACCTCTCGGTGCGCTCCCAGCGCGAGCTCCTGCTCTACGAGATCGAGGTCGAGCGCCAGGCCCTCGCCACCTCCCCCGAGGACGAGCGCATCGAGCTGCGCCAGACCTTCATCGACCAGGGCATCAGCGAGGAGTTGGCCGAGCGGCTGAGCACCGACCTCATGCGCGACCCGGAGCTCGCCCTGCGCACCCACACCCGCGAGGAGCTCGGTGTCGACCCGAGTGCGATCGGGGCGCCCTGGACCGCCGCGCTGTCGTCGTTCCTGCTCTTCTCCCTCGGCGCCCTCGTGCCGTTGGTGCCCTGGCTGGTGACCACCTCGGGCCAGGAGGTGTGGTGGTCGGTCGGGCTCACCGCGATCGTCACCGCCGCCGTGGGGGCCGGCGTCGGCCACTTCACCCGGCGCGGCCTCGTCTACGCCGCGGGTCGCATGCTGCTCATCACGGGCCTCTCGGCGGCCGTCACCTTCGGGATCGGTCACCTGGTCGGCGTCGGCTAGGCGGCACCGGAGAAGCGCACGAGGAGGTCCTCGCGCTCGAGGCTGAAGCCGAGCGACGCGTAGAGACGTCGGGCCGGCTCGTTGGACTCGTCCACGAACAAGACGGCGGAGGCGACGTTACGCCGCGCGAGGACGTGCAGGCCCTGGGTGACCATCAGGCGACCCAGCCGGCGACCCTGGAAGGCGGGGTCGACCGAGATGACGTAGATCTCGCCGAAGCGGTCGGGGTGCAGCTCGTGCACCTTGGTCCAGCACGACGCGGCCAGCCGGCCGTCGAGCTCGAGCACGAGGAAGCCCGAGGGGTCGAACCACGGCTCGGCCATGCGTTCGGCGAGGTCGGCCTCGTCCCAGGCCCCCTGCTCGGGGTGGTCGGCGAAGGCCGCGTTGTTCTGGGCGAGCCAGGCGGTGGCGTCGCGCGACGGCTCGAAGGTGCGCAGCACGGCGCCCTCGGGGACCGGGTCGACCTCGACGGGCAGGCGCGCCCGCAAGAGCTGGAGCATGCGCACCGCGTCTCCGCCGAGGGGGGCGTCGGCGCGGTCGCGGGTCCACCAGTCGATCAGCTCATGGCGTTCTCGCAGGGCCCGTAGCAGCGCGGGGTCGACCCCCCCGCCGCACATCTCGACGGTGGTGTGGGCTCCGGGCGTGGCCGACGCGTAGCCCGCGAGGGCCGTGTCGTAGGCCAGCCAGTGCTCGGCCCGGCGACGGTGCACGACCGCGCGCCGGCGACCCTCGTCGATGGCCTCGCGGCCGAGCTCGGCCTCGGTGCGGTCGAGCAGGCTGAGCACCTCGAGGCGCTCGGGCGGGGTCAGGGAGGGGACACACCGCCACGTGATCGGCACGGGGGAACCCTACCGGGACGACGGCGCTAGGCCACGCGTTGGGCGATGCGCCCCAGTCGGCGCACGAGCGCGCCGACGGTCCGCTCGGCGGCGACGAGCTCGGTGTAGACGTCGGGCGCGAGATCCTCGCCGTCGTGCTCGACGAGGGTCGTGATGCGCGCGGCGACCTCGGCCATGGTCGAGGTGATCGTGTTGATCTCGGTCTGGGTCGACATGGGGCCTCGAGCGGGTGGGTCGGGACGGTCGGCGCCTAGCGTACTGGTCGTGACCGTCGCACCCGAGCCCGAGGCCACGCCACTCGCCTGGTCGGCGGTCGTGGTCTCGGGGCCCGAGGCCGAGTCGTTCCTCTCGGGCCAGCTCACCCAGGAGGTGACCGCGCTCGAAGAACCGCGCTGGAGCCTCGTCCTGGCGCCCGACAGCGCCGTCGTCGCGCCGGTGTACGTCACCCGCCGCGAGGGCGACGTCGCCTTGGTGCTCGAGCGCGCGCTCGCCGAGGTGACCCTCGCTCGTCTGGCGCGATTCAGGCTGCGCGTCGCGTGCGCGCTCGAGCTCGCCGAGGGCGTGGACGGGCCCTACGCGACCGTGGGCGCCCGGGTGGCCGCGCGCTGGCCGGGGGCGCCCGAGTCGACGCGCGGGCTCACCCCGCACGGGCTCGGCCGTCGGGTGCTTGAGGCGACGGTGTCGTTCACCAAGGGGTGCTACACCGGCCAGGAGCTGGTCGGGCGCCTCGACGCGCGCGGCGCGCGCGTGCCGTGGCGCCTCGTCACCGCGAGCGCCCCGAGCGTCGAGGCGATCGAGGAGGTGCTCGCCTCTCGTGGACCCGAGGGGCCGCGCGGGGTGACGACGGCGGTCGTGCGCGACGGTGCGGTCCACGCGCTCGCGGTCGCGCACCGCACGGTCGTCGCCGGGCTCTACGGCGAGGTCGCGATCGACGAGGTCGACGAGGTCGGAACCCTCCCTGAGTAGGGTGGCCCTCGTGGGGGCGGTCCATGCGTCTAGCGGCTGAGGGCCTCTTCGTCAAGGTCTCGGGGGTCACCACGGAAGAGGACGCCCTCTTCGCGGTGGCGCTGGGGGCCAACGCCGTCTCGTTCGACGTCTCGCGCAGCGAGCGTCAGGTCCCCGTCGCGACGGTGGGCGACATCGTTAAGCGCCTCCCCGCGGGCGTGGTCGCCGTGGGCTCGTTCCACCACGAGCTGCCCCAGCGGATCGTCGAGGTGGCCAACGCCACCGGCCTCGCGGCGGTCGAGGTCGCCGGGCCGGCGGCCCTGGAGGACCTGCTCTACGTGAGCGACCGGGTGAACCACCTGCTGCGGGCGGTGCCCTACGACGCCGAGCGGCTCACGACCGCCGGGGGCGTCGACTACCTGTTGGTGCCGGACCTCGACGAGCCGGCCGCCCTCGGGGCCTCCCTCGACCTGCTCGCGCTCTCGGGCCCGCGCACCCCGGTGATCGCCGCGGGCGGCCTCGACCCCGACAGCGTCATCGGGGTGGTCCAGCGCTACCCGGTCTTCGGGGTCGACGTGCGCTCCGGGGTGGAGCGGGCCCCGGGCGAGATCGACCCGGTGGCGCTGGGGGAGTTCGTGGCCAACGCGCGCTGGGCGTACGACCACAGCGAGGTCGAGCGCCACTTCGACGAGTGGTCGGTCTAGGAGCCTGTTGAACAACGCGCTGTGAGGGCTCATGTTCCGAGGTGCGTGCCCGGAGATGGCTGAACCGAAGAGTTGGCGCGAAGAGGGTGGGAGTCAGCCACCCGGGGGGGTCGATCCCGCGGT
>JAKBNI010000092.1 GCA_021831125.1 Actinomycetes bacterium | reverse complement strand
ACCGCCCCGTGAGGGGCTGGTGTAGATTGGTACGTCCTCGGGGCTATAGCTCAGTCGGTTAGAGCGCGTCACTGATAATGACGAGGTCGTAAGTTCGATTCTTACTAGCCCCACTCGGGGGGATTTGGACAAAGATCCCCCAACCTCTTGAGTATTCGCTTTCACTGGTGCGCGGGTCACATCCGCTGACCCGGGACAGCAGAGTCACTCCGCCATCCGCTTGCGCCGCCAGCATCCTGCCGGTCGAATCCCGGAAGTCCGATTCGGGCCACTCGCCCGCGCCAGAGAATGAAGCACTTGCGTGGGACGGAAATGTGCGGAGGAAGGTCTTCACTTCCACCGTCGCTATAGCGTGGCCGGAGAGCGACGGGTGGGGGCTATGAAGTTCTTGTTGACGTCAGCGGGCATCACGAATCCGAGCATCCATGCCGCCCTGGTCGACCTCATGGGTAAGCCCGTAGCCGAGTCCAGCGCGCTCATCGTCGCCGCCGGGATGTACCCGTTTCCCGGTGGAGCCTTCGGCGCCTGGCGAGCGATCTCGGGCAACGCCGCGAGTCCCTTCGCGGAGCTGGGGTGGAACTCGCTGGGCGTGCTCGAGCTGACCGCGCTCCCGAGCATCCAAGAGGAGAGTTGGATCCCGATGCTCCGAGAGACCGACGCCCTCTACGTCTACGGCGGCAACGTCCTCTACCTGAGCTACTGGATGAAGCGTTCGGGACTGGCCGGACTCCTTCCAACGCTGACCAACCTGACCTACGTGGGCTGCAGCGCGGGGAGCATCGTGATGACCCCTTTCAACTGCGACGCAGAGTTCAATGCTCGGTTCGTCCCCGCCGGTAGTGAGATGGTGCACGAGGGTGATCGGGCCCTGGGTCTCGTCGACTTCGCCTTGCGCGTGCACGTGGACAATCCCGATCCAATGTTTGAAGACTCTTCAATGGCCAACGTCGAGGCGTGGGCGAAGGGGATTCCGGCGCCTACCTACGCGCTCGACGACCAGTCAGCCGTCGTGGTGCGCGACGAAGTGGTCGGGGTGGTCTCCGAGGGGCGCTGGCACGTGTTTCCACCGGTGCGCCCTTAGTGGGCGCCGCCGATAGCGACGCGGCGTCAGCGGGGCCGGCGCGCGGCTCGTGCGTCGCGAGGACCGAGGTCGCGGCAGAACCGGAGATCCCGAATGAGTGGGGAACGGACGACCACCAGGGTCGGTGGGCCACTTCTCACTGGTTGGCTAGTGAGCGCACCTCACCTCCGACCAGCCACGAGATCGAGGACGCCGTCGGAGCTGAGCTCCGCGCCACGTCGTAGGCACGTCGCGTAGTCGTCGCCGAGCGCGTCGGAGAGGTCTCTGACGAGGCCGTCGTACATCTCGCGCTCACGCGGCGTCCAAACGAAGCCCAGCTCGACACGCTGATTGAGGAGCGCGTCGACCGCGCCCACCAGGATGGCGGACCGTTCAAATTCACCCACGTACCGGGCGGACGCGGCGGCGGCGAGGGCGACCGCACCGAGAAGGCTGGTCATGGAGTCGTGGCTCTTCATCCAGCGCACGGTAGGTCGGAGGTACTCGTCAACCCGCTCGGGCTGTCCATCGAGCGCGTAGGTGACCCCGAGGTTCGCCGAGATGTTCGACGTGAGCCCATAGGCCCCGGCCTCGCGGGCGAGCTCCAGCGCCTCGAGGTTGAGGGCCAGGGAGGACTCGAGCGAGCCGCCCTCGACCAGTGCCGCGTGGGCTCCGTCGGTGAGGACGGCACAGATGTCGATGGTCGAGCCCGCGCGCCGGAAGTGGTCGAGGGCCTGCTGACGGAGGGACTCGCCACGGGCGCTGTCCCCCGAGCTCTCCGGTCCGCCCGAGAAGAGGCGCGCGAGGGCTTGATACGCACAGCCGGCGACCAGGTCATCAGTAGACGTCTCGGCGAGGGTCTCGAGACGCGTCACGTCGGAGTCGTCGAGTGACTCAACGAGTCCCCGACGGATCGTCACGAGCCCGAGGATCGCCCGTGTCTCCATCTCCTCGTCACTGGCGGCCCGGGCGACGGCGACTACGCGCTCCACGTCGTGCGCGACGCCCCGAAGCCCCGCCTCGTCCGCCACTTGCGCCCCACGCATCGCGGCGTCGAGGAAGAGGACCCTGGCAAGAGTCGCGTCGGAGGCGTCGTCGGCACTCGCCAGCGCCGCGTCGAGGAGGTCGCGCGTCTCCGCACGAGAGGCGAAAGCGACGTACATCGTCATGTTCGCGAGAAGTCCGATCGCGTCGCCCGCCCGCCCTGGCGCATCGAGGAGGTACTGGACGGCCGCCCGGAGGTTCCCCCACTCGACGTCGAGGCGGTGCATCCATCGCACCGTGCCCCCGTGCGTGAGGGCAACCCGGCCCTGGGCGGACACCGCGAGGTAGTGCTCGGCGTGGCGACGTCGCGCATCGGTCACCTCGTCGGCCCCCTCGGCGACGAGGGCGTCGGCGCAGAACTGGCGAACCGTCTCGAGGAGCCGGTAGCGCACGGACTCGCGATCTCGCTCGGTGCCGACGAGGCTCTTGGTGACAAGAGAGCTCACGACCTCGTCGACCTCGACGCCCCCGAGGTCGTCGGTCGCGCACACCGCCTCGGCGGCCGCGAGGTCGAAGCCGTCGACGCAGACGGTGAGGCGACGCAGCGCGCGCCGCTCGACCTCGGAGAGCAGGTCGTATGACCACGCGATGGTCGCCGCGAGCGTCTGCTGACGCGGCAGCGCGTTACGACTGCCACCGGTGAGGAGGCGGAACCGCTGGTCGAGTCGGTCGTGGAGGTCACCGAGCGACATCGTCGCGGTGCGCGCCGCGGCCAGCTCGATCGCGAGCGGGATCCCGTCGAGGCGACGGCAGATCGAAGCGACGACCGGCGCCCCCTCGTCGGTGAGGACGAAGTCGCGGTCGTGGGAGCGCGCCCGGGCGACGAACAGCTCGATCGCGTCGTACCCCGCGACCTCAGCGAGGGTCATGGCCTCGGGGGGCGGCAGGCCCATCGAGCGGACCCGGATCACCTCCTCGCCGCCGACGCCGAGGGGCTCGCGCGAGGTGGCGAGGATGCGCACGCGCGGGGCACTGCGTCCCACCACGTCGGCGACGTCGGCGACCTCGTCGACGACGTGCTCGCAGTTGTCGAGGATCACCAGCGCGTCCAGGCCCCGCAGGGCTCGCACGAGGGCCGCCTCGCTCGTCTCGCCGGCCTCCGGCTGGAGGCCGAAGACCGACAGGATCGCCGCGATCACCTCCTCGGGGCTCGAGAGCGGAGCCAGCTCGACCAGCCACGCACCGTCGCTCGACCCGTCGAGCAGCTCGGCCGCCGCCTGGAGGGCCAGCCGGGTCTTCCCGGCGCCCCCGGCGCCCGTCAGGGTCACCAGCCGCGACGCCCGGACTCGCGCGACGACCTCGCTCACCTCGTCGGCTCGTCCGATGAAGGGGCTGAGCGACGCCGGCAGGTTGTTCGCGAGCTCCGGGTTGTCGAGGGAGCGCAAGGGCGCGAAGACGGTCGCGAGACCTGGCGCTTGAACCTGGAAGAGAGTCTCGGGTCGGCCGAGGTCCTTCAGCCGGTGCGCGCCGAGGTCCACCAGTCCCACACCGCTCTCCAGGGCCGACTCGACGAGCCCGGCGGTCGCCGCGCTGAGGAGGATCTGTCCCCCGTGCCCCACCGCGGCGATGCGCGCGGCCCGGTGAACCTCGTAGCCGACGAGACCGGTCTCGTTCTCGCTGGCCTCGCCGGTGTGGACCCCGATGCGCACGCGCACCTCGACCCCGTCGGGCCACGGGTGGGTGGCGAGACGTCGGTCGATCTCGATCGCGCAGGCGACGGCCGCCCCCGCCGACTCGAAGGTGGCGAAGAAGGCGTCTCCCTGGGTCCCCTCCTCACGCCCCGAGAACTGGCCGAGGGCGCCCCGCACCACCCGGTGGTGGTCGGCGAGGACCTCGGCGTACGCGGCGTCACCCAGTCGGCGCACCAGCGCGGTCGACCCCTCGAGGTCACTGAAGAGGAAGGTCAGGGTGCGCGTCAGCGCATGGTACCGGCCCCGTCGGACCCCCTGGGGGTTCGCGCACGTCGCACGGCGCCGGCGCGGGTCACGGACCGGTCACCCTAGTGTGAGCCGAACGAAAGACCCGGAGATACCGTGCGCCTCCCCAGCCCCACCCGGACCCGCAGCGCCCTCGCCGTCCTCGTCCTCTTCCTCCTGCTCGTCGGCGGCGTGATGTCGATGCGCTCCGTCCCCCTGGCCGAGCCGAGCACCGTGAGCGGCCTGCCCCACAGCGCCCAGTCCTGGATCGTCGACCACCGCCAGAGCCTCCTGCCCGCCTCGACGAGCCAGCCGGCGATCGTCGTCTACTACCGCACCGACCACCGCCCGCTCAGCGGGTCGGCCGTCGCGGCCGTGCGCGACAGCGTGCCCCTGCTCGTGGCGGCCGTCGCCTCGGCCCCCCCGCGCTCGGTGTCGGCGCCGCTCGGTGGCGTGGTCGTCTCGGCGAACCACCGGGTGGCCGTCGTCGCCCTGGCCGTGGCGAGCGCGCCCAGTGCCAACGCGGTCGCCGACCGGGTCCTCGCCCTACGCCGGGCGCTCACCCACCTTCACCCCCGCGGGGTCGCGACGGCCGTCACGGGCGGTCCCGCCTTCACCGCCGACCTCGGACAGGTCTTCAACGGCGCCGACACCACACTGCTCATCGCCACCGTGATCGTCGTGGCGGCCCTGCTCATCCTCACGTACCGCTCACCGGTGCTCTGGCTGGTCCCCCTCCTCGTCATCGGTCTCGCCGACCAGGTGGCGGCCGTCGTCGCGGGCCACCTCGCGCCCCACCTGGGCATCCGCCTGGACGGCTCGTCGACCGGCATCGCCGAGGTGCTGGTCTTCGGCGCGGGTACCGACTACGCGCTACTGCTCATCGCGCGCTACCGCGACGAGCTCCACCACGAGGCCGACCGCTTCCGGGCCATGCGTCGGGCCCTGCGCCGCACCGCGGAGTCGGTCCTCGCCTCGGCGACCACGGTCACCGTCGCCCTGGCCCTGATGCTGAGCGCCTCGGTGATGTCGGTGCGCGCCCTCGGCTTCGCTTCGGGCATCGGCATCGTCGTGGCCGCGGCCTTCGCCCTCTTCGCGCTGCCCGCGGCCCTCGTCGTGGTGGGACGCGGCGCCTTCTGGCCCCTGGTGCCGCGCGTCGGCGACCGGCGCGAGTCCGGCCGGGTCTTCGCGAGGGTCGGGGCCGGGGTCGCGCGCCGCCCCCGGGTCGTCCTGCTCGGTGCGCTCGTCGCCCTCGCCCTCGCCGCGACCCTCGGCCTCGGGACGAGGACCGGCCTCTCGACCACCCAGCGCTTCACCGCACGGCCCGAGAGCGTCGTCGGCCAGGAGATACTGGCGAGCGCCTTCCCCGCCGGGAGCTCCGAGCCGGTGGTCGTCGTCACCCCGACCGGCTCTCTCGCCCGGACCGAGTCGGTCGTGCGCCGCGTGCCCGGTGTCGTCGCCGTATCGCGGGGGCCGGCCTCGGCGACCTGGTCCGAACTCGACCTCACGACCGACGCCCCGCCGAGCTCGCCCGCCTCCTACGCCCTCATCGACGGCCTGCGCCAGCGACTCGCCACCGCCGTGCCGCGAGCGGCCGTCGGTGGGGACTCGGCGACCAACCTCGACCTCGCCCATTACCTCAACCGAGACGCCCTGCGTCTCTCGGTCCTGATCCTGCTCGTGGTGGTGGCGGTGCTGCTCGTGCTCCTGCGCTCGATCATCGCGCCGCTCCTCCTCCTCGGGACGGTCCTCGCCTCGTACTTCGCGGCGATGGGCGTCGCCTGGTTCGTCTTCCAGCACCTCCTCGGCTACCCCGCCCTCGACACGGGCACGGCCTTCTACGCCTTCCTCTTCCTGGTAGCCCTCGGGGTGGACTACAACATCTTCCTGACGGCCCGGGCGAAGGAGGAGTCCGAGCGGCTGGGGCCGGCGGCGGGGATGCTCTCGGCGCTGCGCTCCACCGGGGGCGTCATCACCTCGGCCGGGGTACTCCTCGCCTCGGTCTTCCTCGTGCTCGGCGTGCTCCCCCTCATCACCCTCACCCAGGTCGGGGTGATCGTGTGCACCGGCGTGCTCCTCGACACGCTCCTGGTGCGCACGGTCCTCGTGCCCGCCCTCGCCCTCGCCCTCGGGAGATGGTTCTGGTGGCCGCACAAGACGGGGGCCGACCGGACGCAGGCGCCGTCGATCCCCTGAGCCGCTCCCTCGTCGAGCTCTCGCCCCTAGGCTCGACTCGCCCCTGAGTGTCCGTCTCCTAGGAGGTCCCGTGTCCGTCGCCCCCGACATCACTCGTCTCATCGGCCACACCCCCCTCGTGCGCCTCAACCGGCTCGCTGAGGGGCTCGGAGCCACCGTGCTCGTCAAGCTCGAGTACTTCAACCCCTCGGGCTCGGTGAAGGACCGGGCCGCCCTCGCCATGGTCGAGGCCGCCGAGCGCGACGGCCGGCTCGCCCCGGGCGGGCTCATCGTCGAGCCCACCAGCGGGAACACCGGGATCGCCCTCGCCATGATCGCGGCGGCCCGCGGGTACCGCTGCGTCTTCACGATGCCCGAGT
>JAKBNI010000010.1 GCA_021831125.1 Actinomycetes bacterium | reverse complement strand
GCGGGTGGTACCGGCGCGCCGTGTCGGGCGCGCGCCTCGGCACCGACACCGCCGACGCGCTGCGCGCCGCCTACGGCCCGCCGGGCCGCCCGGCCGTGCTCGCGGTCGCCTCCGACGCCGCCGGCCAGCCCTGCGCCGAACCCCTCGTGGCGGTCGCTCCGGGCCCGGCGCGTCCCGTGGACCCCGACGCCCTCGAGTCGGTGGCCCGCGCGAGGGGACCGCGCACGGCCCTCCTGCTCGGGGGCGCGGCCCTCACCCGACGCGGACTCGAGCGGGCGGCCCGGGTCGCGGCGAGAGCGGGCGTGCGCCTCCTCATGGAGCCCTTCCCGGGCATCGTCGACCACGGGGCGGGCGCGCCGACCCTCGAGCGGGTCAACTACGTGCCCGAGTTCGCCCAGGCCCAGCTGAGCGAGGTCGACGAGCTCGTGCTCGTGGGCGCGCGCGAGCCCGTCGGCCCCTTCGACTACGAGGGGGTGGCCGGACGGCTCGTGCGCCCGGACGCCCGCGTCTCCTCCCTCGCCGCGCCCGGCGAGGACGCGCTCGGGGCCCTCGAGGCCCTCGCCGAGGGCCTCGGCGCGCCGTCGCGCGCGACCCACGCGCCGCCCGGGCCACCCCCGGCGCCGACGGGCGCCCTCACCCCCGAGACCCTCTGTGCGGCGGTGGGCGCCACTCTCGCCGAGGGGACGGTCGTGGTGGACGAGTCGATCACCTCGGGCCTGCACCTCTTCGCCGCGACCGACGCCTCGCCGGCGCACCGGATCACCACGCTCACCGGCCACGCCCTCGGCTACGGACTGCCCTGCGCGCTGGGGGCCGCCGTGGGCACCTCGGCCCGGGTGCTCGCCCTCGTCGCCGACGGCTCCTTCCTCTACAGCGCGCCGGCCCTGTGGTCCATGGCCCGTGAGGGGCTCGACGTGACCGTCGTGGTCCTGGTGAACCGGCGCTACGCCATCCTCGAGTGGGAGCGCCAGCGACTCGGGCCCTTCGCCGAGGGCTCGTCGAGCGCGTCGCTCATGGACCTCTCGCGCCCCGACCTCGACTACGTCGCGCTCGCGCGCGGCCTCGGGGTCCCGGGCGAGCGCGCGACCACCGCCGAGGAGCTCGTCAGCGCGCTCGCGGCCGCCGCCGAGCCTGGGCCGCGCCTCGTCGAGGCGGTCTTCGCCCCGCGCTAGAGGTCGAGGTCGACCACCACCGGCGCGTGGTCCGAGGGCTTCACGCCCTTGCGGGCGTCGCGGTCGACGTAGGCCGCGCGCACGGCCGTCGCGTGGTCGGCGTCGACGTAGACGAGGTCGATGCGCATCCCCCAGCCCCGGTGGAAGGCGCCCCCGCGATAGTCCCACCAGGTGAAGCAGGGCTCGTCGGGGTGCAGCGCGCGCACCACGTCGACCAGGCCGGTCGCCTCGAGCCGCTCGAGGGCGGCCCGCTCGGGCTCGCTCACGTGGGTCAGCCCCGCCAGCGCCGCCGGGTCCCAGACGTCGAGGTCGGCCGGGGCGACGTTGAAGTCGCCGGCGACCAGCAGTGGCCCCGACCGGTCCCGCCGGGCGAGCCGGTCGGACAGCTCGTCGAGCCAGCGCAGTTTGTACGCGTAGTGGGGGTCGTCGAGGGCCCGGCCGTTGGGGACGTAGCACGAGTAGACCCGCAGCCCCCCGCAGGTCGCCCCCACCAGGCGGGCCTCCCCGTCGCTCAGGCCGCGCTCGACGTCGGCGATCCCGACCCGCGAGAGGACCGCGACGCCGTTCCACTGGCCCTGGCCGACGTGGGCCCCCTCGTAGCCCAGGGCGGCGAACGCCTCGGTCGGGAAGGCCGCCTCGCGCAGCTTGGTCTCTTGGAGGAGCGCCACGTCCGGAGCGTTCGCCTCGAGCCACTCGAGCACGCGCGCGAGGCGCGCGTTGAGCGAGTTGACGTTCCAGGTGACGACCCTCACGGGCGGTCGGCCAGCACGAACAAGAGCTCGCACTCCGCGGCGAGGGTGCCCTCGACGCTGGCCCGGCCCGAGCCCCGACCGCCGCGCGCCGACAGCCGCGACATCGAGCACTCGAGCTCGACGGTGTCGCCCGGGACGACCTGACGACGGAACCGGGCCCGCTCGACGCCCCCGAAGAGGGGCAGCCGCCCGGCGTAACGGGGGTCGGCGAGCACCGCCACCGCCCCGCACTGGGCGATCGACTCGAGCAGCAGGACCCCCGGGGTCACCGGCATCCCAGGGAAGTGGCCCGGGAAGAACCACTCGTCCCCGCGCAGGGTCCAGCGGCCGGTGGCCGCGACCCCGGGCTCGATCGAGGTCATGGCGTCGAGCAGGAGGAAGGGCGGTCGGTGGGGCAGCCAGTGGAGCGGGTCGAGGGAGAGATCGCTCACGCCAGCGCGAGCTCCGCGATCCGCCGCTCGGGATCCACCGCGACCAGCTTGAAGGCGTGCCGCTCGCCCCGGCTGAGGACGTCGCGAGCCCGCGCCGGCGGCGGCGAGCCGAGCGAGGCGGTGGGGGCGTAGCACTCGACGCGCCCGCCGCCGCGCACCTCGACGGTGACGACCGCGCCGTGGGAGGTGAAGGTCACGACCTCGCCGGTCAGGCGTGCCCCGATTCGGTGGGCGGCGAGGAAGCGGGTGAACTCCGCCTCGGGGTTGACCGGGTGGCGCCCGCGTCGCAGCGCCACGGCCGGCTCGAGGGCGGCCTCGGGCGCGGGGGCGGGGGCCGGCGCCTTCTTCGCGGCGCGCCTGACCGGCGCCGCCGGGGTCGCCGCCGGGGTCGCCTTGGCCGCCTTCTTCGCGGCGCGCTTGACCGGCGCCTCGGCGGGGGCGGGGGCCTTGGCCGCCTTCTTCGCGGCGCGCTTGACCGGCGCCTCGGCGGGGGCGGCGGCCTTGGCCGCCCTCTTCGCCTTGGCCACCGGCTCTACTCCGGTCACCGGTTCGGGCTTGGTCGCGGTCACGGCCCTGGTGGCCTTCTTCGCGGCGCGCTTGACCGGCGCCTCGGCGGGGGCGGGGGCCTTGGCCGCCTTCTTCGCGGCGCGCTTGACCGGCGCCTCGGCGGGGGCGGCGGCCTTGGCCGCCCTCTTCACCTGGCGCAGGACCTTCGGGCTGCGCACGGGCAGGCGCGTGGTGAAGACCCAGCCGACCCCACGCACCGGCTTGCCCCCGACGAGGCGGCCCTCGTCGAAGAGCCACGGGTACTCCTCTTGGAACTCCTGGAACGAGTCGTTCGACAAGACGACGGCGTCGATCCGGTCGGCGATCTTCAAGATGAAGGCGTCGCCGCGCCCGATCGCCCCCGCCGGGGGGGTCACGACCTCGCCGGCCAATATGGCCTCACCGAAGGCCGCCCGCTCCGCCGCCGGCACCCGGTGCTCGAAGGTCGCGTCGACCACGACGATCACGTCGGCACCGGGGTTCTCCTCGATGTAGGCGCGCACCGCCTCGTCGAGCTGGGCGAGACTCGGGGTGACGCGCCCCTCGGTCGCGATGTTCGAGCCGTCGACGACGACACGCGCCTTGGCGCGCGCGGCGCTCACCCGAGCGCCCGGGCCAGCAGGTCGGCCTGCTCGGCGCCGTGGACGAGGCCACTCCCGGTGGCCGGGCTGGCCGACTCGGCGCGCGCGACGTGGGCCACGGCGCGCTCGCGCAGGTGGGCGTGGAGCCGGTGGTGCACGAAGGGCCACGCGCCCATGTTCTCGGGCTCCTCCTGGAGCCAGACCACCTCGCTCACCCCGGGGTAGCCGGCGAGCACACCCTCGATCGCCCCGGCCGGCCAGGGGTAGAGCTGCTCGACCCGCACGACCGCGACGCCGCGCGCGCCGACCTCGTCGCGCCGGGCCAGCGCCTCGTGGGCCACCTTGCCCGAGGCGAGCACCACCCGGGTCACGCTCGCCCGATCGGCGCCGGGGTCGTCGAGGACGCTCTGGAACGAGCCCGTGACGAGCGCCTCCAGCGGGGAGCGGGTCGCCACGGCGCGCAGCATCGACTTGGGCGTGAAGACCACGAGTGGGGTCACCCGCTCGCGCTTCACCTGGCTGCGCAGCAGGTGGAAGTACTGCGCCGCGGTGGTGGGCTGGGCGACGCGGATGTTGTTGCGCGCCGAGAGCGAGAGGAAGCGCTCGATGCGCCCGCTCGAGTGCTCGGGGCCCTGGCCCTCGTAGCCGTGGGGCAGGAGCATGACGAGCCCCGCGCGCTGGCCCCACTTGTCCTCCGCGGCGACGAGGAAGTTGTCGACGATGATCTCGGCCCCGTTGAAGAAGTCGCCGAACTGGGCCTCCCAGACGACGAGCGAGCGCGGCGCCTCGACCGAGTAGCCGTACTCGAAGCCCAGCGCCGCGTACTCCGAGAGCAGCGAGTCGCGCACCGTGATGAAACCCGGCGCGTCGAGTTCCGAGAGGGGCACCACCTGCTCGCCGGTCTCGTAGTCGATCAGGGCCGCGTGGCGGTGCGAGAAGGTCCCGCGGCGCGAGTCCTGCCCGGTGAGGCGCACGTTGGTGCCCTCGAGCGCGAGCGTGCCCAGGGCCAGCGCCTCGCCGAAGGCCCAGTCGACCTCACCGGCGTCGAGCTGGGCGAGGCGCTGGGCGAACTGTCGCTCGAGCTTGGGGTGCACGACGAACCCCTCGGGACCGGTCACCGAGGTGCGCGCCACCGTGAGGAGCGTCTCTCGGGCGACGCCGGTCTCGGGCGCCGGCGGGTCGGTCGGGACCTCGGACACCGGCACGCGCGCGAGTTGGGGCACGGGCACGGTGCG
Organism: Actinomycetes bacterium; assembly: GCA_021831125.1. Lineage (GTDB taxonomy): Bacteria > Actinomycetota > Acidimicrobiia > Acidimicrobiales > RAAP-2 > RAAP-2. The sequence continues at coordinate 33,699 of JAKBNI010000010.1, read as the reverse complement.
CACCTCGTCGAGCACGCTCTGGAGGCGCGCGTTGAACTCGTCGAGGAACGACTCGGCGTCGTCGAGCGAGATGTCGCCACGGCGCACGAGGGTCTCGGTGTAGATCTTTCGCACCGAGCGCAGCTGGTCGATCACCTTGTACATGAGTGGCTGGGTGTAGCTCGGGTCGTCGCCCTCGTTGTGGCCGTGGCGGCGGTAGCAGACGACGTCCACCACGACGTCGCGCTGGAAGGTCTGGCGGTACTCGAAGGCCAGGCGGGCCACTCGCGCGCACGCCTCGGGGTCGTCACCGTTCACGTGGAAGATCGGCGCCTGGATCATCTTGGCGACGTCGGTCGTGTACTGGCTCGAGCGGGCCGACTCGGGCGCGGTGGTGAAGCCGAGCTGGTTGTTGATCACCAGGTGGATGGCCCCGCCCACGTGGTAACCGGCGAGCTGGGAGAGGTTGAGCGTCTCGGCGACCACCCCCTGGCCCGCGAAGGCCGCGTCGCCGTGGATGAGGATCGGCAGGTAGGGGTAGAAGCCGTAGACGGCCACGTTGGGGGCGACCGCCGGCGGGCGCAGCACGAGGTCCTGCTTGGCGCGCACGATCCCCTCGGCCACCGGGCTCACGGCCTCGAGGTGGCTCGGGTTCGAGGCCATGGAGACCTCGATGGTGGCGCCGTTGGGGCTCTTGAAGACCCCGCGGGCCCCCTTGTGGTACTTGACGTCCCCGCTGCCCTGGACGCTCTCGGGATCGAGGTTGCCCTCGAACTCCGAGAAGATGTCGCTGTAGGACTTGCCCACGACGTTCGCGAGCACGTTGAGCCGCCCGCGGTGGGCCATGCCGATGACCGCCTCGGCGAGGCCGGCGTCGGCCGCGTCGTCGAGGATGGTCTGGAGCGCCACGATGGTCGACTCGGCGCCCTCGAGCCCGAAGCGCTTCTGGCCCACGTAGCGCGAGTGCAAGAAGCGCTCGAAGACCTCCGCCTCGGTGAGCGAGGCGAGGATCCGGCGCTGCTCCTCGGGCGAGGTCGTCGCCCGGACCCCCTCGACGCGCTCTTGGATCCAGCGCTTCTGAACCGGGTCGAGGATGTGGCCGTACTCGACGCCCATCGTGCGGCAATAGGCCGCGCGCAAGAGCGAGAGGATCTCCTCCAGGGTCGCCTCGCTCCGGCCGGCCAGGCCGTCGACGACGAAGGTGCGCTGGAGGTCCCAGATCGTGAGCCCGTAGGTCGCCAGGTCGAGCTCGGGGTGCAGCGGCGGTGGCTCGCTCGAGAGCGGGTCGAGGTGGGCGGCGAGGTGCCCGCGCACCCGGTACATGTTGATCAACTCCTGGACCCGGATCTGCTTCAAGACGCGCTCGGCCTCGCCCTCGGCACCCACCGCGTTGGTGTCGGCCGACCATCGGGCCGGTTCGTAGGGGATGCCGAGCGACGCGAAGACCTCGTCGTAGAAGCCGTGTGACCCGGTCAGGCACTCGGCCACGTACTTGAGGAAGAGGCCCGACTCGGCCCCCTGGATGATGCGGTGGTCGTAGGTCGAGGTCAGGGTGAGGACCTTGCCAACGCCCATCTCGGCGAGCGCCCGCGGGTCGGCCGCCTCGAAGCCGGCCGGCCAGGCGAGGGCGCCCACGCCGATGATCGCGCCCTGGCCGGGCATCAGCCGGGGCACCGACTGGACGGTGCCCAGGGTGCCCGGGTTGGTCAGCGACACCGTCGCCCCCACCAGGTCGTCGGCGCCGAAGGCACCGGCGTGGACCTTGCGCACGAGGTCCTCGTAGCGCAGGAGGAAGTCGCGGAACCCCAGCGTGTCGGCGTCGCGCACGACCGGCACCAGCAGCCCGCGCGAGCCGTCCTTGCGCTCGACGTCGACGGCGAGGCCCAGGCCGACGCGCTCGTGGCGGCGCACCCCCGGGGTGCCCTTGGCGTCGACGGACTCAACGAAGGCCGCGTTCAGCGACGGCACGGCGAGCAGCCCCTTGACGACGGCGTAGCCGATCAGGTGGGTGAAGGAGACCTTCGCCCCGGTCGTGCGCGCGAGCGACTCGTTGAGGGCGGAGCGGTTGATCTCGAGCAGACGCGCCGACACCGTGCGCACGCTCGTCGCGGTGGGGATGGCCAGGCTCGCGGTCATGTTCGCGACCACCCGAGCCGCCGCGCCGCGCAGCGGGGCCGCCGGTCCGGCGTCCACCTCGGGCGCGGAGGTCGGGGCCGGCTCGGGCGCCGAGGTCGCGACCCCGGCCACCGAGGGCACCGTCGAGCGCTGGTAGTCGACGAAGAACTCCCGCCAGCTCGTCGAGACCGACGCGGGGTCGGCGAGGTAGCGGTCGAAGAGGTCGTCCACGAGCCAGGCGTTGGGACCGAACGACCCGCTCGCGCGCCGACCGGGGGGGTTCGAGGGCGCAGTCACGGTTCCAAGACTAGGGCCGCCACCTCGATAACGACGGGGTGGGCCGGCGCGACGCTAGGTTCGCGAGGTGACCCGGACGCGCTCCCCCGGTGCCCTCCACTTCGTCGCCGACAGCCCGGTCGAGGGGCTCGCCCTCGCCCGGCGACCGCTGGAGCACCCGAGCGCGACGCTGGTCTGCGTCCACGGCGCGCTGGACCGGGCCGCGTCCTTCGCCCGGGTGGCGCGACGCCTCGACCACCTCGCCGTCGTCGCCTACGACCGACGTGGCTACCAGGGCTCGCGCGACCGGGGCGTGGGCGACCTCGAGGACCACGTCGGCGACCTCGTGAGGGTGGTGGAGGCCGAGGCGCGCTCGGGCCCGGTCCTCGTGCTGGGCCACAGCTTCGGCGGGCTCGTGGCGATGGGCGCCGCCCTGCGCACGCCCGAAGCGATCGGCCTCGTCGTGGCCTACGAGTCCCCCTTCCCCTGGCTGGTGCGCCGTCCGGGGGCGCCCGCCCCCACCGGGGACGACCCCCGGCTCGAGGCCGAGCGGTTCTTCCGGCGGGTCGTCTCGGACGAGGCGTGGGAGCGGCTGAGCGAGCGCCAGCGCGACTCGCGCCGCGCCGACGGGCCCGCCCTGCGCGCCGACCTCGCGGCGCTCGCGGGCCCGCGCCCCTTCGACCCGTCGGACCTGTCGGTCCCTTTCGTCTACGTCTACGGCGGGTCGGGCCACGCGGCGCACTACCGCGCCCTCGCGCGCGCCCTCGCCGACGCGAACCCCCTCGTGCGCACCCTCGAGATCCCCGGGGCGGTCCACGGGGCGCACCTGTCCAGCCCCGACCAGCTCGCGGCCGCCGTCGCCTCGGCGTGGGAGGACGCGTGCGCGTCGGCCTGACCGGGGCGAGCGGCCTGCTCGGGCGCGCCCTCGCCGGTGCGCTGGAGGCGCGCGGGGACGAGGTCGTCGTCCTCGCCCGGCCCGGGTCGGCCCCCTCGACGCGCCCGACGATCCCCTGGGACCCCTCCGCCCGAGCGATCGCCCCGGAGGACGCCCGGCGCCTGGGAGGGCTCGACGCCGTGGTGAACCTGGCCGGGGCGGGCATCGGCGAGCGACGCTGGAGCCTGGCCCGCCGCCGCGCGATCCGCGACTCGCGGGTCGACGCGACGCGCTTTGTCGCCGAGCTCCTGGCGCGCGCCGACTCGCGGGCCCACCTCGTGAGCGCGTCGGCCATCGGCTACTACGGCTCGCGCGGGGACGAGATCCTCGACGAGACGTCCGGCCCCGGTGAGGGCTTCCTCGCCGACGTCTGTGTCGCCTGGGAGGACGCGGCCCAGGGCTACGCCGTGGCCGGGGGCGAGGTCGCCGTGCTGCGCACCGGGATCGTCCTCGACGCGCGCGGGGGCGCCCTCGCCCGTCAGCTCCCCCTCTTTCGGGCCGGCCTGGGCGGACGCCTCGGTCCGGGGACCCAGTGGGTGAGCCCGATCTCGCTCGACGACCACGTCCGCGCGACGCTCTTCGCCCTCGACCACCGCCTCGGCGGCGCGCTGAACCTCGTCGCCCCCACCCCGGCCACCAACGCCGAGCTGACCCGCGCCCTGGCTCGGGCCCTTCACCGACCCGGCCTCGTCGCCGTTCCGTCGTTCGCCCTGCGCCTCGCGCTCGGCGCCCAGATGGCCGAGGAGCTCCTGCTCGCCAGCCAGCGCGCGCTCCCGGGTCGGCTCGAGGCGGCCGGCTTCGCCTTCGCGCACCCCACCCTCGACGCCGTCGTGCGCGCCGCGCTCGCCTAGGGCCTGGGTAGGGTTGGGGCGACCCGACCGAAAGGCCCCGCCATTCAACCCCTGCGGATAGCGTTCGCCGCGGCCGCCCTGGTCGCCGCCCTCGTCGTCGCGGCCCCGCGCGCCGGCGCGGCCGGGGTGCTCTCCGTGGGCGAGACCCCCGGAGCCCCTCCGACCAGCATCTTCCCACTCGAGGGGTGCGCCCAGGACACCCTCGCCAACGTCCAGCAGTTCCAGGACCTCCTCTATCGCCCCCTCTACTGGTACGGCCTCTCAGGATCGCCCGGCTACCAGGCCGCCCTCTCGCCGGCGACGACGCCCACGACCAACAAGACGACCACCCAGGTGAGCTTCGCGATGCGCGGCTGGCACTTCGCCGACGGCCGCCCGGTCGACGGCACGAGCGTCCTGTTCTTCTTGAACCTGGCCGAGGCCGACCCGAGCGCGTTCTGCGACGCGGTCGCGGTGCGGGGCGTGCCCGCGGGCCTGCGAGCCGTGCGGGTCCAGGGGAACCTCGTGACCCTGACCTTCTCGACCCGGGTCAACCTGGACTGGTTGATGGGCAACGACCTCGCCAACGTCGTGCCCCTCGACCCCGCCTGGTCGCGCTCGGCGACCGGCCCCGCACCGGCGTGCGCGAACGGGACCTACGGCGCCGCGCGCACGCTGGCCGCCTGTCGCCAGGTCCTCGCCTACCTCCAGGGGATCGGGACCACCGCCGCCGGCTTCACCTCGGCCTTCTGGCAGGGGGGCGTCGACGGCCCGTGGCTGCTCACCGCCTTCGACGGGTCCGGCGACGCCACCTTCAGCGCCAACCCCCGCTACTCGGGCCCGGTGCGCCCGCGGGTCGGCGTAGTGCGCCTGGTGGCCTTCAGCTCCTACGCCGCCGAGGAGGACGCCCTCGCCCGGGGCACGCTCGACGTGGGGACCGTCCCGGGCTCGGCGATCCCGGCGGGCTCGGCGAACGTGCCGGCCCTCTCGACCCACGACACCCTCTACGCCGCGCCCTTCTGGGGGTTCGACGGGATCGAGGTCAACTTCGCGGCCACCGACTCTGGGGGTCCCCTCGTCGCCCAGGGCTACCTGCGCAGCGCCCTCGAGCAGGCTATCGACCAGAAGTCCCTGATCGCAACGGTCTTCCACGGCCGGGCCGCCGGGGGCGCGAGCCCGATCCCCCCCTCGACCCCCGCGGCCCTCGCCACGGTCAGCGCAACGCCGGGCGACCCCGCCGGCGCCCGACGGGCCCTCACGAGCCACGGCTGGAGCCTCGCGGGCGCCACGGCGACCTGCACCGACCCGGGCACCGGGGCGAACCAGTGCGGCGCCGGGGTCACCGCGGGGCAGACCCTCGCCCTCAGCCTCGTGGTGGCGAGCGGGAATCCCGCCCTTGACCAGGAGCTCGCTGTCGTCAAGGCCGCCTGGGCCACCCTCGGGGTGTCCCTCAGCGTCACCTTCGACACCGGCTCGAACGTGGCAGCGGACTGCGCGTCGGCCACGGCCACCGACCTGTGCTGGTCGGGCCAGGGGTGGGCGTACCTGGGCGACTACTACCCCTCGGGCGACCCGTTCTACGCGACGTCACCCTCGACCAGCCTCGGCGGCTTCGCGAATCCCGTCCTCGCGCACTGGCTGGCTCTCGTCGAGATCCGCCGCGGCGAGCTCTCCGGCTACGGCACCTACATGGCCCAGACCCTGCCCGTCCTCTACCTCCCCGCGCCCGACACCCTCTGGGAGGTCTCGACGAGGCTGGCGGGGGCCGTCCCCCTGCGGCCCTGCCCGACGGGGGTCCTTACGCCCGAGTACTGGTACTTCACTTAGAGTCGCCCCGCCGAGTGCGATTTTCCTCACTAGCGGAAGTTTTATTCATCCATCACCGGGCGCCACCTGGGCGCGGTGAACGGTCACTGGGTCTTTTCTCAAGCCCCTGTCAGTTCCCGCCACGTAGTCGCGCCCGACGCTGGGCTATCGTGACCTTTCAGTCACCGACGTGGTGAATCGAGGCGGGGTCGAAACGACTCCGTGGGGAGGAAGTAATGAGATTTACACGAAAGTTACGGCTGCTTGTCACCGTTGGTGCAGCCGCCGGTGCGGTGGCGCTCGGTGCGCTGGCCACCGGTGTCGCCAACAGTGGGGCCTCGGCACCAAGTGGCACCCTGGTCGCTGCGGAGGGTCCGGGCGCTGCCCCGAACTACATCTTCCCGTATATGAGTTGCACCTACTTCTCGGTTGACAACATCAACCAGTTCGAGGACCTCATGTACCGGCCGCTGTACTGGTTCGGACTTGGTAACTCGGCGGCGATCGTTGACAAGCCCCAGGTCGGTGCGCAGGCCCCCAACGGCCTGTCGCTGGCGGCGGCCCCGGTCTTTAGCAACGGCAACAAGACCGTGACCATCAACATGGGCAACTACAGCTTCTACGACGGCCAGGCCGTGAACGCCCAGTCGGTGCTGTTCTTCTTGAACCTGTACCACTCGGACCCGTCGGCCTACTGCGGCTACGTGCCGGGCTACGGCATCCCCGACCAGGTGAGCTCGGTCTCGTCGCCGAACGCCAAGACCGTGGTGATCAACTTCAAGGCCGCGGTCAACCCGGGCTGGATCACCTACAACTACCTGTCGGAGATCACCCCCCTCCCGGACGCCTGGGACGTGAGCGGCGCCAACACGACCTCGACGTGCGCGACCGGCACCTACGGTGCGGCCGCCACGGACACGGCGTGCAAGGCGGTCGTGACCTACCTGCAGCAGTACGCCCAGACGACCTCGAACTACACGAACACGTTCTGGCAGTCCGGCACGGACGGCCCGTACCTGCTCAAGTCGTTCGACAACCTCGGCAACGCGTCGTTCGTGCCGAACCCGAAGTACGCGGGCCCGGTGAAGAGCTCGGTCGCTGAGGTTCAGCTCAAGGCCTACACCTCGGCCCAGGCCGAGGCCAACGACCTGCGCGCGGGTCTGGTCGACCTCGGGTTCATCGACACGTCGTACCTGAGCAAGCCGGCTCCGGCTCCGGGCAAGGTCGGTCCCAACTGGTCGGCCATCTCGAACAACTACAACATCGTTGCGAGCGCCGGTGACTGGGGCATGGACTACGCCCAGTACAACTTCAACCCGAAGAACCCCTTCGCCAAGTACCTGGACCAGCTGTACATCCGCCAGGCCCTGCAGTACGCGGTGAACCAGACCGGCATCATCGCCAAGCTCGACAAGGGCTACGGCCTGCCGACCTGGAGCCCGCTGCCCCCGACCGCCTCGGCGTCCATCGGCCAGGTTCCGAAGAACATGTACAACTACGACCTGAAGAAGTCGGCGTCGATGCTGGCCTCGCACGGTTGGAAGCAGGTCCACGGGGCGCTGCTCTGTGAGAAGCCGGGCACCGCGCCCTCGGACTGCGGTAAGGGCATCTCGAAGGGCAACCGCCTGACGATCCGCTTCGAGTACGGCACGGGCACCCCGGCCTTCACCCAGACGGTGGAGACCATGCTCTCGGCTTGGAACACGCTGGGCATCAAGACGATGCAGATCGGTGAGCCGTTCAACAACGTGATCTCCGACTGCGCCGCCCACGCCACCAACTGGGACGTGTGTGACTGGGGTGCGGGCTGGATCTACGCTCCGGACTACTACCCCTCGGGTGAGTGGGGCTTCGTCCCGGGCGCCAGCTTCAACATCGGTGACTACAACAACCCGAAGATGACGGCCATCATCAAGACGACGACGTTCGGTACGGCCAACCTGACCCAGTACGCCAAGTACTTCATGCAGCAGGTGCCGGTGCTGTTCCAGCCGAACGCCTTCACGCCGAGCGAGGTGAAGAAGAACGTGGGCGTCCACGACATCGGCTTCACCCCGAACCCGCTCCAGAACTTCAACCCGGAGTACTTCTACTTCAAGTAGACCTCCCGGTCAGTTCCTGAGACCCGAGACCCGGGCCCCGAGAGGGGCCCGGGTCTCGGGTTTTTGGGGTCGCCCCGAAAGGAAGATTTTCCGCTGCGCTGCTAGAGTTTGGCCATGTTCGCCTACATCGTCCGTCGCCTGGTCCAGGCGGTGTTCGTGCTGTTCATCGTGCTGGTGTTCACCTTCACGCTGCCCTACTTCGAGCCCCACGGCATCCTCGCACCGGCGTACGTGGTGCTCGGCACCAAGGCCTCCGCGGTGAACGTGCACAACTGGGGCGTCCAGCACGGGATGTACCACCCCTACCTCGTGCGACTGTGGGACTACATCGTCCAGGTCGTCTGGCACCACAACCTCGGCTTCTCCTACAAGCAGAACCTCTCGGTGTGGGGGATCATCTCGCTCTACGTTCCGCGCACCGTCTGGCTCGCCCTCACCGCACTCGTGCTGACCTTCCTCATCGCGGTCCCCCTGGGGATCTTCCAGGCCAACAAGCGCAACACCGTCTTCGACTACACCGCGACCGGCTCGGCCTTTATCCTCTACGCGATCCCGCTGTTCCTGCTCTGCCTGCTCGTCCTGCAGGTCTTCAGCTTCGGCATCACCCACCTGCCGGCCTCACCGCCGAGCGGGGTCGCTCCCTGGGCCATCTTCACCGACCCCTTGGGCTTCATCCTGCCGGTGGGGACGCTCACGATCGCGAGCGTCGCCCTGCTCAGTCGCTTCATGCGCGGGACCGTCCTCGAGGTGCTCGTCCAGGACTACGTGCGCACCGCTCGCGCCAAGGGCTGCTCGAATCGCCGGGTCCTCTTCGCCCACGCCTTCCGCAACGCCCTCGGCCCCATCGTCACGATCCTTGGTCTCGCGATTCCCGGCCTCTTCGGCGGAGCCCTCATCATCGAGAGCGTCTTCAACTACGCCGGCCTAGGCATCGAGACGGTGAACGCCGCGACCTTCCTCGACTCGCCCACCGTCCTCGGGATCACGTTGCTGGTTTCGATCTTCACCCTCCTGGGCAACCTCATCGCTGACATCCTGCTGGGCGTGGTCAACCCCCGCATTCGACTCCAAGGAGACCAGTGACGACCGAGAAGAGCACCGAGGAGCTCGAGACCAAGGAACTCGAGTCGCGCGAGGTCCCTCACGACTTCGCCACGGGGAGCATGGTCGACGAGCTCTCCTTCAAGCCCGAAGGCGTGTCCGACCAGGCGGGCGTCGTCATCCCGATGTGGCGCCAGCGCGTGCGCATCTTCATGCACAACAAACTGGCCATCGTATCGGTCATCTACCTCGCCATCGTGGTCATCTTCTGCTTCTTGTGGCCGCACCTGCACCCGACGAATCAGACCAACCAGAACCTCGCGCTCACCCAGCCCTTCAACGCCCCGCCGTCGGCCGCCCACCCGCTGGGCACCGACTCCAACGGGTTCGACGTGCTGGGACGCATCGCCTTCGGTGGCGAGTACTCCCTCACGGTGGGCCTGCTCGCGGGACTCGTGACGATCTTCGTCGGCACGATCTACGGGATGGTCTCGGGCTTCGTCGGCGGCGTCGTCGACACGGTCATGATGCGCATCCTCGACGCGGCCCTCTCCATCCCCCTGCTGTTCCTCCTCATCACCCTGGTCACCCTGTTCTCGCGCTCGGCGACCTTCCTGATCCTGCTCATCGGGCTCACCGGCTGGTTCGGCAACGCCCGCATCGTGCGCGGTGATGCCCTCTTGATCCGAAAGCTCGAGTACTCCCAGGCCGCCACCGCCATGGGCGCGAGCAAGTGGCACATCATCCGCCGCCACGTCTTCCCCAACTCGATCAGCAACATCGTGACCGTCGGCACGTTCTCGGTCGCCGACGCGATCCTCTTCCTCTCGACCCTCGGGTTCCTCGGGCTCGGCATCCAGCCCCCCAACACGGACTGGGGGACGATGCTCCAGAACGGGTCAGACCAGATCGCCAACGGCTACTGGTGGGAGATCTACCCCTTGGCGGGGATCTTCATCCTGGTCGTGGTCGCGATCAACTACATCGGTGACGCCCTACGCGACGCCTTCGAGGTCCGCCTGATCGAGCGCTGACCCCTCGCCCGCGGGGCGAGGCGACGGTCCGAACCGTGGCGTGAGAGTCGGGCTCGCCGCTGGTCCCTCGCCGGGGACTACGAGGCGGAGGCCGCGCCGCTGGCCGGAGCCGAGCCCACGCTGACCGGGGTGCGCAGCGGGAAGTGGCAGGCCGCCTGCTGGCTGCGCCCGAAGGCCCTGAACGCCGGCTCCTCGGTCGCGCACAGGTCCTGGGCGCGTGGGCACCGGGTCCGGAAACGACAGCCCGACGGAGGGTTCACCGCGGAGGGCAGCTCGCCGCGAACCTGGATCCCCCGACGGCTGCGGGCGGCCTCGGGCTCGGGCACGGGCACCGCGTCGAGGAGCCCCTGGGTGTAGGGGTGGGCCGGGGTGCGAAAGACCGACTCCGCGTCGCCGATCTCCACGATCTTGCCGAGGTACATCACGCCGATCGTGTCGGCCATGTAGTACACGACCGCCAGGTCGTGGCTGACAAAGACGTAGGTGAGGCTGTGCTCCTTCTGGAGGTCCTTCATCAGGTTGAGGATCTGGGCCTGGATCGAGACGTCGAGGGCCGAGACGGGCTCGTCGGCCACAATCAGCCGGGGGTTGAGGGCGAGGGCGCGTGCGAGGCCGATGCGCTGGCGCTGGCCGCCGGAGAACTCGTGGGGGTAGCGGTCCGCCGCCATGCGCTCGAGGCCCACCACCCGCAGGAGGTCCTCGACGCGCGCGCGCTGCTCGGCCCGGGTGCCCTGGCGCTGGATGCGCAGGGGCTCGGCCAGGATGTCGCCCACCGTCATACGGGGGTTCAGCGAGGAGTACGGGTCCTGGAACATCATCTGGCGGTCACGGCGCTGGGCCCGGGTGGGCTTGTGACGTCGGGAGGAGACGAGGTCGCCGTCGAAGTAGATCTCGCCGGCCGTGGGGTGCTCGAGGCCCACCACCATGCGCCCGATCGTGGTCTTGCCACAGCCCGACTCGCCCACGAGGCCGAAGGTCTCGCCGGCACGAATCGAGAAGGTGACGTCCGAGACGGCGTGGATGGCCCCGACCCGGTGACGCACCAGCCCCGACTTGATGGGGAACTCCTTCACGAGGCCCTCGATCCGCAGGATCTCGGGGCGCTCCGTGGTGGCCGCCACGGCCGTCTCGGCCGCGCGGACCTCGACCGGCACGGGGCCGTTCACCGGGTGGAAGCAGGCGAACTCGTGGTCGGCCTCGACCGAGAGCGCGGGCTCCTGGGCCCGGCACTGGTCCGTGGCGTAGGCGCAGCGCGGCGCGAAGCGACAGCCGATGATCTCCTTGGAGAGGTCCGGCGGGAGACCCGCGATGGAGTCGAGACGGTGCTTGGAGGCGAGCTCGAGGTTGGGCATCGAGGCCAGGAGCGCCTGGGCGTAGGGGTGGCGCATGCGGTGGAAGAGCTCGTTGGTCTCGGACTGCTCGGCCTTCTTGCCGCCGTACATGACGACCACGCGGTCGGCCCGGCCGGCGATGACGCCCATGTCGTGGGTGATGAGCAGGACGCCCATGTTGAGCTCGGAGCGCAGGTTGTCGATCAGGTCCAGGATCTGGGCCTGGATGGTCACGTCGAGGGCCGTCGTCGGCTCGTCGGCGATCAGGAGCTTCGGCCGGCAGACCAGGCCCATCGCGATGATCACGCGCTGGCGCAGACCGCCGGAGAGCTCGAACGGGTACTGGTCCAGCCGCTCCGCCGGCCGGGGCATCTCGACCATCTCGAGGACCTCGAGGGCGCGCTTGCGCGCCTCGTCGACCGAGGCCCCCTCGTGGATCTGCAGTCCCTCGCCGATCTGCTTGCCGATCTTGGTCGTCGGGTTGAGCGAGCTCATCGGGTCCTGGGGGATGAGCGCCACCGACTTGCCCCGGTGGCGGCGCATCTCCTTGTCGCTGAGCGAGGCGAGGTCGACGTCGTCGAGCAGGATGCGTCCCCCGGCGATGTGGCCGTTGGGGGGCAGGAGGCGCATGATCGACAGGCCCGTCGTCGTCTTGCCGCAGCCGGACTCGCCCACGAGCCCGACGCACTGGCCCGGCTCGATTCGGAAGGAGAAGTCGTCGACGGCGGTGGCGAGCGAGGCGCGAGAGGCGAACTGGACCTTGAGGTTCTCGACCGAGAGCAGTGGGGCCATAACCGCTCAATCCTACTGTTCTCGGCCCGACGGCCCTAGTCAGAGGGCCCACGACCCGGCCGGTCGGGGCGGGCGCCCGGAGACCCGGTGGTGGGGCCAGGGGCCGCGGCCCGCCCGGCCGCCCCGGGCAGGCGCCAGGTGACCCGGTGGTGGGGCGAGGGGCCGCGGCGACGCAGGGCCGCCAGGTGGTCGGGCGTGCCGTAGCCCTTATTGGCCGCCCACCCGTAATCGGGCCACTCGGAGGCCAAGTCGACCATGAGGTCGTCGCGGGCCACCTTGGCGAGCACCGAGGCGGCGGCGATCGAGGCGCAGTGGAGGTCTCCCTTGACGACGGGGGTCACGGCGAGCCCGTCGGCCCGTGAGGGAGGTGGGGTCGGCGCCCCGAGGGGAACGTCCCGCGGCGCGCGCAGGAGGTTCCACGGCCCGTCGACGAGGGCGTGGGTCGGGCGCGTCGCGAGCGCGTCGAGGGCCCGGCCGGCCGCCACGGCGAGGGCCGCGGCGATCCCCCAGGCGTCGACCTCCTCGGCGCTCGCCGAGCCGAGGCGCCAGTCGGCGGCCCAGCCGAGCAACGGCTCGACGAGCGCTCGGCGGCGCCCGGCGCTGAGCCGCTTGGAGTCGGTGAGCCCCCGCGGCGGGTCGACCGCGCGCTCGAGCACCACCACGCCCACGCAGACCGGCCCCGCGAGGGCGCCGCGACCGACCTCGTCGATGCCGACGACGACGTCTCCCGCCGCGAGCAGTGCCCGCTCGCGCGCCATGAGGTCCGTCGGCGCCGCCACGGCGCCCACGGTACAGGGACGGTCGGCCCGTAGCATGCATCGTCGTGGTGGAGGTCGGCGTCATCGTGCCCCTGAGGTCGTTCGATCGCGCCAAGTCACGCCTGCGCGCCGTCGCGGGCCTCGACGTGCGGCGGCTCGTCGAGGAGCTCGCGCGCGCCGTCGTGCTCTCCGCCCGTCCCCGCGACACGTTCGTGGCGACCGACGACGACGACGTGGCCCGCTGGGCGCGCGCACTCGGCGCGGGCGTGGTGCTCACGCCACCGGGGCTCAACGCCGCCGTCGGTGCGGCGTACCGGCGGATCGCGGACGTGGTCGACGTGGCCGTCGTCGCCCACGGTGACCTCGTCGATCCGGCGGGCCTCGGGGACTTCCTGCCCGAACCGGGCGTTACCGTCGTCGCCGACCACCACGGCACCGGGACCACCGTGCTCGTCGTCCCCACCGGCGCGGACTTCCGGTTCTGCTTCGGCCCGTCGTCGCGGACGCACCACGAGCGCGAGGCGGCCCGTCTCGGGCTCGCGTGGCGGACCGTCACCGATAGCCCGTGGCGCTTTGACGTGGACGATCCGGGGGACCTCGAGCGCCTTAGCCCCTAGACAGCGCTGGAGGGGGCCCCGGGGCCCCCTCCAGCACCACTCTCTCGGCGAGAGTCTGTGACTACTTGGCCGCAGCCTTCTTGGCCGGGCGCTTGGCCGCAGCCTTCTTGGCCGGGCGCTTGGCCGCAGCCTTCTTGGCCGGGCGCTTGGCCGCAGCCTTCTTGGCCGGGCGCTTGGCCGCAGCCTTCTTGGCCGGGGCCTTCTTCTTGGCCGGGGCCTTCTTCGCCGCAGCCTTCTTGGCCGGGCGCTTGGCCGCAGCCTTCTTGGCCGGGGCCTTCTTAGCCGCAGCCTTCTTCTTCGCGGCAGGTGCCACTTTCCCTCCTTGGGACTCAACGTTGAATCAACTTGGGACCACCGGTCACCACTGTGATGACGCGTCGGGTACCGCCTTGATTGACGTGAACTCGCACATGTGCGGCCCGGCCTCTCGGCCGTACCGCGACTGCCCGCAGTGCACGGCCCCGTGACGCAGGAGCGGCGCTCGTCGTCTGGGACGACTCACGCCTTTCGGCCCCCTCCGCCAAAGGACAATGAAAAGTTCACTCGGTACGCGAGGGCGTGTCAAGCATTTCGCACCACTTTCCGACCGATGGGTGCGTGGTCGAACTCGACGGTGTCTACCTCGGTCGCGGCGCGCACGGCGACGCGACGAGTGGCGCGCAGCGTTCGACACTCGTCCTCGGACCCACGCGTAGTGGCAAGACGAGTTCGATCATCATCCCGAATCTCCTGATGACCACCGACGCGTGCGTGGTCACCTCGACAAAGGACGACGTCGTGACGACGATGGCCCGCGCACGTCGTGACGTCGCGACACTCCTGTTCGATCCCTCGGGCACCGTCGCGACGCCCGAGGGCGCTACGCGCGTCGGCTACTCGCCACTGCGCCAGGCCCGTCGATGGGACGGCGCGGTCCTCGTCGCGCGCACGCTGCTCGACGTCTCACGACGCAGCGTGGAGCGTGCCGAGGACCACTGGAGCGAGCGAGCGGCGGCCCTCCTCGCCCCCCTCCTCCACGGCGCCGCGCTGCGCGACGAGCCTCTCGGCCAACTCGCGACCCGCGTCGACGAGCGCTCGGTCGGCGAGCTCGGTGACGCCCTCGTCGCCCACCACGGGGAGCGCCACGCCTCGGTGGCCACCCTGCGCGGCGTGCTCGCCACCGAGGAACGCGAGCGCTCGGGGATCTGGTCGACCGCGGCCGGGCTGTTCGCCGGACTGCGCACCGACGCGGCGCGGGCCGCGTCCCTCGAGCCACCCCTCGACCTCGACGCGTTCCTCGAAGGCGGCCACCACCTCCACGTGGTCTCGCCCAGTCGTCACCAGGCCGTGGCCACGCCGCTCGTGGTCGGGCTGATCGACGAGGTCGTCCACGCCACCTACGAGCGCCACCACGAGGGCGCCCGGCTCCTGCTCGCTCTCGATGAGCTGGCCAACGTCGCGCCCCTGCCGCGGCTCGGCTCGATCGTCTCCGAGGGCGGGGGCCAGGGGGTCGTGACCCTCGCCTGCCTACAGGACCTCAGCCAGGCCCGCGCCCGGTGGGGCGCGGGCGCGGACGGCCTCCTCTCCCTCTTCCCCTCCACCCTGGTCTTCCCGGGCATCGCCGACCGCGCGACGCTCGAGGCGCTCGAGCGCCTCGGCGGGCGCGAGTTCGTCGCGAACCCCACGGTGCACCGCGACCATCGAGGGCGCGCGCGGAGCCTCTCGAGCGGGTGGGTCGAGCGCACGAGGGTCACCGCGAGCGACGTCGGGCGCGGGCGCCCGGGCCACGCCCTCGCGCTCTCGGCGACGAACGACCTGCGCTGGGTCGCCCTCACGCCCTACTACGCCGACCCCCGACTCGCCCGTCACCAGGAGCGCTCGCGCGCCCTCTCACGGGACCGCGAGCGCTGAGACCACGCGTCGAGCGCCGCCGGCTCCAGGGGGCGCGCGCCGCGCTCGGCCACGCGCTCGAGCATCCGCGCCCGCGGTACGCCCACGGTCACCTCGTGCACGCCGCGTCCGCCTCGCAGCTCGGGGTAGAGGACGTCGACCGAGGCGACCACCTCGGGCGCGCGCTGGCCGAACACGGCGGCGTCGGCCCACGCCGCGACGACGTGGCGACGGGCCACGTCGAGGCGTCCCTCGAAGGCGCCCGCGAAGCGGTGCTCGTCGAGCGTGGCGCGGTGACGAGTCGGTGCGGGGCGCGCGCCCACGAGCACGACCCGTCGACGTTCGGCCCGCCAGCGCTCAACGACCTCCCCACGCTCCCAGTGGGCCTTCTCGCCGCGCGCCGCGTGGTGGCCGGGCCACAGGGCACGGTAGCCCTCGTCGAGATCGCTGACGTGCTCGACCCCTGCGAAGGAGCGCCACACCTCGAACCCGGCGCGCCGCGCCACCTCGTAGCGCAGGGTCGCGCGGTAGAGGGCGTCGGCCGCGCGCGTGTGGGCGACGAGGGCTCGGGCGTCGAGCACCACGTCGGCGCCCTCGGGCCGAGCGCCCACCAGGACGTGGTCGTGCAGATGGGGCTCCGCGTGGCGGTTGACCCCGTGGGTGAAGGCGACCGCGGACTCCCACCGTGCCGCGCGCGTGCGCGTCTCGCCCCCCGTCCGTTCGCGCACGACGAGCGCCCGGTCCTCGAGGTAGTCGATCGCGGCGCCCACCGCGACCCGGTGCGCGGCGACGACGCCGTTCGCGCGCCCCTCGTCGAGCGCGACGAGCACCGACACGACCCGGGGCGCCGCGACCACCAGGTCGTAGCCGACGGTCCTCGCCCGGGCCGTGCCCGTGAGCACCCGCGCCACGCGCGCCGGGTCCGTCGAATCACCCCCTCCTCGAAGCCACCACCCCGGGCCGCCCTCGCGCACGCCCTCCAGCTCGCGCGCCGGGTCCCGGGTGAAGTAGGTGACATCCAGGCTGCGCCGCGCCAGGACACGGATCATCGGGCCCTCCCGGGCCCAACGGTCGCCTACAGGGTCGCCGCGATGCGCCGGGCGAGCTCGCGGCCCGCGTCGCGCAGCTCCGCGGAGGCGACGGCGGCGCCGGGACCGGCCTGGACCATCAGCCGGTCGAGCGTCACGGGGTCCCCCACCCGGAAGGTCACCGCGTGGCGCCCGTCGGGCAGAGCCAGCCAGCGCGCGCCGGGGAGCGGCTCGAACAGCCAGCGCTGGCCGGCCTCGACGACGACCACCACCTGATGACCCTCCTCGCCGACCTGGGTCAGCCAGTTCGCCACGGGGTCGGCCGGCCGCACGGACGTGACCGGCGACGTGGCGAGGATCGCGTTGACCCGGTCCACCCGGAACGTCCGCCAGCCCTCGCGGCTCGTGCAGTACGCCCGGACGTAGGCGTGTCCGTTGAGGACCCGGATCTCGCGGGGCTCGATCGCCCGGACCGACACCTCCCCGGAGGCGGCGCTCAGGTACTCGACCTTGATCTGCGCGTGCTCCTCGACGGCGCGCTCGACGTCGCCGAGCAGCCTCTCGCTCGCGGACTCGACCTGCACCGGCGCGGCGACCGCGGCCTCGATCTTGGCGATGGCCGAGTGGACCGAGGGCTCGTCGTACACTCGCGAGGCCTCTCGCAGGGCGATGTTGAGCTCGTAGAGGTCACGCCACATCAGCGGCGACGGCTCGGGCGCCCCGTGGGGGAGGTCGGAGAAGTCGGCACGGTAGAGGGAGTCGTCGTTTTCCTCGTCGTCCCAGTCGTCGCACTCCTTGATGACGTGCGCGGGGAAGGTGTCGGTGCCGTCGGTCGTGTCGACGAGCGGCTCCATGGTCACGAGTCGATCCATGATCAGCCGGACGTGCGCCGGGGCGAGGCCGAAGCGCGCCGCCAGCTCCGTGACGCGCAGCCCGTCCTCGCTCGCGTAGACCGCGTGCAGGAGCTGAAGGGTCTGGCCGAGGACGTCCTGACCCCCGGCAGCTTCGAACCGGCCGGGCTCGATCGCGGGGACCGCGGCGTGGTTGACCCCGTCGAGCCACTGCGCGAGCTCGGTGCGCAGCGACTTGGGCGAGCGCAGGCGGACCCGGTCGGCGCCCTCCAGGACGAAGCGCAGGGCGTTGCGCGGGGAGTCGAAGTCGATGACCACGTCGACGGCGCCGTCACCGTGGCGGTCCAGCTCGGCCGCAGGGTACTGGCGGGCCAGGAGCTCGGCGTAGGCCTCGTTGGTGGCCACCACGACGCGCAGCGGCTTGGGGGGGCGTGCGAACTCGGGGCGCCAGGCGCGCGCCAGGGCCAGCGTCTCCTCGTCGACCCCGAAGGCGTCGGAGAGCACGATGGGCATCGAGGTGATGCGGTTGAGCCGGTAGCCCTTGATCTCGCTCGCGTCCTGGACCCGGGCCACGAGATAGCCCACCCCGCGGATCACGTCGAGCACGAGGGGCTCGACCCGGCGGGTCTTGTTGGTCGACGAGAGGTAGTCGAAGGCCAGCGCCCGGCGCAGGTGGAGCGCGCGCAGGATGGGCGTCAGGTAGGGCGAGGCCTCACGCCCGCCGTCGAACGACGGCGCGTCGCTGAAGAGCGAGAAGACACCGCGACGCCCGACCCCGCACAGGGCGAGGGCGAGGCGCACGACCCGCGCCTCGTCCGGGGTGAAGGCGATGGCCGGGGCGTACGCGCTGGCCGGGTCGATCCGGTAGCCGATCGAGCCGTCGGGCAGGGTCACCGTCTCGATCTCGAACCCGAGGTCCCGGATCCGGGCCTTGTCGCGCTCGAACTTTTGGCGCACCGCGACGTCACTGCCCTCGTAGGCCCGTACCTTGCGCGGCCCCCGGGCCGAGGCCGGGAACTCGTCGACGGTCAGCTCCCGGACGATCTGCTCCTGGGTGAGCGGCCCGCGCTGGTAGGCGCGCTGGAGCAGCAAGACGAGCGCGACGAGCCTCTCACGGCTCTGCTCGACGCCCGCGCGGACGGCGGTCTCCTTGGCGGCCACGGATGGAGGGTACTCGCCCCGGGGTCGAGGGCGGACTAGGCGCCGTTCGCGCCGTCGCCGAACCCGTCGCGACGCCACGTGCCCGAGCGACCACCGGACTTCTCCCACAGCGCCACCTGCTCGATGGTCATCGTGCGGTCCGTCGACTTGCACATGTCGTAGATCGTCAACGCCGCCACGGTGGCGGCCGTCAGGGCCTCCATCTCCACTCCGGTGCGGTCGACCGTGTCGACGGCCGCCTCGACCTCGATGTGGCTGTCGGCGATGGTGAAGTTCACGTGGACGTTGCCGACCAGGACCGGGTGGGCCATGGGCAGCAGCGTCGCCGCGTGCTTGGCCGCCTGGATACCCGCCACCCGGGCGGTCGCCAGGACGTCCCCCTTGTTCAGGGTGTTGGCGGCGACGGCCTCGGTCGTGGAGGGCAGCATCGTCACCCGACAGCGGGCCAGGGCGCGGCGTGCGCTGACCTCGCTCGGACCGATCTCGCGCCCGAAGGCCCCGGCCCCGCCGGGCCGACGCAGCTGGCGGAAGTCGTCCATCGCGCCATGCTACCCACGGCCGTTTCCCCGTCCGTGACCGGTACACTGCTCGGGTCGTCGTGTCCCGAGGTCCCATGCCCACTTACGAGTACGAGTGCCAGAACTGCCGCGAGCGCCACGAGGCCGTCCAGCGCTTCAGCGACGCTCCCCTGACCGACTGCCCGCGCTGTGGGGGGCCGCTGCGCCGGGTCTTCTCCTCGGTGGGGATTGTCTTCAAGGGCAGCGGCTTCTACAAGACCGACAGCCGACCGTCGGGGTCCTCGTCGAGCGGCGCCACGTCGGGCGCGACCTCGCCGAGCCCGGCCGCCGAGGCCGCGCCGTCGCCCGCGCCGGCCGCGACCGCTCCCACGGCCGGCGCGTCGTCGGCCGACTGACGCCCCCTCCCGGGCCTACCCGCCGGTAGGCTGGACGCCGATGATCCTGCCGTCCATCGAGAGCCCGGACGACCTTCGGGCGCTCACCTACGAGCAGCTCGATCAACTGAGCCGCGAGATCCGAGACTTCATCATCGCCTCGGTCACCAAGACCGGCGGCCACCTGGGGTCGAACCTCGGGGTGGTGGAGCTCACCCTCGCCCTGCACCGGGTCTTCGAGTCGCCCCAGGACGTGCTCCTCTGGGACACCGGCCACCAGGCCTACGTCCACAAGCTCCTGACCGGCCGGCGCTACGGCTTCAAGTCGCTGCGCCAGCGCGGTGGGCTCTCGGGCTACCCGAACCGCTCCGAGAGCCAGCACGACTGGATCGAGTCGTCCCACGCCTCTACGGCTCTCTCCTACGCCCACGGCCTGTCGGTGGCCCTCGAGCGGCGCCGCGAGCTGGCCGGCCGGGGGGGCCGGCGCCACGTGGTGGCGGTGGTGGGCGACGGCTCGCTCACCGGGGGCATGGCCTACGAGGCCCTCAACAACCTGGGCCACTCCAACCAGCGCGTCGTCATCGTGCTCAACGACAACGGACGCAGCTACGCCCCGACCGTCTCGAAGCTCTCCGAGTCGCTCACCGCGCTGCGCCTGAACCGCACCTACCTCAGTGTGCGCAGCGGCGTGCGCCGGCTCGTCCCGCGGCTCCCGCGCCTGGGCAAGGCGGCCTACCGGGGCATCGACAGCGTCACGACGGCCGTGCGCGAGATGGTCACTCCCCATACCTTCTTCGAGACCCTCGGCGTGCGCTACGTCGGGCCGATCGACGGTCACAACGTCGAGGCCCTTGAGCACGCCCTCACGAGCGCCGCCCAGTGGGACGGGCCCATCGTCGTCCACGTGCTCACCCAGAAGGGCCGCGGCTACGGCCCGGCGGTGAGCGACGACCTGCGCATGCACGACTACAAGCTCTCTCCGCGCGTCGACGACGACGTCGCGATCCCGCCGTCGTTCAGCCAGGCCTTCTCCGAGGCGCTGCTCGCCGCGGCGGCCGAGGACGACCGCGTGGTCGCGCTCACCGCCGCGATGGCCGGCCCGACGGGACTGCTGGACTTCGAGACGAAGTACCCCGAGCGGTTCTTCGACGTCGGGATCGCCGAGCAGCACATGGTCACCGCCGCCGCCGGTATGGCCATGGGTGGGCTCAAGCCCGTCGTCGCGGTGTACTCGACCTTCTTCTCCCGGGCCTTCGACCAGGCCCACCTCGACGTGGGCCTGCTGGACCTGCCCGTCGTCTTCGTGTTCGACCGCTCCGGGATCACCGGAGACGACGGCCCGAGCCACCACGGCCTGCTCGACCTCGCCCTGTGCCTGGCGATCCCCAACATGACGGTCTTCGCGCCCTCGAGCGCGGCGGAGGTCGAGGTGATGCTGCGCACCGCGCTCTCGCTCTCGGCCCCGGCGGCGATCCGCTACCCCAAGACGATGCCGCGCCCCTTCGACGGCCGGGTCGGTGAGGGCCTCTCGGCACGCCGGGTCCGCTCGGGCGACGGGTCGCTCTGCGTCCTGGCGCTGGGCAAGATGGCCCCCGCGGCCCACGCCGCGCTCGAGCTGATGGGCGAGGACGCCGAACGCGTCACCCTGTACGACGTGCGGGTCCTGCCCCCGGACCCGGCCATGATCGACGACGCCGTCGCCCACACGCGCATCATCACCGTCGAGGACGGCACCCGCCACGGCGGGGCCGGCACGCTCATGGTCTCGGCGGTGCGCGGCCGGGCCCAGGAGCTCGCCCGCCCCTTCCCCACCACGCGGATCCTGGGCGTGCCGAGGGTCTTTCTCACCCACGACCGGCCCGACCACCTGCTCGCCGAGATCGGGCTCGACCCCGAGGGACTGGCCGGCGCCTTCACCCGGCTGCTGCGCGACGAGCCCGAGTTCGCGCCCGCGGCGCCCGAGGCGCCTCGCGCCCGCTTCGCCTAGGGGCCGAGACGGGCGCTCGCCGGTAGGGTGGCGCCGTGAGCTACGAGATCGAGAAGACCGACGAGGAGTGGCGCCGCGCCCTCGACCCCGATCGCTACGCGGTCCTGCGCCAGGCGGCGACCGAGGCCCCCTTCTCGGGATCCCTCCTGCACGTCGACGCCGACGGCGTCTTCACCTGTGCCGGGTGCGGCCAGGTGCTCTTTCGCACCGCGCAGAAGTTCGACTCGGGCTGCGGCTGGCCGAGCTTCGACGCCTGCGAGCCGGGGACGATCGTCGAGCGCCCCGACCACTCGCTCTTCCGTGAGCGCACCGAGATCCTCTGCGCGCGCTGCGGCGGTCACCTGGGCCACGTCTTCCCCGACGGCCCGACCCCGACGGGGCTGCGCTACTGCGTGAACTCCCTCGCCCTCGACTTCGAGGACGGCGCGGGCGCCTAGCGACGGGCCCGCCCGGCACCGCCCGAGGTCGCCCCTAGACGTCGAGGAAGCGACGAATGGCGATCGCCGAGCCCACCGAGCCGATTACCACGCCCACCACGAGCACGACGGTGTTCGTCCCGACCAGCGCGGAGGCGTTGAGGGCGAACTCGTTGTGCAGCGGGTACCACGTGTGCAGCGCGGTGACCGCCAGGATCGCCACGGCCGAGCCCAGGAGCCCCTCGATGAACCCCTCGGTGATGAAGGGCACGCGGATGAACCAGTTGGTCGCCCCCACGAGCTTCATGACCGAGACCTCGCGCCGGCGCGAGAAGATGGCCATGCGGATCGTGTTCAAGATGAGCACGGTCGCCGAGAGCAAGAGCACCGCGGCCAGCGCCAGGAAGACGATCTGGAGGATCCGGATGGCGTGGTTCATCTGGCGGATCTGCTGCTCGGGCGCGGTGACCTGGTAGACGCCCGGCTGGTTGGTGAAGGTCGACTGGACCGTGAAGGCGTCAGTGGGGACCGTCGGGACGCAACGGAACGACGAGGGGGTCGCCGAGGGCGTGAGGACCGACCACTCGTCGGCCGGCAGCAGCGTCTTGGCCTGCTGGTAGTCCTGGGCCTGGGTGAAGTACTGGCAGTCCTTGACGATGGGCAGGCTGGTCAGCTGGGTCTTCACCGAGTCGATCTCGCTCTGGGAGGCGTTGGGCTGCATCCAGACGGTGACCCGGGTCCCCTGCTGCCACTGCGCCGAGGCCTGGGCCGCCGACTGCTTGAGCAGGAGGGCCGAGCCCACCAGGGAGAGCGAGACCGCGACGGTCAGCACGGCCGCGACGGTCATCATCCGGTTGCGCCAGAGGTTGGTGAAGGTCTCTTTGAAGGCGTAGCGCAGATAGACGCGCATCAGATCGCCACTCCCTCGTCGATGCCGTAGACGCCCCGGACCTGGTCGCGCACGATCTCGCCACGGTCGAGCTCCACGACGCGTCGGCGCATCCGGTCGACCAGGGCCTTGTCGTGGGTCGCCATGACGACCGTGGTGCCGGTGCGGTTGATCCGCTCGAGCAGGGCCATGATCGACTCGGAGTTCGCGGGGTCGAGGTTGCCCGTCGGCTCGTCGGCGAGCAGGATGAGCGGCCGGTTCACGAAGGCCCGGGCCACCGCGACGCGCTGCTGCTCGCCGCCGGAGAGCTCGTGGGGCAGGTTCTTCGCCTTGTCGGTGAGGCCCACCAGCTCGAGGATCTGGGGCACCTGGGAGTCGACCGTCGAGCGAGGCCGACCGATCACCTCGAGGGCGAAGGCGACGTTCTCGAAGACGGACTTGTTCGGCAGCAGGCGGAAGTCCTGGAAGACACAGCCGATGTTGCGCCGCAGGTAGGGCACGCGCCACTTGGGCAGCTCGCCGATGTCCCGGCCCGCCTCGAGGATCCGCCCCACGTCGGGAGTCTCCTCGCGCAGCAAGAGGCGCAGGAACGTCGTCTTGCCCGATCCGGACGCGCCGACGAGGAAGACGAACTCCCCCTTCTCGATGTCCAGGGTCACGTTGCGCAGCGCGGGCGTGCCGTTCTTGTAGGTCTTCGACACGTTCTCGAAACGAATCACGTCTGGGGCTCCGACTCTCGACGCGACGGTGGTGCGTCCGCGCTCATTCTACTGGGACGCCCCCGCACCCTGGGACCACACATCGGTCCTCACCAGGGGAATCGCCGATTCTTATCCGGCCGCGCGCAGGCGGCGCAACTCGGCCTCCATGAAGCCGTCGAGGTCGCCCGCCAGCACGGCCTCGACGTTGCCGGTCTCGTGGTCGGTGCGGTGGTCCTTCACGAGCTGGTAGGGCGCCAGCACGTAGCTGCGAATCTGGCTGCCCCAGGCGTTCTCGGCGCGTTGGCCCGAGAGGGCGTCGAGCTGGGCCTGGCGCTCGGCCCGGGCCCGTTCGGCCAGCTTCGCCTCGAGGATCTGCATGGCCCGCGCGCGGTTCTGGTGCTGGGAGCGCTCGTTCTGACAGCTCACGACGATCCCCGTGGGCAGGTGGGTGATCCGGATCGCCGAGTCGGTCTTGTTGACGTGCTGGCCGCCCGCGCCCGAGGAGCGGTAGGTGTCCACGCGCAGGTCCTTCTCGTCGATCTCGACCTCGGAGGCGTCGTCGTCGAGCAGCGGGGTCACGTCGAGGCTGGCGAAGCTCGTCTGGCGCCGCGCCTGGGCGTCGAAGGGGCTGATGCGCACGAGCCGGTGGACGCCCCGCTCGGCCGAGAGCCAGCCGTAGGCGAAGCGACCCTTCACGATGAACGTCGCCGACAGCAGGCCCGCCTCCTGGCCCTCGGTCGCCTCGTCGACCTCGACCTGGAAGCCGTGGCGCTCGGCCCAGCGCGTGTACATCCGCACCAGCATCTCGGTCCAGTCCTGGGCGTCGGTGCCCCCGGCTCCGGCGTGGAGGTCGACGATGGCGTCGTTCTCGTCGTAGCGCCCGCTCAGCAGGCTCTGGGTCTCGAGCGCCGCCAGGTCCACCTCGAGCGAACCGACGCTCGCGGAGAGCTCGTCGGCCAGGGAATCGTCGGCCTCGCCCCCCTCGAGGGACTCCTCGATGAGCCCGGAGAGGACCTCGGCGTCGTCGAGGCGTCGCCCGAGGTCGTCGAAGGCCTCGAGGTCGTTGGTGAGCCGGCCCAGCTCGGTCGTGACCTGGCGAGCGTGGTCCTGGTCGTCCCAGAGCCGCGGATCGGCCGCCAGCGCGCTCAGCTCGTCGCGCCGGGAGCGGGAGGCGTCGACCTTGAGGTAGTCGCGCGCCGCCACCCAGCGCTGACGCAGGTCGGCCAGGACGGCGTCGGCCTGTCGGAGGGCCTCGGCCCTAGCGTCGGCCATGGCACTGCTTGAACTTGCGACCCGACCCGCACCAGCAAGGGTCGTTGCGCCCGATCCGGGGGCGCTCGTCGCTCGTGTCGGCCGCGCGGTGGCTGGGCAGCTCGGTCGCCCCGGGGGCGACCGCGCTCGCGTTGGTCCGGGCCCCCACGAGACCCTCGTCGACCGTCTCGTCGGCGACCGGCTCGGTCACCACCTCGACGTGGGAGATGAAGCGCACGTAGTCCGAGTCGATGCTCTTGAGGAGCTGCTCGAACATCACGTAGCCCTCCTTCTGCCACGCGGTGAGGGGGTCCTGCTGGGCGACCTGGCGCAGGTGGATGCCGTCGCGCAGGTAGTCCATGTCCGAGAGGTGGTCGCGCCAGCGCTGGTCGATGATCTGGAGCATGACGTCGCGCTCGATCTCCCGGGCCATCTCCAGGCCCCCCTCGAAGGTCTCGCACTTCTTCTCGTAGAGCTCCAGGGCGTCGCCGGCCACGAGGTCCGAGACCGCCTCGGACTCGCTGTACTCGGCGAGCAGGGCGTCGTCGATGCGGGTCGGGTAGTACGTCTGGAGGTCGTGCAGCAGGGCGTGGCGGTCCCACTCCTCGACGAAGCGACCCCCGACGTGGGCGTCGACGACCTCGCGCAGAGTGTCCTCGATGAGGGTGAGCGTCTGGTCGTGGATGTCCTCGCCGTCGATGATCTGCTGGCGCCGCTCGTAGATGACCTTGCGCTGCTCGTTCATCACCTCGTCGTACTTGAGGACGTCCTTGCGCATCTCGGCGTTGCGGGCCTCGACGGTCGTCTGGGCCCGCTCGATGGCCCGGGTGACCATCTTCGCCTCGATCGCCTCGTCCTCGGGCATTGTGCGGTCCATGACCCACGAGACGGCCCCCGTCGCGAAGATCCGCATCAGCTCGTCCTCGAGCGAGAGGCAGAACCGGCTCTCCCCGGGGTCGCCCTGGCGCCCGGAGCGGCCGCGCAGCTGGTTGTCGATGCGGCGCGACTCGTGGCGCTCGGTGCCTAAGACGTAGAGTCCTCCGAGCCCGCGCACCTCGTCGCCCTCGGCCTCGCAGACCGGGCGCCACTTGGCCAGCGCCGCGGCGAAGGCCGCGTCGTATTCGGGCGAGCCGGGTTGGTGGCCCTGGCCGACCGCGTCGCGGGCCGCGAGGCCCTCGGCGTTGCCCCCGAGGATGATGTCGACGCCGCGACCGGCCATGTTGGTCGCGACGGTCACCCCGTGCTTACGCCCGGCCTGGGCGACGA
Organism: Actinomycetes bacterium; assembly: GCA_021831125.1. Lineage (GTDB taxonomy): Bacteria > Actinomycetota > Acidimicrobiia > Acidimicrobiales > RAAP-2 > RAAP-2. The sequence continues at coordinate 7,773 of JAKBNI010000010.1, read as the reverse complement.
TCTCGGCCTCTCGGAAGTGCTGCTTGGCGTTGAGGACCTCGTGGGGGATCCCGGCCTTGGAGAGCTCGCGGCTGAGCAGCTCGGACTTCTCGACCGACGCCGTGCCGAGCAGGACGGGCTGGCCCGCGTCGTAGCGCTCGCGCACGTCCTCGACGATCGCCTTGAACTTGCCCTCTTCGGTCTTGTAGATGAGGTCGGCGTGGTCGGCCCGTCGCAGGGGCCGATTGGTCGGGATCGGCACGACCGCCAGCTGGTAGGTGTTGGCGAACTCGGCCGCCTCGGTCTCGGCGGTGCCGGTCATGCCCGCGAGCTTCTCGTAGAGCCGGAAGTAGTTCTGCAGCGTCACCGTCGCCCAGGTGTGGTTCTCGTCCTGGATGCGGACCCGCTCCTTGGCCTCGACCGCCTGGTGGAGGCCGTCGCTCCAGCGACGGCCCTCGAGGGTGCGCCCGGTGAACTCGTCGACGATCTTCACCTCGCCGGCGTCGACCAGGTAGTCCTTGTCGCGGTGGAAGAGCTCCTTGGCGCGCAGCGCCTGGCCGAGTTGGTGGACGTAGTTGGTGGCCACCGCGTCGTAGAGGTTCGTCACCCCGAGCGCCTTCTCCACCTTCTCGATGCCCGACTCGGTGGGCACGACCGTCTTCTTCTCCTCGTCGACCTCGTAGTCGAGATCGCGCACGAGTGAGCGCACGATCGAGGCGAACTGGTAGTAGAGCTTCGAGGAGTCGCTCGAGGGGCCCGAGATGATGAGCGGGGTCCGCGCCTCGTCGATGAGGATCGAGTCGACCTCGTCGACGATGGCGTAGTGGTGGCCCCGCTGGACCATGTGCTCGCGACGCCGCGCCATGTTGTCACGCAGGTAGTCGAAGCCGAACTCGGTGTTCGTCCCGTAGGTGATGTCGCTCTGGTAGGCGGTGCGCTTGTCGTCGAAGTCGGGGAGGTCGGGCCCGACCCGCCCGACGCTGAGCCCGAGGAACCGGTGGAGCTGGCCCATCCAGTTGGCGTCGCGCGTGGCCAGGTAGTCGTTCACCGTCACCACGTGGACACCCCGGCCCGCCAGGGCGTTCAGGTAGACGGGCAGGGTGGAGACCAGGGTCTTGCCCTCACCGGTCTTCATCTCGGCGATCCACCCGAAGTGCAGGGCCATGCCGCCCATGAGCTGGACGTCGTAGTGGCGCTGACCGAGCACCCGGGTGGCGGCCTCGCGCACCACGGCGAACGCCTCGATCAACAGGTCGTCCAGGGTCTCGCCCTCGGCGAGGCGGGCCCGGAACTCGTCGGTCTTGGCCCGCAGCTCGGCGTCGCTGAGGGCGGCCGTCGCCTCGGAGAGGGCGTTGATCGGCTCGACGAGGCCCGCGAGCTCGCGGACCCGCTTGCCCTCCCCGGCGCGCAGGATCTTGGTCAGGACGCTCATGACCGTCTCACCCTACCGGTCGAGGACCTCGATCCGAGGGGCTGCGCGTGCTGACCTGGTCTTTGACCCCACACCTGCCTGCGGCGGTGTCCGTGCGCGGCTCGGGCAGCTGGCGCTCTCCCGGGCCGGACCCGCACTCTTCACCGGCTCCCGCCCGGGGCACGGTGCCCCGGGCGAGGCAGGACTTACCTCTAAACCGCGCCATGCTCAGCGTCGACAAGACGCCTTACGTGGGTCGCTTCGCCCGCGGCTGGCCTCGACTTTCAACCACAGACCACGCGCAGCCCGCGCCCATCCTAGGCCCGGGGAGCGGAGGGGCCCCGGGCCAGGACGACGACGAGGCGCAGCCCGAGCACGAGCGCCGCGACCGGCACCAGGGCCCGGCGCAGGCCCGTGGCCGTCTGGGCCTCGAAGCGCAGGGCGCTGCGGTGGTGGGCGACGAGCATCGCCCGGGGCGCCCGGGCCCGCGCGGCGCCCTCGACATGGGTGACGACCCCGTCGGGGGTCGTGGCGACCCCCCAGCCGGCGCGGCGCAGGGACCAGCACAGCGCCATGTCCTCGGCGAACATGAAGTAGCGCTCGTCGAACCCCCCGACCTCCTCGAAGGCCGCCCGCCGCACGAGGAAGAACGCCCCCGACACCCAGTCGGCCGAGCCGTCGGGGTGGGGTGAGCGGTAGCGGCGGGTCGCCGGGTTGTCGGGCCACCACGGGCCGAGCAGCGCGTGGGCCGCCGCGAGCCACGGGTTGGGGAAGACCCGCGCGGAGGGGTAGGGCGAGCCGTCGGGCCGTTCGATCTGGGGGCCCACGATGCCCACCGTGGGGTGGGTCTCGAGGAAGTCCACCAGGGCCGAGACGGCGCCCTCGTGGACGACGACGTCGGGGTTCGAGACGAGCAGGTAGGGCGCCGCCGCGACCAGGGCCGCGCCCCGGTTCACCGCCCGGCCGTAGCCCAGGTTGCCCTCCACCTCGAGCACGCGCACCCCGGGATGGCCGAGGTCTCGGGGGGCCGAGCCGGGCTCGCCGTTCTCGACCACGACGATCGACTCGACGTCGTTGGCCACGAGTGAGTCGACGCACCCCACGAGCAGGTCGCCCGTGTGGTAGTCGACGACGACCGCCGCCACGTCGCGCGCGACCGAGGTCACGGCGCCACCCGGTCGGCCACCAGGCGCGCCACCGCCTCGCGCCACGGCGGCAGCGCCCGCCAGCGTGCGGCGAACCGGGTGGTGTCGAGGTCGCTGCGCGCCGGGCGTCGGGCGCGCGGAGGCGGGTCGAGGTCGCTCGTGGCGATCGGGGAGGCGAAACCCTCGCCGGCCCCGAGGAGGGATCCGACGTGGACCGCCACGTCGTACCACGTGGCGTCGCCGGGGTTCGCCACGTGCCAGAGTCCCCCCGGGCGCTCGCGGGCCATCGTGACCAGGACCCGGGCGAGGTCGCTCGCCGAGGTGACCGTGCCGCGCTGGTCGTCGACGAAGCGCACCGGCTCGCGCCGGCGCGCGCGCTCGGCCATCACGTGCACCACGCTGCGACCGCGCACGCCCATCACCCAGGACGTGCGCACGACGGTGTCGCGCGGCGCGCACCGGCGCTCCCCGGCCCACTTCGACGCGCCGTAGACGCCCAGGGGGTTCGGCGCGTCGCCCTCGACGTAGGCCGCGCCCTTGGTGCCGTCGAAGACGTAGTCGGTCGAGACGGTCACGAGGTGGGCGCCCGTCTCGGCGCAGGCGGCCGACAGCAGGGCCGGGCCCGTCTCGTTCACCGCGTAGCAGGCCGCCGCGTCGTCCTCGGCCCGGTCGACCGCGGTGTAGGCCGCGAGGTTGACGACCACGTCGGGTCGGGACATCGCGAGCGCGCGCGCCACCGACGCGGGGTCGCTCACGTCGAGCTCCGCGCGGGAGAGGCCCACCGCCGCGAACTCCCCGGGTTCGACCGGGGTGGCGTCGGGCTCGAAGGTGGGGTCGCCCCCGGGCGGGAGGGCCCCGCGCAGGTGGTCCATCAGGTCCTGGCCGACCTGGCCGTGGGCGCCGGTGACGAGGACGCGGGTCGTCATCGCTCGGCCCGCACCGTGCGCAGGTGCACGACGTCGCCCGCCGCCACGGCGACCTCGCCCGACTCGGTGGCCACGACGAGGCGCCCCGCGTCGTCGAGGTCTCGGGCCTCGCCCTCGAAGGTCGTCGAGGGCTGCTCGACGCGCACGCGCCGCCCGAGGGTGCCGAGGGCACGCCGGTACTCCTCGCGCAGGCGGGCCCGCCCTTCGACGTCGTCGAGCAGCGGCCGGCGCCGCTCGATCTCCTCCAGGACGATGTCGAGCAGCGCCTCGGGCTCGAGGGTGACCCCGGCCGCCGCGCGCACGCTCGTCGCGCGGGCCTGTGGGGGTCCCTCGAAGGTGAGGTTCACCCCGAGCCCGACCACGACGGCCCCGTCGGGGCTCGACTCGGCGAGCACTCCGGCGAGCTTGGCGTCGTCAACCTCGAGGTCGTTGGGCCACTTGAGCCCGACGCTCAGCCCGCAGAGGCGCACCAGCGCCGCGCGCGCCGCGAGCGCGACGGCCGCCACGGCCCACTGGCGCTGGTCGGGCTCGAGGGTGGGGCGAAGGAGCACCGAGCACAGGAGCGACGAGCGACTCGGCGCCTCCCAGACGCGGTCGTGGCGACCCCGACCGGCGCTCTGGAAGTCGGCCACGACCACCCGGCCCTCGGGCGCCCCGGCCTCGGCCTGGGCGCGCAGGTGGGTGTTGGTCGAGCCCACCGACTCGAGCCGCTCGACCCGCCAGACCATCACCGCCACGATGAGAACATTAGGGTTTCGGGGTCCGGTGCTAGAAAAGTTGGGTTCTCCGGGAGGTCCGCGTGCTGAAGAAAGTCCTCATCGCCAACCGCGGTGAGATCGCGGTGCGGGTCATGCGCACCTGCCGGGAGCTGGGCGTCCAGACCGTCGCGGTCTACTCCGAGCTCGACCGCAACGCCCTGCACGTGCGCCTGGCCGACGAGGCCTACGCCCTCGGGGGCCAGAGCGCGGCCGAGAGCTACCTCAACACCGAGGCAATCCTCGGGGTGCTCGAGCGCTCCGGGGCCGACGCCGTGCACCCCGGCTACGGGTTCTTCAGCGAGAACGCGGACTTCGCCCGGGCCATCACCTCGCGGGGCGTGACCTTCATCGGCCCGCCGCCCGAGGCGATCGAGGTGATGGGTGACAAGATCTCCTCGCGTCGGGCGGCCGAGGCCGCCGGGGTCGCCGGGGTCCCAGGGCGCAGCGAGACCCTCGCCGGCGCCGCCGAGGTGGTCGCCTTCGGCGAGGAGTTCGGCTGGCCCGTGGCGATCAAGGCCGCCTTCGGCGGCGGCGGGCGCGGGATGAAGGTGGTGGAGTCCCCGGCCGACGCCGAGGCCGCGCTCGAGAGCGCCCAGCGCGAGGCCCAGAGCTACTTCGGACGCTCGGAGTGCTACGTCGAGCGGTACCTCTCGTGGCCGCGCCACATCGAGATGCAGGTCCTCGCCGACGGCCACGGGACCGTGCTGTGGCTCGGCGAGCGCGACTGCTCGGCCCAGCGGCGCCACCAGAAGCTCGTCGAGGAGTCGCCCGCCCCGAACTTCCCCGACGACGTCCGTACCGCCATGGGCGAGGCGGCCGTGCGCGTGGCGCGCGCCTGCGGCTACGTGAACGCCGGCACGGTCGAGTTCCTCTACCAAGACGGAGCGTTCTACTTCCTCGAGATGAACACCCGCCTGCAGGTCGAGCACCCCGTGACCGAGCTCGTGACCGGGCTCGACCTCGTGGAGTGGCAGCTGCGCGTCGCCTCGGGTGAGGCCCTGCCCTTCGGACAGGACGACGTCGCGCGCGACGGGCACGCGATCGAGGTGCGCATCAACGCCGAGGACCCGGCCCAGGGCCGCTTCACCCCCTCGCCGGGCACCATCACGTCGCTCCGGCCCCCGGCCGGGCCGGGGGTGCGCCTGGACGCCGGCTACGAGGCGGGCGACACGATCAGCCAGTACTACGACAACCTGATCGCCAAGCTGGTGGTCTGGGGGCCCGACCGCGAGCGGGCGCGGCGCCGGATGCTGCGCGCGATCGAAGAGACGACCATCGAGGGCGTCGCGACGACGCTCCCGGCCGACGTCGTCATCCTCTCCGACGACGACTTCGTCGAGGGGACCCACTCGACCCGGTGGGTCGAGACCCGTCTCGACTTCTCCGAGCTCCCGTCGGCCCCCGGTGCCGCCGTGAGCGTCGGGGACGGGCGGGTGCGCAAGGACGTGACCGCCGAGGTCAACGGCCGACGCGTCACCGTGGCCCTCTGGGTGCCCGAGAACGGCGACGAGCTGAACCGCCCCGTCTCCACCGCGGCCAAACCCCGTCGCCAGCACCACGCGGGGGTGCTCGGCAGTGGGTCGGGCCGGGTCACCGTCCCCATGCAGGGCACCATCGTGAAGGTCGCCGTCGAGGTGGGCCAGCCGGTCGAGGCCGGCGACACCGTCGTGATCCTCGAGGCGATGAAGATGGAGAACACCGTCGCCGCCGAGAAGTCCGGCGTGATCTCGGCGGTGCGCGTCGCCACCGGCGACTCGGTCGCCGCGGGCGACGTCGTCGTGGAGATCGAGTGAGCGTCGCCGGGCGCGCCGCCGCGACGATCGACGCCGCGCGCGAGGAGCTGATCGAGCTCAGCCACTTCGTCCACGCCCACCCCGAACTCGGTTACGAGGAGTACCAGAGCGCCGAGGCCGTGGCGGCGGCGGCCGAGCGGGCCGGCTTCACCGTCACCCGCGGCGTGGCCGGGCGGGCCACGGCCTTCGTGGCCACGGCCGGGACCGGCTCGTTGCACCTCGCCCTGTGCGCCGAGTACGACGCCCTGCCCGAGGTGGGCCACGCCTGCGGGCACAACATCATCGCGGCCTCCTCGCTGGGGGCGGCGGCGGGGCTCGCCGCCGTGGCCGAGGACCTCGACCTCACCGTCGTGCTGCTGGGCACGCCCTCGGAGGAGGGCGGCGGCGGCAAGATCGACCTTCTCGACGCCGGCGCCTTCGACGGGGTCCACGCCGCGATGATGGTCCACCCCTTCCCCACCGAGCGGCTCGAGGCGACCTGCCTCGCCGTCGACCACTTCGACGTCACCTACGCCGGCCGAGAGGCCCACGCCTCGGCCGCCCCGTGGGAGGGCGTGAACGCCCTCGACGCGCTGACCGTCGCCGAGGTGGCCATCGGGCTGCTGCGCCAGCACCTCCCCCCGGGGGACCAGGTCCACGGGATCGTCCTCGAGGGCGGGTCGGCGGCCAACGTCATCCCCCCGCGCGCCGTCGGGCGGTTCATGGCCCGCTCGCTCACCGCCGAGCGCCTGGTCGCCCTGCGCGCACGCCTCGGCGCCTGCTTCGAGGCCGGGGCGCTGGCCGCGGGCGCCTCGATGCGCGTCGCCGAGCTCGGCCACGCCTTCAGCCACATGGTGTCCGACCCCGACCTGCTCGCCCACTACCGACACGCCGCGGAGTCGCTCGGGCGTCGCTTCGACCTGGACGACGCCGGCGAGCCCCGCCCGACCATCTCGACCGACATGGCCAACGTCTCGCTCGTCGTGCCCTCGATCCATCCGATGCTCATGATCCCCACCGGGGGCGCCGTGAACCACCAGGCCGCCTTCACCGCGGCCTGTGCGACGCCCGAGGCCGACCGGGCCGTCCTCGACGGAGCGAAGGCCCTCGCCCTGACCGGCGTCGCCGTGGCCCAGGACGCACCCCTGCGGGCCCGGCTCCTCGCGCGCCGCTAGGCCGGCTGGTAGACCCCGAAGACCTCGCGCAGAGCGTCGGCCACCTCGCCCAGGGTCGCCCGGGCCGCCAAGGCGGCCTTCATCGGGTACAGGACGTTCTGGCTCCCGCGCGCGGCCGCCCCGAGATCCTCGAGGGCCGCGGCCACGGCCGCGCCGTCGCGGGCGACTTTGAGGGCCACCACCCGCTCGCGCTGGCGGGCCTCGAGCGCCGGGTCGATCGGGAAGACCTCGGGCTCGGCGGGCGCGGTGTCGGCGAAGCGGTTCACGCCCACCACGACCTTCTCGCCGCGCTCGATCGCGCGGGCGTAGGCGTAGGCCGCGGCCTCGATCTCCTCTTGGGGGAAGCGGGCCTCGATCGCCGCCACCGCGCCGCCGCGGCGCTCGATCTCGGCGATGTACTCCCCGGCCCGGGCCTCGACCTCCTCGGTCAGGCGCTCGACGAAGTACGAGCCCGCGAGCGGGTCGACCGTCCCGGTGACCCCCGACTCGTGGCCGATCACCTGCTGGGTGCGCAGCGCCAGGCGCGCCGCGGCCTCGGTGGGCAGGCCGAGGGCCTCGTCGAAGCCGTTGGTGTGCAGGCTCTGGGTGCCGCCGAGCACCGCGGCGA
>JAKBNI010000009.1 GCA_021831125.1 Actinomycetes bacterium | reverse complement strand
AGAAAAGCAAGGGAGTGAAAATGATTTCGACCTACCAGCGGCTGAAGCGCCGTCGGGACACGGGTGAGATCGACGGCTTCACCTTGATCGAGCTCCTCATCGTGATCGTGGTGCTCGGTATCTTGGCAGCCGTCGTGATCTTCGCCCTTGGTGGGGTGACGGGCAAGAGCCAGCTCGCCGCGTGCCAGGCCGACGGGGCGACCGTCTCCACGGCCGTCTCGGCGTTCCACGCCGAGAACGCGTCCGCGACCCCGACGTCAGCGCTTCTCACGGGCACGACCGAGGGTGGCCCGTACATCCAGTCGTGGCCGAACAACGGCAGCTATGCGTTCAAGTTTGCCAGTGGCGTCCTTGAAGTGGCGCCCGTCGTCAAGGGAAGTCCTGGGACCTTCATCAAGTACACCGGCCCGCAGTCCTGCGGGACCAACGGTGGCATCGGCCTCCACTAGGCCGATAGCGACACGAAAGAAGTACACCTTCATCTGAACCGAGTGCCCGGCGGCGACGCCGGGCACTCGGTCTCAGAGTGACACGGGAGGCCCCAGTGACGGGTAGTTCACCGCTAATCGATGGCTGGATGGAGGTGCTCTGGGAGAGACGGGGCTCCGACCTCCTGCTCTCGAGCGACTCGCCTCCGAGGATTCGGGTCTCGGGCCGGCTCCGGCCGCTCGAGGGGGAGCCCACCCTCACCGGGGGTGACATCGAGAAGATCGCCGACGAGCTCCTCTCGGCGGGCCAGAAGCAGATCTTCGCCGACAACCAGGACGTGGACTTCGCCTTCTCCTGGCGCGACAAGGCCCGCGTCCGTGGCTCCGCGTTCACCCAGCGCGGCCAGGTCGCCCTCGCACTGCGCATGATCCCCGCCGAGATCCCCACCTACGAGCAGCTCGGGCTGCCCTGGGCGGCCGGGTGGGTCGCCGAGCAGCCCCGCGGCTTCGTCCTCGTCACCGGGCCGACGGGATCGGGCAAGTCGACGACCCTCGCGGCGATCGTGAACCGGATCAACGAGTCGCGGGCGTGCCACATCCTCACCATCGAGGACCCCGTCGAGTACGTCCACAACCACAAGACGGCGGCTGTGAGCCAGCGCGAGGTCGGACTCGACAGCCCCTCGTTCGACCGGGCCCTGCGCTCCGCCCTGCGCGAGGACCCCGACGTCCTGCTCATCGGTGAGATGCGCGACATCGAGTCAATCCAGATCGCGCTCACCATGGCCGAGACCGGCCACCTCGTCTTCGCCACCCTGCACACCAACGACGCCCCCCAGGCGATCGACCGCATCATCGACGTCTTCCCCGCGTGGCGCCAGGAGCAGACCCGGGTGCAGCTCGCCGCGTCGCTCACCGCGATCATCGCCCAGCGGCTCGTGCCGACGACGAGCGGGGGCATGGTCGCCACCTTCGAGGTGCTGGTGGCCTCCCACGCGGTGCGCAACCTCATCCGCGAGGGACGGAGCAACCAGCTTCAAAACATAATGTTCACGAGCACGGCCGACGGCATGCAGCTGCTCGAGACCGACCTCGCCCGCCTCGTGACCGAGGGGACCATCTCCTACGAGGACGCGATGGCCACCACGGCACGCCCGAAGGAGCTGACCCGCACGCTCGAGCAGATGGGGAAGGCGCCCGCTCGGGTATAACGGTTCACGATGAGTTTGCATCGCGGACCCACTCTCCCCTATCACGTCATCGCCTCGGTCACCCCGTGCCCGCCGGGCTGGCTCGTCCAGGCCGCCAAGGTCCAGGGCGCCACGTTCGCCCCCGAGCGGCCCCGGGTCTACCCGACGTTCCTCGAGATCCTGGACGAGCGCCCGGCCTTCGAGCTGCTCATCGTGAACGCCCCCGTCGGCTACCGCGACGCCCCGGGCGACCCGCCGCGCCAGTGCGACGCGGAGGCGCGTCGGCTCCTCGGGGTCCGCGGCGCCGCCGTCCACAACGCCCCTACCCGGGCCGTCCTCGAAGGGACCATGACCTGGCAGGAGGGGGGCCTCGACGCGATCACCGCGACCCTCCTGCCCCGCTACCGCGAGGTGGCGCTGGAGATGTCGCCCTTTCGCCAGCGCGTCGTCTTCGAGGGCAACCCCGAGCTCAGCTTCTACCAGCTGAACCGCGACACCTCGATGCGACGCTCCAAGCGCCTGGCCGAGGGCCGCGACGAGCGCGTCGACGTCCTGGACTCGCACGTCCCCGGGGGGATCGATAACGCCCTGCGCGACCCGCCCGGCGGCGTGGGGCTGCGCCACCAGCTCGACGCGATGGCCCTGCTGTGGACCGCCCGGCGGGTCTTCGGCCACGGCGCCCGGCGAATCCCGCGCGAGCCCGAGTGGGACTCGACGGGGCTGCGCATGGAGTTCGTCTTCTAGACGAGCGCGCTCGTCTCGAGGGCGCCCGGGGCGTCGGCTGGCTCGTCGCTCCGGGCCTCGCGCAGGCGACGGGCCAGGATGACCCCGAGGAGGGCCACCAGCACCACCTGCCACGCCCACTCCGGGAGGTTCCAGAGCGGGTTGTAGCGGTTCCAGAGATGGGACTCGCCGGCGAGGGCCACGAACCCGAGCCAGACGACGAGGGCCGGCGAGAACCGCCTGCGCACCGCGTCGAAGAGGAAGAGGGCGACGCCGAGGGCGAGCACCACGATCGGCAGGTCGTAGTAGAGCGAGAGGCCGTAGGTCGTCAGGTTGGCGACGAGCGCGATGTGCTCGGGGTCGAAGAACACGATGAACAGGCCCACGAGGGCCATGACGTCGCGCCCGACCTGGCGGCGCAGGACCTCAAGCAGGACGACGCCCACGACGACGGCCATGAAGTAGTAGCCGTAGACGTTGACCTCGAACACCAGGCGGCACAGCATCGCCGCAGAGAGCGCCCCGACCACCGCGATCGGCGAGCGTCCGACCCGACGGCGCACGAGCCAGGCGACGAGGGCTGCCGCCACGATCGGGGCGACCCGGGCGAGCAGGAAGTCGGCCACCCCGTGGAGGCCGAGCGCGAAGACGACCGTCCCCCCGTGCGCGGTGACCGACGAGCCGACCCGGCTCGAGCCGAAGAGGACCGTCTTCACCGCGCGCAGCCCGCTCGCGGCGACGAAGGTCCCGTCGACGACGGCGACGGCCGCGACCAGCCCGCCGAGCAGCCGGACGACCCGCTCGCGCGCCGAGAGCACGAGCAGGGCCACCACCGCGAGCACGGCGAACTGCTGAGCGGTGAGGGCGAGACCCAGCCAGACGCCGCAGGCCAGGTGGTGCCCGCGCAGCCACGCCCCGGCCGCCACCAGGACGAGGGCCATCGCGAGGAGGTCCTGGGGGTGGAAGTAGTAGGTGAGGCACATCACGACCGGTGGCGCGAGGGCGACGAGGAAGCCCGCCGCGACCTCCCAGCCCGTCGCGCGCAGGGGCGTCGAGCGCACCAGGTAGGTGACCCCTGCGAGCAGCAGGGCCCAGGTGACGTAGCCCAGGCGCACCGTCGGCAGGATCGCCGCCGAGGTCGTCGACCAGTGGTACATCGCGTTGAAGCCGTTCACGCAGCTCGGCCCGAGGGCGTGGCCCGAGGGGAAGGCCACGCCGTGGCCGATGCGCAGCGCCGCCGCGATGACGCCCGAGACGACGGCGTAGAGGGGCGCCGCGAGGGCGAAGGGGTCGGCGAGCCCGACGGGCAGGTGGCCCCCGGTCGCGGGGTAGACGCACGCCAGGTGCCCGTGGGCGACCGCCCAGGTGCCGTAGACCACCTCGGCGGAGTCGCCCTCGGTCGGGCCGCCGAGGCCGGTCGCGACGAGCAAGAAGACCATCGTCGAGCCGATCCAGCCCATCACGATCGCGAAGGGGCGGACCGGTCGGTCGAGCCGCTCGACGAGCGCGCGGGGCAGCAGCGGGCGCCCCTCGAGGACCCGTGAGCGGAGGCTCGTGCGCCTCACCGAATCCCCGTCGTCCACGAGACGGCCGCCGGGCCAGCGAGGATCGTGCCCACCGTGCCGATGGCGAGGAAGACGCCGTAGGGGATGGGCTGGCGACGGCTCATCCGACCCGACGCGATGAGGGCGATCCCGACCACGGCGCCCACCAGGTTCGCGCCGAAGAACCCCACCACCGCGTAGCGCCAGCCCAGCCACCCGAGGGACGCGCCGAGCAGGGGCGCGAGGCGCACGTCCCCGAACCCGAGCGCCCGGGGCGCCGCCAGGTTGAGCACGAAGAAGAGGGCGAACCACGCCCCGGCGCACGCCGCGGCCTCCCCGAGACGGCCCCCGGCGTGGTCGTGGACCGCGGCCGCGACGAGCAGCAGACCGGTGACGACCAGGCCGGGGTAGACGACGCGCTTGGGCAGGACGAGCCGCTCGACGTCGATCACCGAGAGGGCGACCAGCGTGGCGACGGCCGCGAGCTCGGCCGGGAGGGCGGCGGTGGCCCCGAGACGGGCCGCGACGCCCGCGAAGAGGGCGGCGGTCGCCACCTCGACTAAGAGGTAGCGGGCCGAGATCCTCGCCCCGCAGTGGCGACAGCGCCCGCGCAGGACGAGCCAGGAGACGACCGGCACGTTGTCGAGCGCCCCGATCGGCGCGGCGCAGGCGGGACAGTGCGACCCGGGGCGCACCACGGACTCACCGCGGGGCACCCGGTAGATGACGACGTTGAGGAACGAGCCCACGGCGAGGCCCGCGACCGCGCAGCCGACGACGAGGGCCGTGAACACTCAGCGCCCCGTCGTCGATGTCGTGTGCTTGAAGACGAAGACGAACTGCTGGTTGGCGACCAATCGGTAGTGCCGGTCGAACCACCGGGTCAGGCTCGCGTCCCACGGGATGTCCCCCGGCCGGGCCCGGGTGAACACCGCGTAGCGGGCGCGCTCGAAGTAGCCGAGCCACTCGCGGCTGAACGAGCGTGGCGGCGCCACGAGCTGGTAGCCGTTGCCCATCCACTCCCCGTAGACGTCGACCACCGTGGGGCACGCCGGGTCCGACGTGATGAGCCGGTTCGCGTACACCCCGAAGGCGACCTGGTTGTACACCACGCACGACCCGGCGGGCACGGCCCGGGTGACGAGCCCCATCCATCGCCCGTAGTACCCGTAGACGTAGGCGTAGGCCGAGTAGAAGCTCGTCGTGTAGAGGGTCATCGACCCGACGGCGAGAACGAGGCTGGCCACGCCCGCGCCGATCACGACGCGACGGGTCCCGCGCGAGAGCGCGGGACGCCCTAGCACCCCCGCGAGGCCGCGCCCGAGACGCCAGAGGGCGGTGACGGCGAGGGCGTAGAGGAACGGCTGGGCGTAGTAGTCGTAGTAGGTGTAGGTCTCGGGGCTCGCGAGCAGCATCACGACCACCGCGATCGCGCCGAAGAGCACGAGCCACTCCGTGTCCGAGACGCTCCGCCACCGGCGGTACGCCACCGCGACCGCGAGGGCGAGCAGGGCGAAGGCGGCGACCGCCACGCGAGCGCTCGGGGCGACCAGGGTGTCGAAGTACCCGGTGAGGGCGCGCAGGCGCCAGAGCAGCGTCCCGCTGTCCGAGGCGTTGGCCCGTCGGCCGAGCTGCTCGACGAAGACCTCCGAGATGAAGCGGTGGGGGGCGGTCACGAGGAACGGCGCGACCCCGGCGAGGAAGGTCGCGCCCGCCGCCGCCACGAGCGCCACGACACGCGCGCGGGCCCGCCACGACACCAGCGCGACCACCGCGACGAAGGGGAAGAACGCCCACAGCTTGACCAGGCCGGCCACCCCGAGCGCGACGCCCGCCACGACGGCCCCCCGGCGCGACAAGGTGGCGACGCGCCCGTGGCCCAACACCACCACGAAGGCCACCAGGACGAACAGGAGGCTGAAGGGGTCGAGCTTGATCGCCGAGCTCACGAGGAAGGCCACCGGGCTCACCGCCACGGCCGCGCCCGTCACCGCCATGGCGACGCGCCCGTGGCCGCGCACGAGCGACGCGGCGAGCGAGCAGTTCGCCGCCGTCACGACGGCGCTCAGCGCCCGGCCTATGGTGAGCCCGTCGTGGGTCCCGAAGACCCGGCTCGCGACGGCGACCGGGGCGAGCAGGTAGAGCAGACCCGGAGGCTGGACGAACGTGAAGTCGCGGTACGGCAGGACCCCCGAGACCAGGTGGACGGCTGCCGCCAGGTAGACCCCCGAGTCGTAGAAGGAGAGCTGCTCGGGCACCGAGAGCTGCCAGAGGTACATCCCGAGCGCCACGAGCCCGATACCGACGATGATCAGGGGTCCACCGACGCGGCGGCGCGCGGGCCGCTCGAGGGGCGTCAGCTCAGGAGTCGCGGCCAGGGCGGTCACCTCCCAAGTCTGACAGCCCGACCCGCGAATGCCACGTCTCAGCGACCCCGACGGCCACCGTTTCGGAGAGCGATTAGTCCCCCCGGGCGGGGGTCATTCCGTACAATGGCCCCGTGCCCGCCACCCGAGCGCCCCGCCCAACCCGCGAGGCCCGTTCGTGACCGCCATCCTGGTCATCGACGACGACCCGGAGATCACCCGGATGCTCGAGACCCACCTCGCCGGCGAGGGCTACGAGGTCTCGGTCGCCCACGACAGCGTCCGGGCCCTCCAGCTGACCTCCAGCAACGAGCCCGACCTGGTGATCCTGGACATCGTGCTCGGCGAGGAGGACGGCCGCGAGCTCCTCGGCGAGATCCGTCTCCTCAGCGACGTCCCGGTGATCTTCCTCACCGGGCGGGGCCTCGAGACCGAGCGCATCGCGGGGCTGAAGCTCGGGGCCGACGACTACGTCGTCAAGCCCTTCAGCCTCGGGGAGATGTCCGCCCGGGTCGAGTCGGTCCTACGCCGGGCCGGGGTGAGCACGGCCCACCACCGCATCGAGGCGCCCACGATCTCCTTCGGGGACCTCCAGGTCAACGAGACCACCCACGAGGTCCGCCTCAACGGCCGGGTCGTCGACCTCACGTCCCGGGAGTTCGCCCTCCTCGCCTTCATGGCGAAGTCGCCCCGCCAGGTCTTCTCCCGGGCCCAGCTGCTCGAGCACGTCTGGGCGTCCTCGCCCGAGTGGCAGAACGAGGCGACCGTCACCGAGCACGTGCGCCGGCTGCGCATCAAGCTCGAGGCCGACCCGGATCGCCCGACGTGGATCACCACGGTGCGCGGCGTCGGCTACCGCTTCGAGCCCCCTCGCTAGCGCGCCACGTACTCCGCGACCCAGTCGACGTCCATCTGGGTCGGCTTCGTCGGGCACTGACGGCCCTTGGAGCACAGCTGGTGCTGGACGAAGTTGAGCGTCATGGGCACCCGGGGGATGTTGGCGGCGACCCGGTAGCTCCCCCAGACCCGGCCGTCGACGGTGTAGAGGATGTAGTGCTTCGACCAGATGACCCCCCAGGTGTGCCACTGGGTCATGTCGATGTGGATGGCGCTGCGCACGATGGTGTTCGCGCCACCCCAGTGGAAGGACGTCGTCGTCGAGACGATCGACCCCCCGGTCTCGTTGAAGTCGATCTCCGGGGGCCACTGGTTCGAGGCCGGCCACAGCAGCTCGGCCTGGTCGGGTCCGGCCGCCGTGTAGCGCGATCGGACGAAGTAGGCGCCGTAGACCCGGGTCACCCCGCACTGGCACGTCCCGGCGGTGACCCAGCGGTTCCCGTAGCGCGGGTCCCGGTAGATCTGCAGCTGGAGCATCCCGCCCGAGACCACGACGTGCGAGACGGCGTCCACGTCCCCGGGTGCGCCACCGGGCTGGCCGGCGAACGCGTCCCACCCCCGGGGCAGGACGTGGCCCCCGAAGTCCGCGACGTAGGCCAGCCGGTAGCCGGCGAGCGCCGTCGGGCCCGGCGGGCCGTAGCCGGAGGGCTCGGCGGGGTTGGGAACCCCGAGGGGGTAGTGGCCGTTCAGGTTGACGAGGCGGCGCGCCGGCAGGGTCGTCCCCGTCGCCGCGATGACCGCCACCGCCACGAGGGCCCACGCCAGCCGCTGGACTCGGTGCGGCGTACGACTGGTCCAGAACAACATGAACCCACGAGACTAGCGACGTCCGCCGGGCCGACGAGAGCGGCCCCGTCAGTTGCGTCGCGTGAGGAGGTCGTGGACCCCTTCGATCAGGGCGCTCGGACGGAACGGCTTGGGCAGGAACGCCCCCGTGCCCGGCACGAGCCCCTCGAGGACCGAGGCGTCCGCGGTGCCCGAGGTGAGCAGCGCCCGCATCCCGGCCCGGCGTCCCTGGAGGGCGCACGCGAGCTCGGCCCCGGTCATGCCCCCGAGCACGACGTCGCTCACGAGCAGGTCGATGGGCCCCTCGTAGCGCTCGGCGATCGCGAGCGCCTCCTCTCCGGTGGCCCCGGTCAACACCTCGTAGCCGTTGCGGCTGAGGACCTGGGCCATGAGCCGTCGCAGTCCGTCGTCGTCCTCGGCCACGAGGACGGTGGCGAAGCCCCGCGTGGGCGTGGGCGCGGCGCTGGAGAGCTCGACGACGACCGCCTCACGGGTCAACGGGAAGAGGGCCTCGAAGGTCGTCCCGACCCCGGGGGCGCTGCGCACCGTGATCGCCCCACCGCTCGCGTCGACGAGCCGGCGGGCCGATGCCAGTCCGAGGCCCGTCCCGCGCAGGGGCCCCTTGGTGGTGAAGAACGCGTCAAAGCAGTGGGCCATAGTCTCCTCGTCCATTCCGACCCCCGTATCGGCCACCGTCACCGCGACGTACGGCCCCGGCACGATCCCGAGCTCCCCCGCCCGCTCAGCGGTCACCTGCGCGCGGCCCACGACCACGCGAAGGCTCCCGCCGTCGGGCATCGCGTCGCGCGCGTTGACCGCGAGGTTCAAGATCATCTGCTCGAACTGGGCCGCGTCGACGCGCACCACGCCCGCGTCGTCCTCGAGGGCCAGCTCGAGCTCCACGTCCCGACCAACGACGCGCTCGATAACCTCGGCGTTGGCGCGGATCACGTCGGCGGGGACCAGGTCCACCGGCTCGAGCTCCTCGGCGCGACCGATGCTCTGGAGCTGGGCGGTCAGGCGCGACGCGCGCGAGGCCGTCGCCTGGATGTCGCGCACCATCTCGGCCAGGTCGTCATCGCCCAAGGAGCGCTCGAGGATCTCGGAGTAGCCCGTGATGAGAGTGATGAGGTTGTTGAAGTCGTGGGCGACACTGCTCGCCACCTGACCCCGTAGCTCCATCTGCTGGGCGTGGGCCACCTCCGCCTTGAGCTGGCGGTGGTCGGTGACGTCGTCGATCAGCACCATGAGGGTGGGGTCGGCCTGCTCGGGCAACGCGACCAGTGCCGCCGACGTCGTGAGATCGCGGACCCGACCGCGCACCTCGACGTCGACGAGGTCGCGCAGGGCCGGTCCACCCCCGACCCGCGCTTCAGCAGCAAGGTCGTCGATCGCTCGGGCGAGGGCCGCGGGAACCTCGGGTACCACGGCCGACCCGGGAGCGGGCCAGCCGAGCACACGTTCCGCGGCGTGGTTCCACCAGCGCGGCGACCCGTCGGTGCTCGCCTCGAGGATGCCGATCGGTGCGGCCTCGACGAGGGCCCTCAGGCGCGCCTCGCTCCGCTCGACCCCACGCGCCAGGGCCCGTGACTCGAGAGCCGCCGACGCCGCCTGGGCGAGCAGGGTGGCGATCTCGACGTCCTCGGACGAGAAGCCCGAGGCCCGCCGTCTCACGGCGAGGACACCGCGGTGGCCCGGTGCGCCGCCCCCGACTCCGGCGACCAGCCACTCCCCCGCGGCGAGGGCCCGCTCGCCGGATCCGGGGGGCACCGTGAGGTCGTCGCGCAGTCCCGGGGTCGCGCGCGCCATTCCCCGTCCGATCCACGCGGCCACCCCGCCGTCGTCGAGGTCGATCACGGCGACGTCGGCGTCGAAGACTCGCCGGGCGCTCTGGACCACGGCGGCGGCCACCTCGGCCTCGTCGCGCGCGCCCGACACGTTCATCGTCGCGGCGAACAGCTGATGGAGCTGACGCGCCATCCTCTGGGTCGCCCGCAGCGCCTGTCGGCTCTCGTCGAGCAGGAGCCGTCGCTCGATCATCGACGCGAGACCCCACGCGGCTTCCTCGGCCGCCACCACGTCGCTCGCCCCGTAGGGGGCCCGTCCGGGGCGCAGAACGAACCCGACCGCACCGAACGCGCGGTCCTTCACCCGCAGGCCCACCACCACGGCACGCGCGTCGGGCCCCGAGGTCGGCCAGGCCTCGGTCACGCCCGACGCGATCACCCGGTCGACCACGCCGGCCAGTCCGGGCACCACGTCAAGCGGGTCACCATCCCCCGATCGCGGTCCCGCCACGAGCTGAGCCCGGACCGTCGCCCCGTCGACGTCCATCACGTCGACGACCACCCAGTCCGCGAACTCCTCCGCCGCGAGGGCGGCGAAGGCGTCGACCAGGGCCTCCGACCCCGATCGCGGGCCTGGGCCGGCGTGACGGTTCGCGGCACGAAAGTCGACGTAGCGCCCCCTCAGGCGCGCCGCCCTCTCCGGAGCGTCGACGTCCCCGGCTCTCGCGGACTCGGGAGGGGTCGCGCGTCGCACCATGGGCTCAGAGGGGCTTGCCAGAGAAGATCGAGAAGTCCTCGAGGACGTGGTCGATCTCGTCGGCCTCGTAGGGCTCGGAGAGGCCAAAGCCCTGGCCGGTCGCGATGCGCTCACGCGCGAGCACCTCTCGCTGGTCGTCATCCTCGATGCCCGCGGCGATGACCGAGATTCCCAAGGACTCGGCACGGGCCGCGAGGGTAGCCACGGCCTCACCCAGGCTGCCCGAACCCGCACGTCGAGCGAGGAAGTCTCGGTCGATCTTCACCACGTCGACGCCGAGGCCCGCCAGGTACTCGAGCGCACCCTCGTCGGGGACGAAGTCGTCGACGGCACGGTGCACACCCAGTCGCGCCAGCGCGCCCAGTCGCTCCCGCGCGCTCGGGTCGGCCTCGAGGGTGGCTCGAGACACCTCGAGCACCAACAGTGCGGGGTCGAAGCGACTGGCACCGAGCGCGTCACGGACGTCGTCGACGATTCCACCCGCACCCCACTGGCGCTCCGACACGTTCACCGAGACGTGGAAGCGGTAGCCCGAGTCGTGCCAGACGGCCCCCTGGTCGCACGCGGTCTCGAGCGTCCACTGCGCGATGGGCCGCGCGAAGTCGCCCGCTTCGAGCACGTCGATGAACGCGTCGGGCCCGAGGAGTCCCCTTTGCGGGTGCTTCCACCTGATCAGGGCCTCCACACCGACGAACGCGCGAGTCTGGAGATCGAAGATCGGCTGGTAGACGAGCAGGAACTGGCCCGACTCGAAGGCCTCGCGCAGCTCCTGCTCGCTGAAGGAGGCGGCGTCGGATAGCGGCACGGGCCCTCCTCTCCCCAACGGCTGCCCTACGACGCTGGTGACGCTACCAGTCCACCCCCAACGCGCCCCCACGACGAGGACTCCGCGCGCCCACCTCACGAACGCCCTCTCGAAGGACGGTGTTACAGTGCCTCGCATGACCGAGCCATCACGCGAGGGACCGGCGTCCGCGTGAGAGTCCTGGTCACCGGGGCTGCGGGTTTCATCGGCTCGACGACCGCGGAGCTGCTGCTCGACGCCGGCCACGACGTGATCGCCCTCGACGACCTGAGCCACGGTCGACGCGAGAACGTGCCGACGCGCGCGACGTTCGTCGAGGGGCGCTGTGGCGACGAGAGCCTCGTCAGCGACCTCGGGACCATCGACGCCTGCGTGCACTTCGCGGGTCGAATCGAGCCCGCACTCTCCATGGTCGAGCCCGAGGAGTTCCTCGTGACCAACGTGGGAGAGACGGTCTCGCTCCTGCGAGCCCTCGTGCGGGCCGGTTGTCCGAAGGTCGTGTTCTCGTCCTCGGCGGCGGTCTACGGCGCCCAGGACGTCATGCCCATCGTCGAGGACCGCCCGACCCGGCCCGAGAGCCCCTACGGCCAGTCGAAGCTGATCGTGGAGGAGTGCCTCCACTGGCTCAGCGTGAGCGGCCGGCTGCGGGCCGCGAGCCTGCGCTACTTCAACGCGGCGGGGGCCACTCCCGCCCACCCCGAGCGACACGACCCCGAGATCCACCTGATACCGCTCGCCCTCGACGCCGCCGCCGGCCTTCGTCCGGGCCTGGATCTCTACGGCGACGACTACCCGACGCGCGACGGCACCTGCGTTCGCGACTACGTCCACGTCGTCGACCTCGCGGCGGCGCACGTGCTGGCCATCGAGGCGCTCGACGACGACCCCGAGATCGTGGCCAACCTCGGCAACGGCGTGGGGTACTCGAACCTCGAGGTGATCGACGCCGTCGAGCGGGTGACCGGTCGACGGTTGAACGTGCGCCACGCGCCTCGCCGGCCGGGCGACCCGGCCTCGGCCGTCGCCTCCAACGCACGCGCGCGCGAGGTGCTCGGTTGGCGGCCCGAGCACCCCTCTCTCGAGGGGATCGTCGAGGACGCCTGGCGCGCCCGCCACCCGCACTGACCCGTCCGAGACCGGCCCCGTCGCCGTCGTGAGTTGGGGAGACGTTGGGTGCTCCATGTCCCTTGATTGACCTTCGACTGTGAAGTTGGTCCCGTGGCATCGGGTGGGCTCCGCGTGGTCGTCAAGAGACCCACAACCCGATGCGTCCGCGGGCGCCGGAGGCTGGCCCGCCCACCCGGTCCCCATCCCGACTCGGCCGGGGCGACGACGGCTCACCGTCGGCCGCTTCCGAGCTCGATGACCGCCGCGACTTGTCGGACCCTCGAGCGCGCGTTCGTGGGATCGATGCCCCCTCGGCGCACCGGGTCCACGCCGACGCCGCGCGTCTCTCGTGCGACTCACGGACCGCGCGAGAGCGTTCGTGTCGCCTGTGTCGTCGCCGCGGAGTGCGGACGTTCTGGGGAACCATCGTTCCGCTATCACGCGTCAGCGGAATTACATCGGAGTAGTTCCCTTCGTCCCATTGACTTCACATGAAGCGGTCTGCCAACATTGCACGTGCAAGGGCCGACGGCTGGAGAGGCGAAGTGGTGACCATCGACCCTGGTAAGACGGGGCTCAACGACGAGGTTAGAAGTGCCCCCCCTGCCCAGCCGCGCCCTTCGCTGACCGTCATGATTCCCACGCTCAATGAAGCGGGGAACCTCCCGTACGTGTTGAACACCATCCCCAGTTGGGTCGACGAGGTCGTCATCGTCGACGGACAGTCGGCGGACGACACCTTGCGAGTCGCGCGAGTGCTGCGGCCCGACGTGCGCGTCATCGAAGAGCCGACGCCGGGCAAGGGTGCGGCCATGCGGGCAGGGCTGGAGGCGGCCAAGGGCGACTTCATCGTGGCCCTGGACGCCGACGGGTCCATGGACGGCGCGGCGATCCCGGCCTTCTACGAGGCCTTGAGGAACGGGGCCGACTACGTCAAGGGCACTCGCTTCGGACCAGGGGCCGGCTCGGCGGACTTCACCCGATTCCGGAGGATGGGTGATCACGGAATATCCTTCCTGATCAGGATTCTCTTCGGCGGGCGCTACTCCGACGCGACCTACGGCTACATCGGGGTGAGAAAGAACGTCATCAACAAGATCGACATCGACTCGGCCGGCTTCGAGGTCGAGACGCTCATCGGCATCCGCGTCGCGCGAGCCAAGCTCAAGACGGCTGAGGTCCCGTGCTTCGAGGCCCGACGCATCCACGGTTCCAGCAACCTGCACGCGCTACGCGACGGGCTCCGGATCTTCCGGACGATCGTGCGCGAGCGCCTCCAGGGTTACGACCGTGACGACGAGTAGCCTCGCGCCCGCCGACGGAGCCGCTCGCATCATCGTCGCGGGTCCGAGCTCGACGTTGACGTTGCCGGGGAACATCGTCTCCCAGATCGTCGCCGCACTCACGCGCCAGCACCTCGTCACGCGCATCGAGGTCAACGCCGGAAACGGGTTCGACGCGGGCCTCCATCGCGTCCCACCGCTGTCCGCGGCCCACGACTGGATCAACGTGCTCGACGTCGAGAGCCATTCGGCGCCCGAGAACGCCCGGCTGAGAGCGCGTGCGTTCCGAGAGTGGGTCTCCGACGACTGCTCCCTCGCGGTCGCGTACCTGTGGCCGGGGCTCGACGCGTCGTGGACGAGGCCGTTCTTCAGCGCCGCGGAGCGGGTCGGGGCCCTCACGGTAGCCCTGTGCGCGACGGTCCCCCAGAGCCGCTCGTCGATGACGTCCTCGCTCGTGGGAACCCTCGCGTCGGCGGACCTCGTGGTGGTGGGGTCCGAGGACGACCGCGAGGCGCTAGAGGCGGCGTACGGCATCGTAGGCCCACGGATCATCGTCCACCGAGCGCTCCGCCTCACCGGACGTGCGCAGCGGTCCGACCGCCGCCGGGTGACGGCATTCATCCCCCGAGACGACGAGCGCTCCCTCAACGCGCTGCTGATGGCCTTCGACGCGATCCCCGACGCGTGGATTCGGGAGTATCGCCTCAACGTGGTCATGCGTCACAGCAGCGTCCCGACCCGTCTGCTCGCCGCGGCCAGCTACCACTCGGAGAACGTGGACGTCATCGACACCCCACTCAGCGACGACGACGTCGCCGCCCTCGTCGCGTCGTCGTCGGCCCTGCTGGTGGCCGACCCGACCCTCGACTCCCGAGCGTTCTCCCAGGCCGTGAAGTCCGGGATCGCGACCGTCGTCCTCACGTCGGCCCCGCTCCCGAGCGTCGGCAGTGGCTACGTCGGCGGCTTCCTGGCCGATCCGAACCTGCCGGTCTCGGTCCTCGTCGGGATGAACCACGCGTTGCGCCTCGCGGATCTCCAGTTCCCGACGCCCGAGGCGTGGGACGAGCTGGCGTCGCTCCTTCTGCCCGCTGCCCGCGGTCCCCGTCGGCGAGGTCTCCAGCCGACGCACGACCGCGTGCCATGAGGGTCTCGGTCGTCATCTGCGCCTACACCGTCGAGCGCTGGGACGACCTCGTGGCCGCGGTGACCTCGTGCGCCGACCAGACGCGTGCGCCCGACGAGATCGCCGTGGTCATCGACTACAACGACGAGCTCCTGGAACGTGCCCGTTCGCAGTTCCCTCACGTGATCGTCGTGGCGAACACCCAGACGAAGGGCCTCTCGGGGGCTCGCAACACCGGGGTCGCGGCGACGAGCGGGGACGTCATCGCCTTCTTGGATGATGACGCCCGCGCCGCCGCCACCTGGCTCGAGGAGCTGACGAGACCCCTCGACGACCGCCGCGTCGCGGGGGTCGGGGGTTGGGTCGTCCCGGGGTGGCCCGGGGACGCCGAGCCCGCGGGGTACCCGGCCACCTTCATGTGGGTCCTCGGCTGCAGCTACGAGGGACTGCCCGCGGACGGCGCGTCGATACGCAACCCCATCGGGGCGTCGATGGTGTTGCGTCGAGCCGTCTTCCAGTCCATCGGCGGCTTCACGTCGGGCCTGGGCCGCATCGGCAAGACCCCGCTGGGCTGCGAGGAGACCGAGCTCTGCATCCGCTACACGACGGCCCACCCCGACGAGCGCTTCGTCCTGGCGCGGCGCGCCGTGGTTGTCCACCACGTCCCCCCGGCTCGCGTCACCCTCCACTACTTCGTGACGCGCTGCTACGGGGAGGGACTCTCCAAGGCGATGGTCTCGCGTCTCGTCGGGAGGGGTCGTGGACTCGAGTCCGAGCGCTCCCACCTCGCTCGCGCGGTCCCACGTGAGTTCCTCGAGAGTCTCGGGCAGCTCCCTTCGCGCCCCGCCACCGGAGGGCGGCGAGCGGCCCTCCTCGTGACGGGCGTCGTCGCCACCGCATTCGGCTACGCCCGCGGCCGCGTCGCGCTGCGCGCCGGCGCACCCGCTGCGTGACGGGCGGGCCCGTCACCACCACGACTCACGAATTCACAGACTCGGATGGTGACCCGACCGGCGACCCCGGCGGGAAGGGCGGACCGGCCGAGAAGGTCTCGGGCGCCTCAGCGTTCACGTGGGGGCGGTGCCGCTGCCCACCCACCCGCCAGAGTCACCGCTAGCCGAGCGCGTACTCCGCGACCCAGTCGACCTCCATGGACTGGGGCGACGACGGGCACTCGCGATTCATGGTGCAGAACGTCTGCTCTTGCAGGTCGAGGGTCATCGGAACCGAGGGGATCTCCGCGGCGTTGGTGACGGTCCCCCACACTCGCCCGTCGACGGTATAGGTGATCGACGTCGGGGTCCAGATCACGCCCCAGGTGTGCCACTGGGTCATGTCGACGGCCACCCCGCGGTGATCCATGTTGTTCGAGCCGTAGTGGACGGTGGCCGTGGTCCCTGACGTGCTGCCGCCGTTCTCGTTGAAGTCGATCTCGGGAGGCCACACGTTGTTGGCGGGCCACAGGAGCTCGACCGCCGTCGGACCGCCCGCGGTGACCCGTGACCGAACGAAGAAGGCGCCGTAGGTCTGGGGCAGGCCGCACTGGCAGAGCCCCCCCGTCGCCCAGTCTCCGTTGAAGGCCGGGTCCTGGAACGTCTCGAGCTGCAGCACCCCCCCGCTCACCACGACGTGGGAACTCCCACCGAAGTGCGCTCCCGGGTCCCCACCGGGCGTCCCGTCGTAGGTGTCCCAACCCGAGGGGAGAGACGACCCGGTGAAGTCCGACACGTACGTCTGGGTGAACCCGCTCAGCGCGTTGGGTGCGGGTGGGGCGAACCCCGACGGCTCAGCGCTGTCGACCGTCCCCACCGGGAAACCAACCGGGGCCGCCGGCGTCGTGGTAGTCGTCGACGGGGGCGTCGTGATGGTGGTGGTGGTGGGAGCCTCCGGCGTCGTGGTGGTCGTCGACGGGAGCGTCGTCGTGGTGGTGGGAGCCGCCGGCGTCGTGCTGGTCGTCGACGGGGGCGTCGTGGTGGTCGTCGACGGGGGCGTCGTGGTGGTCGTCGACGGGGGCGTCGTGGTGGTGCCATCGAGACGGTCGCGGTGGGAGACAACCGGAGTGATCCGATGAGAGTTGGCGTCTCTCACTGCGCGCGGCCCCCCGACGGGCACGACGGCCGAAGGACGCGCCGGCGCCGCCTCGGCGGCGAGGGTCGCAACCCCCGTGACCGTGGACAACGTCGCCATCACCGAGATAACAACAGCGACCCTTGATACGGGGCGATTCGCCCAACGACCCAACGTGCTTTGTGCGTGCCCTATTCGCATGACTCCACGGTCGCAAGGCAGAGTCATGCCCTTGTCCACGAATTCGCAACATCGTCACAAACGAGGGGATCGCGCGCCCCAGG
Source organism: Actinomycetes bacterium (assembly GCA_021831125.1). Classification (GTDB taxonomy): domain Bacteria; phylum Actinomycetota; class Acidimicrobiia; order Acidimicrobiales; family RAAP-2; genus RAAP-2. The sequence goes on along the minus strand of JAKBNI010000009.1, from coordinate 21,356 downwards.
GGCCGCCGGCGCCGCGCTGTCCGGGCCCAGAGGGCTTCCCCCGAACATGGGGCCAGGCGAGCCACCAGACGTCGAGCCCTCGGCGAACGGCGAGACGTCTCTCCCACGCCCGCGATCCGGCCCCGACCCACGGTAGGGTGACGAGCTTCCGCACCCCCCTGAATCGTGGACCGTCGCCGACCACGCCCGCCGGCCCACAGGGGATGCGAGGGGCCTCGTCGACGCCTCGGCGACGCTCGACGGTCGTTCGTTAGAAGCCCACCCCACGGTGTGCGACGGAGGCTGTCACCCCCGTGAGGTGTGGCGCGGCACCTGTCGCGCCGGAACCGCAAAAGGGCGACTTAGTAGATTTCAAGCCATGATGGACCCGACGCCGAGGCCCGAGGGACCCCACTCCCCTCGGACCGTCGAGGCGGGCCCCCGGCGATGGACGATCATCCGGGTGGACGTCGACGCCCTCCCGGCTCCGCACGAGAAGATGGGCGCCGCCCCCACCTTCTTCTGGGTTGAGGTACTCAGGGACGCTCAGGTCATTGGCGTGATCCACTGCTGGTCGCCCGACGGCACTCTCCCACGCGCCACGGCCGAGGATCTCCGTATGCGCTTTGGCACTGTCGTCCCCGCACCCCGCCCCGAGGTGGACGGCGGCGAGCTTCCGTTCATCTCCGTGGTCGTGCCGACGGTGCATCGCAACTCTGAGCTACTCCGACGTACGGTCCGCGCGCTCCAGGCCTCGGACTACCCACGCTTCGAGATCATCGTCGTGGACAACCGACCGTCGGACCGCGAGCACCCTATGCCCGCCTTCGAGGACACCCACGACCTCACGATCGTTCCGGAGAGCACACCCGGGATCTCGGCCGCGAGGAACACGGGAATCGCCTCGTCGCGCGGGACGATCGTCGCGTTCACGGACGACGACGCGATGGTGGACTCCGACTGGCTCCGGGCGATAGGCGAAACGTTCGCGGCTCACCCCGAGGTTGACGGCGTGGGGGGACTGGTGCTCCCCAGCGAGCTCGAGACAGACGCCCAACTGTGGTTCGAGGAGTTCTTCGGGGGTTTCAATGACTCCTACACCGAGTCCATTCTCAGCCTGGACATGGGCGCCACCGTGAGCCCTCTGTTCCCCTACTCGCCCTCGACGTTCGGAGCCGGGTGCAACCTGGCGTTCCGCAAAGACACCCTGGGGCGCATCGGGGGCTTCGCGACCGTCCTGGGCACCGGTACTCCCGCGAGGGGGGGCGAGGACCTGGCAGCGTGCATCGAGACCGTTCTCCGCGGGGGCCGCTACGCCTACGTGCCCCGAGCGGTCGTTCGGCACACCCACCGACGCACCCGCGAGGAGTTCCTCTCCCAGGTCTACGGATACGGCGTCGGACTCTCCGCGATGCTCACCTATCTCATCATCGAGGACCCGAAGCGGATCAAGGACATTGTGCGACGACTGCCGGCGGGTCTGCAGCGGTTGCGCACCAACCGAGGTGAGCGCCTGGGTCTGGAGAGTTCCACTCTGCCCCGCCGGGCCACGTTCGTGCAGATCGCGGGAATGCTCTGGGGCCCGGTCGCACTCATGCGCAGCGGCGGCGTCCGTACGCGCCGTCGTGCATGACCCCCTTGCGGCGGGCGAAGGACGTGCGACGACTCCCTTCGAATTCCCCGGGGCTTCCGTGACCCCGAACAGATGTCGGGGGCTCTCCTCATGAGATCGCGCCACGTCACGAGCCTCATCAAGAACGCGACGTCGCTCATCGTGTCCGGTGCGGGGTCGGCCCTAATCGGCCTGGGGTTTTGGGCGCTGGCCGCCCACCGTGCGCCGGCGAGGTTCGTCGGACGCGCCAGTGCCGAGCTGGCGGTCATGTCTCTCCTCTCCATCCTCGCCCAACTCAGCTTCGGGGTCACTTTCGAGAGGTTCCTCCCCGTCGCGGGCCCCCGAGCGGGCCGGTTCGTGCGTCGTGCCTACATCGCGAGCTCCCTGTCCGCAATCGCCATTGCCACGGCCTACGTCTCTTTGCACTTGAGCGCGTCGACGGTTCCCCGAGCTCTCGAGTGGCGAGTCCTCTTCGTAGTCGCCACGGTGCTCTGGACGATCTTCTCTCTCCAAGAGCCGATCTTGGTGGGCCTCCGGGAGGCTCGATGGGTCCCGGTCCAGAGCATGGCGTTCTCCACGGCCAAGCTCGTGCTCCTCCCCCTGTTCCTCTCCGTCTCTTCGCAATACGGCATATTCGTCGCCTGGAACGCCCCGGTGATCGCCATCGTCCTGGCGGTGAACTGGATCCTGTTCACCAAGCGCATCCCCGCCCATGAGATCCACAGCGTTCCCCACGAGCCCATGCCCAGCCCCCGGGAGATGCTGGGTCTCACCGTTGCCCGATACGTCTCCCAGCTCATAACGGTGATGGAGCCATCCATCGTCGCGTTCATAGTGATCTCACGGCTCGGGCCGGTGGCCAACGCTCACTACTACCTCACTGCCCAGATCGCGTGGGGCGCCATTCTCGTCCTCAACAGCATCAGCCGGTCATTCGTCGTGGAGGCGTCGACCGACCCTCAGGCCTTCCGACGACACACACGGACGGCTCTCCGCGCGGGCCTCATCGTGACGTCGGCCATCGTGGTGGGAGGCCTCATCGCCGCACCGTGGGTACTTCGCATATTCGGGCCCGAGTACGCGGCGAAGGGCACTCTCCTCATGCGATTGATCATCATCGCACTTCCCGGGTACGCCGTATCGATCTTCTACTCCGCGTTCGCGTGGCTTGACCGACGTGTGTGGTGGATGACGGCCCGCGACCTCTTCAGCCTGGTTGTGTACCTCGGGGTGATCCTCGCGCTCATCGGACGCCTAGGGATCAACGCCGTAGGGGTGGCCAGCGTGGTCGAAGCCGGCCTCCTTGGAATCTTCTTCCTGCCACGGGTTGTCCGGCGGTACCGCGCCGCCGTCATCGAAGACGCGGACGTCGCGTCCGACTGATGAAACGGGCGCCGCGCGAGAAGGCTCACAGCCCCCTTCGGTCATGGGCCACCGTGGTCTGAGAGTGTCGGACGTGCTAGGCAGTGGGCGACCGACAGAGTTGAGACAGCGTGCGACGTGGTAGAGGAAAGGAAGGTTCGAGAAGGTGCCCAGACTCGTCTTTGACGTGGGGATGAACAACGGCGACGACACGTCCTACTACCTTCATCAGGGTTGCCGAGTCGTCGCCATCGAGGCCGACCCCCAACTGTGTCGCACGGTGTCAACGAAGTTCAGCCGAGAGGTCTCCTCCGGACAGTTGGTGATCGAGAACGTGGGAATTGCCCGCGACATCGGGGAGATGGTCTTCTGGGTCTCCAGCAAGACGGTGTGGAGCTCGTTCGACCAGAAGAACGCCACCAAGGGAAGGGCTACCGCGTCGCCCGTCGCCATACCGACGATGACGTTCGCTTCACTCATCGCTAAGCACGGAGTCCCGCACTTCGCGAAGATCGATATCGAGGGCAACGACATCGTCTGCATAGAGCAGCTCACCCAAGACTCCGCACCGACGTACCTGTCGATCGAGATGCAGTACGGCGACGGGGACGCCGCCGTTGAGCACTTGGGCCGACTGGGGTACACGGCATTCAAGTTGGTGCGCCAGGGTGACTTCTTCCAGCTGACACCCGAGAACTGCGAGAGGGAGTTCGCCCTTCGCCGGGTCTTGTCACGCCTGGGTCCCTACGGACCACACCTTCGACGCGTCTATCGGCCCCACCTCCGTCGCTACGCGTGGCACTTCTCCCGAGAGAGCTCCGGTCCGATGTCGTTCGAACTCCCTGGGCCGTGGCTCTCCCCCGACGACGTCATCACGCTCTGGGGGAGACTCCACCAGTTGGACGCCGAATTCGGCTTCGGGGGACGCGCCGAGTGGTACGACATACACGCGACGCGAGTGCCGCCCCACGCCTAGGTCGCCGACCGCCGTCCGATCGACCCACCGTTCAGTGACACGCGCCCGTCCCTCGCAGAGGGTCGGCCTCGTATCATCGACGTGATGGGGCGAGTGTCGGAGGAAGCGCCGAGCCAGGTGCGACTGGTCCGCCTGGACTTGGAGGCCGAGCGGATTGACCCTATCCCCGGCGTCGCGCCCGGGACGCGGTTGTGGCTGGAGGTCAGTCGCCGCGGTCAGGTCGTGGGAGTAGCCGAGGGTGTCATGGGTCCTGATGGACTCCCCGAGACCACGCTCTCCCTCCTTCGCGAGGAGTACTCGAAGAGCGCCGTTGCCGACCTCCACGCCGTCGCAGATGACTCCCTGCCGCCCATCTCGGTCGTGATCCCGACCATCTACCGAAGGGTCGAACAGCTCCACCGGACGGTGAGCTCCGTCGCGGGCTGTGACTACCCCACCTTCGAGATCGTGGTCGTCGACAATCGTGTTGAGCCCGGTGAGCCGATACCGCCATTCGCAGAGTCCACGAGGGTGACGGTGGTCGAGGAGAGGACACCCGGGATATCCGCAGCGCGCAACACGGGAGTGCGCGCCGCACGGCACGCGATCATCGCCTTCACGGACGACGACGTGGAGGTCGACCGCGAGTGGCTCAGGGCCATCGGTGTGGCGTTCGCCGCCGACCCCGCACTGGGCGTCATCGGCGGAATGGTCCGCCCGCGGGAGATCGACACGCGGGCCCAGCTGTGGTTCGAGGAGTATCTCGGGGGATTCACGAAGTCCTTCGAGTACCGCCAGTGGAGCCGAGAGGAGGTGGGCGCGTCCGACCCCCTCTTCCCCTACTCCGCCGGACACTTCGGCAGCGGGAACAACATCGCGATGCGGCGAGCCGTCTTCGAGCAGATCGGTGGCTTCGATGAGTCACTGGGCGTGGGCACGCCAGCCAAGAGCGCGGAGGACCACAAGATGTTCGTCGACGCGCTGCTGGCGGGGAACACCGCCGCGTACGTCCCTTCGGCGCTCGTTCGGCACTCTCATCGACGCACCGAACGGGAGTTCCTCTCGCAGATCTTCGGCTACAGCGTCGGACTGACGGCGCTCTACACAGCCCTGATCGCACAGGACCGCCGCCACCTCTGGGAGATCGCTCGTCGGGTGCCACTCGGGGTGAGGATGTTCTTCTTCTCACCCCAGGGCCGACACCGCGAGGCTCGGGCCACGTACCCCTCGGTCACGAACGTCGTCCTCATCGCGGGAATGCTGTACGGCCCGGTCGCCTTCGCTCGGAGCAGGCTCTCCCGGCGCCGTCTCCTTACGTCGGGCGCGCGCGCTCCATACCGGAGATGACACCTCGGAAGGTGGTGTGACCCCCGCTCGAGATGGTGACGCGTCCAGCCGGACTAGTGCTGCCAGACCCTCACGTAGGCGACCTTCATCGTCGCCGGTGCGACCACGGACGGGCCATTGGACAGAGCGAGGTCCAAGATGAGGTACATCGGGGCGGACGTGATGCCCGAGGTGAAGGTGCCGATCTTGATCCCGTCGTAGTAGTAGGTGATCGAGCCAGGCTCCCAGTCGGCGGCGAAGGTGTGCCATCCACCCGTGTAGTTCCCAGGGCCAACGATGGGACCGTCCGTGCCACCCGCGAAGTGGAAGTGGCCCTGGACTGTTCCTCCTAGTCCCTCCGCCACGTCGATCTCCCCGTCGGTCGGCCAGCTCTGGCCGTCAGCCCAGAATCCCGGCCAGTCGGCAACGGAGCCATTCCCGGGCATCCAGATGCGTGCCTCCATGTAGCCGTAGGTGAAACTGAAGCGGCCGTCGGTAGTGACCATTCCAGAGGTGTAGGGCTGGGTGACGCCGCCACACGTCTCGGATTGATGAATGGCCGTGAGCTGTAGGGCGCCGCCCGACACGACAACCTGCGACGGGTCCATGCACTCGATCTCGGCGCTGTTGATGCCCTTGGTGATGCCCGCGCCGAACCAACCCGTCGACCACTGCGACGCGTTGAGCGAGGTCCCCGTGAACTCCGAGTTGAAGACCAGGCGCCACGGACCAGGGGCTCCTCCGACCGGCTGGGGTACGCCGGGCGTCACCGCGGTCGTCGTGGTGGTGGGGGGAACGGTCGTCGTGGTGGTGGGGGGAACGGTCGTCGTGGTGGTGGGGGGAACGGTCGTCGTGGTGGTGGGGGGAACGGTCGTCGTGGTGGTGGACTGCGGATTGCGCTGGTGCCGTCTTCCCCGAGCGCCCGTCGTTCGAGTGGAGCCGGAGAACACGGCAGCTGACTTCGTCGACACCACGTCCACCCTCGCGTGGCCGGTCAGTGCCGCCGACGTCACGGTCGCCGAGGGAATACCCACGGCGGCGCTGACGGCGCCACCTCCGACGCTCGCTCCGGCAGACGCCTCGGTGCTCACCACCGCCACCAGCATCGTCAGTGTGATTCCAAGGGTCACCAGCTGGGCGACGCGTCCCGCTGGCTTGAACAGTGCCCTCTTCATACGTTCTGTTCTCGCCATGCGTCCACGGTCGCAGTCGCACATCAAGAACTGACTTACGGCACATCAATCGATACTCAATTTGAACAACGCGCGGACAAAGAGCCGCACGCTCTCTCTTCACCGCCCTAGGACCGACGGAGCAGGTGCCCTGTCACCGCCCGTCCACCAGACTCTTCGCGGGTCGGCGATCCTCAACGTAAGCACAACACGTCCACTTCACGGACTCCCGTGTCAACCCATATGCTCCTCGAGAGCCGTCGGACGTGCCACCGCACGCTCGCACTCACTCTCGTTGACCTCCTCTGATGACGGGAGGCACCGTGCAGCGCCCGGCATCCTCCGCTCGAGGGCGCCGTGATCGCCTAGCGCCGGTGGAACTCAGCGATCCACGCCACGAGCATCTGGACGGGCCTGCGTGGACACTGGCGGTGGATGGTGCACTCGGTACGCTGCTCGAGGTTCAGAGTCATCTTCATGTGAGGGACCGCACCGGGAGTGGTGATCGCACCCCACGCTCGTCCGTTGAGAACGTAGACGATCCTCTTGGGCGTCCAGACGACCCCCCAGGTGTTCCACTTGGTCAGATCGATGCCCTTGATGTGGGTCTGCAAGATGTAGTTCCCCACGCCCCAGTGGACCGTGGCGGTCGTATGGGTAGTCGAGGACGACTCGTTGAAGTCGATCTCGGGAGGCCACTGATTGTTGGCCGGCCACAGGAGCTGCACCTCGTTGGGGCCGGGCCCGGTGACCCGCGAACGAACGAAGTACGCACCGTAGAGGCTGGGTCGCCCGCACTGGCAGAGCCCGCCCGTCACCCAACGATTTCCGTAGGCCTTGTCCCGGTAGGTCGCTAGCACGAGCTTCCCGTCGTGCACCCCGACATGCGTCGGGCTCAGTTGCGCTCCCGGATCTCCGCCCGGCTCGCCCTTGAAGAGATCCCATCCCTTAGGTATGCCCGACGTAGAGAAGTCCGCCACGTAGGAGAGGCGGTAACCCGGCATGGCCAACGCGCCGGGCGGTGCGAGCCGGGAAGGTGAGTGTTTCGACGGAGTCCCCACGGGGTACGGGGTGCTAGGGAGCGTGACGGGAGTCGCCTGATTCGTCGAGGCTGTCTTGTTGATCCAACCGAGGTACGCCAACAGACCGAACAGCACGACGGCGACCGCGATGACGATCGCCACCGGAATCCGGGAGGCCCCTGACGGACTCGGTCCAATGCTCGAGGGCCCCTCCGTCACCAAGGGCACAGAGTACCAACCGGACGCCATCGACCAGACTGCGCCTCGAGACCCCCGGCAGGAGCCCTTCGCCGACGGCATCGACCCATCGCGGCGACGCTCGCGCAGCGCACAACGTGCGGCGCCGGGGCCCGGAGGGCCAACCCGCCACGGGATCGTCGCCGGACGAATGACCATCCCCTCGTGTCCCCACTCGTCGCCGCGTGGCGAACGTGGGGCGCTCGGATGTCATTTCACCACGGACCTCGCGGGGATCTCATACCACCGTGTCCAGCCGAGACACGTGTCGTGAGACCGCAAAACCGGCAGCGATTGAGGACGACGCCACCCGATGGCCCCGACGGAGCCGGCGACCACCCATCGCGTGTCGCGGCCCACGGACCAATGACGGCCACCGACGTGCGACCACCACAGCCTTCCGCGACTGAGGTTCCGCGCATCTGCGATGAATCGATGCACAAGCCGGCCGGCTCGCGCTCTCGTCGGTTCAGCTCGGAGGTCACCCTGGGTCCCGCCCTCGGACCACCCGACGGAGTCGCTCACATCGCACACGGCGAAGACCCGCCCGAAGAGGCAAAATGTATAGTTGCTCGCATGCTGGACAGGGTACGTGGCTATCCTGGCGGACGTTCTCCAGCGCACGTCGATGTCGTAGACGGTGTCGCGGCCCTCTCCTCGCTGGCCCTCCTCTTGGGGGCGCTCGTCGGTGCGCTCTTCTCGGTACACGCCCTGGCCGCATGGTGTGTGTTCATCTACGCGCTCTTTGGGTTCAGCACCGCGACACTCGCCGTCCTTGGGTGGAGAGGTGAGCGAGCCGTCGGCTTCGCCCCGCCCTTGGGACTGGCTCTCACACTCATTCTCGGGGCGCTCATCGTCCTCTTGCGCGTCTGGGTTCTGGGGCCGTACGTGTTCTGGGTCGTCGCGCTGCTCGCGGGACTCGTCCACGTCGACACTGTCGTCACGTTCGTCCGGCTTCGGGGTCTGAGCCTCCTCCAGCCCACCTCCGGCGCGCACGTCCGTTACGGTCGCCAAGTCGACCGACCTCGGGTCGACGCCCCGTCGCCCGACGCACGCCAGCGTCGAGCGCTCATACGCGGCGAGTCGCTCCTCGTCGGCGTCGGCGTGGTGCTGGTCGTGTCGAGCGCTCTCGCCATCCGGCCCCTGACCCCCGGCTGGGCAGGGCTGCTGGGGGCGATCTCGCCCGCGTGGTACGTCGGACTCCTGCTCGTCACCGGCGCCGTCTTCGTCGGACAGCGCCTCGGCGGACTCTTCACCGGACTCCCCGTGGTGGTGCTTCAACTCATGCTGACGCTCACCCCCGCGATCGCGTACGTCGATCCTCGCTACTCGTGGACCGCCAAGCACGTCGGCGTGACGTCGTACGTGTTGCTGCACGGAACGGTGAATCCCAGCATCGACATCTACCAGGCGTGGCCGGGACTGTTCTCGGGCGTGGCCTGGCTGTGCAAGACGGCCGGGCTCTCCTCACCCATCTCCGTCGCTCACTGGTGGCCACCGGTCATCGACCTGGCAACCCTTCTCGTCGTGTACCAACTCGCCAGGGCGGTGCTGCGGAGTCCCGCCAGGGCCTGGATGGCGGCCACCGTCTTCGTGGTCGGCTACACGATCGCGGACGCGGACTACTTCTCACCGCAGTCCACCGGCTTCCTCCTCACGATCGCCACCTTCGCGGTGGTCTTCGCGCACCGAGACGAGGAGCCGGGTCTGCCACCGGCGGGGTGGATGCTCATCCTCACGATGTCGATCGCCGACGCGATCACCCATCAGCTCTCTCCGTACATGACCACCATCGGACTCGTGGTGCTCGTCGTCTTCGGACGGGCGAAGACTCGGTGGGCGCCAGTCGTCAGCCTCGCGCCGGCGGCTGCGTGGGCACTCATCTACTTCTCGTACGTGAAGCAGCACGTCTCACTGAGCGCGTTCCTCAACATCTTCGGGAACGCCCTAACACCGGGCATCGCGGGCGGGGGTCCGTCGCCGGGTTCGCTCGCCAATCTCGTCCGGCTGTTCGAAGGCGGGTCCGCTCTCTTGATCGGCGTGCTCGCTCTCGTCTCGATCGCGCGTCACCGCGATCAGCTCACCGCGTGCCTCGCGCTCTGCGCGGCGAGCGGTGCCGGCCTGCTCGTCGCCAACTCCTACGGGAACGAGGCCGACTTCCGCGTCGTCTTGTTCGCGTTGCCCTGGTTGGCGATCCTGGCCGGTCGGCTCAGCCTCACCCCCCACTCCAAGTCGGCCGTGCTCTGGCCGGTGGTCACGGTCGCGCTCCTGGGTCTCTACTTGGTCGCGGACATGGGCCTCGACTTCGTGAACGTGATGAGGCCGGGCGACGTCGCGGCGATCTCTAAGTTCGAGCTGTCCGCCCCGGTGGGTTCGTATCTCGTCATCATCGGCGCCCCACCCAGCCCACCGACCGGCGTCTCAGGGCGCTACAACCTCGTCAACGAGCTCGTCACCTCCAACGTGGTGGGATCGAACCTCGCACACCCCCTGGACGCGCGAGCCAGCTATCGCCAGTTCATGAGCGGTCTGACCGGACTGATCAGGTCCGTCCCCTCTCCGGTCATCGGTGACAACCCGCGGTTCTACGTCCTGGCGGACCAGCAGTCCGCCGCGTACCTCGCGGCGTACAACTACGCCTCGTTGGCCCAGTACTGGAGGTTCGCCGACCAGTTCGCCCGGTCGCCCTCGTGGAGGGTCGTGTCGCGGACCTCGAGTGCGGAGCTCTTCGAGTTGAGGAGCCGAGCGACCCCCTAGGGCTCTGATGCGATCCCGGCGCGACCGCGCTGGCGGCCACGGACCTCACACCCCAGCGCTGCGTCTGAGGCTCACGCATGGGACGAGTCCGTCGTCACGTGGTGGAGCTAAGTGCGAGCGACGACCCGGTCGAGCGAGCGCGAAAGTCGGGGATGGCTCTCGCGCGCCGCGGCCAGACGCTTCAACAACCTCAGATTGAGGTGCGTGGTGCGAACGGACCACCAGTCCATGACGCCTCCGGTAACCACCAAGGTCGCGACCAGGTTGAGGCGATCGGGGTAGAGGAACTCCATGGTCGTGTTGCCCTCATAGGTGCAGCTGTCCATCCAGTCGGCGTCGAAGTGGGCGAAGACGAACTTGAAGAGCTCGCGCTGCAGGAGAATGCCGGGGCTGAACTTCGCGAAGGCCTCGTCGTACGTCGTGAAGAGCTCGAGCCAACCGTCGCCCGCGCGGATGAGGACCTCCATCGCGACCGACTGGTCGCCACCGTTGAGCGACACGACACAGAGGTCTCCCGACTCACGCAGTCGCCGGCACATCTCGACGAGCCACTCGGCCTCCCCGGGATGCGATCGCAGGTCGATGCCCTCGCGCCCCTTGTAGCCGGCCGACTCCATCGTCAGGAAGTCCTCGAGGGCACCGGGATCGTCGCTTCGGTCCCGTAGGACCAGTGGAGCCTCGAGGAGGCCCTCCAGCCCCCGCCGCTGGCGCGCGAAGCGTCGATTGGTGCGCTGCGAGTTGAAGTGGTCGATCTCCTCCTCGCTCCGACGGCGGACTATCGGTCGATGCCACTGGTGATAGGTGGCCGTACGCACGCCGCAGGTCGCCAGCGCCCCCTGAAGAGCCGCGTAGGCCTCTCCATCGTGCACCAGTGAGTCCATGAAGACCACCCCAGCCTGGGTCAGGTTCCGGGTGTCGCGCAGGTGCTCGAAGATGGTCCGAGCCGCTTCGTCCGGACGATCGCGGTGGAGCAGAGGTGTGCCGCTGAATCGGAATCTCCGCACGTTCGTCGTGAGGACGCGCCGTCGAAGGCCCGCGACGGGTGTCACGTCAGCGTCATTCCTCCCCTGGCGCAGCAGCGGAAAGGCGCCGAAGTACCGCCCTCCTTCCTCGGCGACGACGAGGTTGATGCGCTCGCCGTGGGGGAGGTGCGTCGCGGCGGGGATGACGCAGTCGGGTCCGAAGAGAGGGTTGCTCTCGAGCGAGTGCGCTGCCAACTCTCGCCACGCGGACTCCTCCTGCGGCGAGACGTCTCTGACGCGAAGGACTCTCCCCCTCAAGTCGCTCCCTTCGTCAACCGGCGCGCGATGATCGAGGACCGATACTAGAGGAGCCGGCCTCGTCGGGGCTGGGGAATCCTGAGCGGGGCGTGGGGACCCGACGGCCCGGGTCCCACGGCCCGACGGCGTGATCAGTCGGGCTCGTGCGCGACACGACGACGGACTCGGGAATCCACCTCGCCAGGAGTCGGCAGCGCCGTGACCCGGCGAGGACTCGCGCCGCCCTCGACCCGGGTCACCAAGCCGGCTGGCACCACACGACGGAGCCGCACCTCCGAACACACCCGTGGTCGACGCACGAGGTGTCGGTGGTGGCGTCGACCCGCCCCGAGAGTGCCGACGCGACGCGGCCCAGCGCCGTCGCGAGGGCCGCTCCAGTGACGAGGAGGTGCCACCGGCGGCGGACCCCGAGACGGGTCGGCGTCGTGCGCGTGGGTCTCTGCGGGGCGTGTCAGAGCTCGCCGACGGAGGAGTCGATGACCGAGGTCGCACGGCCACCCCCGCGGAGGTCGACTCGAGGTCGACGCCGGGCACGATCGTCGCGTCCCGCGGCCCCGGCCCGTCGGGACTCCTCCCTGTCGGCGCCAGCTCGAGCGACACCCCGGACGCCACGTCAGCACGTGCGCCACTCGTCACGGGCCGTCGGCGACAACTCCCTCTCGCCGAATGCCGAGGTCCTAGGGCTACGGAGGTGCGCGTATCCTTGACCTGTTCTGCACGTGGGACTCGGAAGGATCAGTTGGCCGGGTCTGGCGCCCACCGGAGTCGACTGACCTTGAAGGAGTTCCAAGTGAGGAGAGCGAGCGCGTGGGCCGCCAAGAGGGAGAAGTACCTCTCGATGGCGTTCAAACTGCCGGTCGTCGGTGGGGCCATCGCCGCGGTCGCGCATCTCGCCTTCCGACGCCGATTCGTCCCGGCACTCCTCGACCTCCACGACATCCTCGATGACAGCCCGCTCCGAGGGCGGTACTGGGTCTGGTCGGGGCTCCTGCTCGGCTGGGCCCGCGAGGGCGCACTGCTGAAGCACGACCGCGACGCCGACCTCGCCCTCATGCTCGACGACGTCCCGCTCCTGGAGTCCCTCGTCCCACGGCTGCGCTCCGCCGGCTTCGAGCCTCGGGCGCGCTTTCGCAGCAATGACGGTACGACCCGCATCCTGCGCTTCATCCGCGACGGGCTTCAGTTCGAGTTCTTCTCGTTCGAGCGGATCGACGACGAGCTCGTCTACTACACCTTCGGCTGGCCCCCCGACAACCTCTTCCAGAACGAGGCTCGAATCGCCGACCAGCCCCTCAAGGAGTTCGACTTCTTGGGCCGGACCTGGAACTGCCACCAGGACGTCGACTCCGAGCTCGAAGCGATGTACGGCGACTGGCGGACACCCCAGCGTCGATGGCACTACATGGACGACGACCTCGCCCTGACCGGTAGGGAGCCGTGGGTCTACCCGAGCACCGCGTGGGAGCCGTAGGTGATCGAGGTCCGACCCGGGCGACGGGGGCGGGCACCGGTGGCGGTAGGGCCGCCAGAGGCGCCCCGGGTGCCCCCGGACCCCTCGTGGGAGTCCCGTTCGAGGATCGCCTCGACCACCCCCTCTGGGAACCGGCCCGATGGCGACGGGCCAGGCGGGGTCCTAGCGGCGGGGCCCTCTTGAGTGGGGCCGGCCGGGGCCGTGCCCGCCCACGGAGCGACGCATCCCGCCGGGCCCCTCGATGACCGGACGGGACTCGACCCTGAGCCGACGCCAGCTCCTCGGTGCGGGAGTGGCCCTCGGGGCGGGAGGGCTGGGGCCCCCGTCGGCCGGAGCCGTCTTGGAGCGCGCGAGGGCGACGCGAGCCGCCGGGTCCGACCTCGGCGCAGTGGAGCACGTCGTCTTCGTGATGCAGGAGAACCGGTCGTTCGACCACTACTTCGGCATGTACGCCAAGGCGAGGGGCTTCGGCGACCATCCCCGGGGTACCGACGGGGTGTTCGCCCAGCCCTACCCCCAGAACACGACGAGTCGACCCACGGGTGTCATCCTTCCGTTCCGACTGAACACCCGCACGGGATCCGGGGAGTGCGTCGCCGACCTGGCTCACGACTGGGTGACCCAGCACCGGTGCTGGTCCGGAGGGGCGATGGACGCTTTCGTGTCGGTTCACGCCGACGCGGCGGTCGACGGGCCGTCGCGGGGACTGCTGACCATGGGCTACTACGACCGCGCCGACTTGCCGTTCCACTACGCCCTGGCCGACGCCTACACCCTGTGCGACGGGTACCACTGCTCGATCCTGGGCCCCACCCACCCCAATCGTCTGATGAGCCTGTCGGGGACGATCGACCCCTCCGGACGGCACGGGGGGCCGGTGATAACCACCAATCTCGGCGCCGACGCGCTGTTCAGCGTGGAGTGGACCACGGTGCCCGAGCTGCTCGAGGAGCGTGGCGTGTCGTGGAAGGTCTACTCCCCTCCCGGGGGGGCGTACGTGCCCGGACAACCCCAGCTGGGCATGGGCAACGCCGTCCTGCCCTACTTCCGCCAGTATCGATCCCCTCGGTCCCCCCTCTACCAGAAGGCGTTCCTGCCGACCTTCCCCAACGACTTCAAGCGCGACGTCGCGCGCGGGACGCTCCCGCACGTCTCGTGGATCATCACGCCTAACGGCTACGACGAGCACCCCCCGGCCCCCCCGGCCTACGGCGCCTGGTTCTTGAACGAGGTCCTCAAAGTCCTGTCGTCGAACAGGGCCGTGTGGGCACGGAGCGCGCTCTTTGTGACCTACGACGAGAACGACGGCTTCTTCGACCACGTCGCCCCGCCGACCCCCCCACCCCAGACCCCTGGCGAGTACCTCTCCGCTTCGGTGCTGCCCGCTTCCGCCGGTGGGGTAGCGGGGCCGCTGGGCCTGGGGTTCCGGGTCCCCATGCTGGTCGTGTCGCCGTTCAGCCGGGGTGGGAGGATCGACTCGGGGACCTACGACCACACCTCTCAGCTGCGACTGCTGGAGGAGCGCTTCGGGATACGGGTGGACGCGATCTCTCGCTGGCGTCGCTCGACGGTGGGCGACCTCACGTCCACCCTCGCCGGAGCGCCCCAGTTCCGCGTTCCGAGCCTGCCCTCCACGCTCGACGTCCGTCATCAGGCACTCGTCCTGCAGGGCTGCACCCTCGCCGACGTCAACGAGACGGGGCCGGGCTCGCTCTACCCGCTGCCCGCAGTCCAGGAGATGCCCGTACCGGAGCGCTGAGTCGCCCGTGTGGGCGCCGCGAGGTCCTCGGAGTGCGAGGTCGACCCGGCGCCGGGCCCGCCGCGAGCGCTCCCGGCCCGGCGTTGGGACACCGGACGGTCAAGACCCTCACAAAACCCCAACAATCAGGGGATATAGTCCGGTCGGGGCGGCAGAATGGCGGAACCCTTCGAGTTCCTCGAAGAGGTCTCAGTCTCAGCTGAGGTGGCTCGTCCCTAAATGCCCTTGCGGGACGGGCCACGTCCCCACGGAGTCGACACACCACGTGCGAGAATGATTTTCCGGGAACCTCGTCGCGCTTCCATCCCCCCTCTCGGCGCGCCGCGGCCCGGGTCGAACGGACCGGGACGGGCATGGACGGGAGCGAGATGAGCGGGAGACCGATGGGCGACCCGCCGAGCTCCCATCGCCTGTCGAATCCCACCGCCGCCGAGCGCTTCCTCGCCCTCGGGGCCGTCGGCCACAACTCGGCGGACGTGATCGTCGTGCTGAACCACGGGGGGTTCGTCGTCTACGGGAACCCCGTCGCCCAGCAGTTCTTCGAGTTGAGCGCCGAGGAGGGGGTCGGCACCGACGCACTGGGACTCATCCACCCCGATGACCGCGAGCGCATCCTCCAGCGCTTCTCCGAGCTCATGGGGCGACCCGGCGGCTCGATCCGCGAGAGCCTGCGCGTCGTGACGCCCTCCGGGGACGAGAAGGACCTCGAGCTCGTGGCGACGAACTCCTTCGACAATCCCGCCATCGAGGGGATCCTCGTCAACGGCCAGGACGTGACCCAGCGAAATCGCGACCAGGCCGAACTCGCCTCGCTCGCCGAGCGGTTCCGGGTCGCCTTCGCCGAGAACATGGCGCCGATGACCTTCACCGACCTGGAGGACCGGATCATCGACGTGAACGACTCCATGTGCGAGATGGTCGGCTACGCGCGCGAGGAGCTCGTCGGACACGACTCCACGACCTTCACCTACGTCGAGGACGTCGGCATCACCGAGGAGAGCCACCGCCGGGCCCTCGCCGGAGCCGCGCCCCAGACCCGGTACGTGAAGCGCTACCGCCGCAAAGACGGGCGCATCATCACCGTCGAGGTCTCGCGCGCGACCGCCGTCGGACCCGGGGGGATGCCCCAGTACTTCGTCTTCTCCGAGCGCGACGTCACCGAGGAGCGCAAGATGAACGCGGAGCTGTCCAAACGCGCCCTCCACGACCCGCTCACCGGCCTCGCGAACCGGTCGCTCTTCGAGGATCGCCTCGACCAGGCCCACGCCCGGGCCCGACGACACGGTGGCTACGGCGCCGTCCTGCTCATCGACCTCGACGACTTCAAGGGCGTCAACGACACCTACGGTCACGTCATCGGCGACGAACTGCTGTCGGCCATCGCCGACCGACTGCGACGCGTCGCCCGGTCGACCGACACGCTCTGTCGATTCGGGGGCGACGAGTTCCTGGTCCTCGTCGAGGAGATGGCCGTCGCCGACGAGGCGCGCGTCATCGCCGAACGGATCCTCGAGGAGATGTCGGCGCCCTTCAGCCTTCGGGGCACGACGTTCGTCCAGCACGCCAGCGTCGGCGTCGCCGTCTTCGACCCCTCCTCCGAGGAGGTCGCCACCCTCGTCCAGAGCGCCGACATCGCCCTCTACGAGGCCAAGCGCCAGGGTCGAGGACGCGTCGTCGTCTTCACGCCGTCGATGCACCAGGAGGCGGTCAGTCGCTTCACCCTCGCCCAAGACCTCAGTCGAGCCCTCGAGCGCGGCGAGATGTCCATGGCGTTCCAGCCGATCATCGACCTCGCTAACGGCGAGGTCGTCGGCTACGAGTCCCTGATGCGCTGGCACCACCCAGAGCGCGGCGCCGTGCCGCCCGACGTCTTCATACCGCTCGCCGAGCAGTCGAACCTCATCTACGACCTCGGGGCGTTCGCGCTGCGCTCCGCGGCTGAGGCGATGACGCGACTCCCCCGCACCGACGGCTACCCGCCCTACGTGACCGTGAACCTCTCGGCTCGCCAGTTCCACGACCGCAACCTCGCCCAGCTCGTCCGCGGCGCCCTGCGCCACCACGACGTCGCCCCGCACCGCCTGCTCCTGGAGATCACCGAGAGCGTGGCACTGGAGGACATCGCCGAGTCCCTCACGATCATCCAGGAGCTGTTGGCCCTCGGCGTCGGCATCGCCCTCGACGACTTCGGCACCGGGTTCTCCTCGCTCTCGTACCTCGTGCAGCTGCGCCCGAGGGCCATCAAGATCGACCAGTCCTTCGTCCGCCCGGCGAGCCCGAGCCCCCAGAGCGACGCCATCTTGGAGCTCATCTTGCTCCTGGGGCGCAAACTCGGCGTGATGATGATCGCCGAGGGCATCGAGACGCCCGCGCAGTACAACCGGCTGCGCGGCGTGAACTGCCGCTACGGCCAGGGCTTCCTCTGGTCGCCGGCGGTCGGGCTCGACGAGGTGGAGGACCTGATCGCGCGGCTGGGCGAGAGCCCCCCGATCGACCACAGCCGTCGCCGACGGGGTCGGATGAGCGAGCGGCACGTCGTCGAGGGCGAATAGGGACCTTCGCGCCTAGTCGAGACCCTCCGCGCTCCCCTAGGACGTTGCTGGGGAGAGAGACGAGGAGAGCATGCATCGCTACGAGTCGTTCGAGCACGGTCACGGCCCGATGGGGCTCGGTCGACGCTGCGCGATGGTGGGCGCACGGATGGCGCCCCTGCTCGGGATGATGGCCCTGGCGACAGCCGTCGCGCGCGTCACGTCGCGGGCCGAGGCGCACGCCCACCGCCACTGTTGCGGTCACGACCACCACGGGTGGGACGAGCGCGAGGACGAGCGAGAGCGTCCGCGCCGCGGGCGGGGTGACGAGGGCCGCCGGTTCCGCACAGGTGAGTGCGAAAGGTGTGGGCACCACCGACACTGGGACTGAGAGCTCAGCGCCGACGTCACCAACGCGCGGGCAACACCTCGGCGATGGCCTGGGCGATGAGTGAGTAGCCGGCGTCGTTGGGGTGGTCGTCGGGCCCGAACGGCGTCTTGTAGCAGAACCACGTGTAGGCGCAGGCCGCCGCCACGTTCTGGGGGATGACGCCGACGTTGTCGACGGCGACGCGGGTGGTGACGTCGGTCTGGAAGAGGGCCGGCACGTTCGCCACGGCCACGCCCTCGGACTGGTAGACGTGGGCCATGACGGCGTTGAGCCGGTTCATCGACTCCAGCGTGTACGTGGCGGCGGCCGGGCCGCCCGCTCCGTCCAGGAAGTAGCCCAGGTACGGGTCGTTGTAGAGCAGCCCCACGAAGCGGACGTTCGGGCCGGCGGAGGCCTTGAGGTCGCGCACGATGACCGGGAGGTCCGCCGACACTCGGGCGAGCGCGCCGGCGACACAGGCCGAGTTCGCGGGGATGTGGTTGAGGCACACGCGCACGTCGTTGAAGCCCAGGTCGATCGTCACGAGGCCGGTCTGGCCCTTGTCGCCCTGGAGGATCTGCTCGGCCCGGCGCAACTGGGTCATCGGGAGCTGGTAGCAGTGGTCGGCGACCGTCGTGGAGAGCATGGACTCGACCGTCTCGCCCGGGCAGCCGATCTGGTCGAGGGTGAGGGTGACGCCGCGCAGCGCCTCGCGGAAGACGAGGTCGTTCGCGTACCCGGTGTTGGTCCGCGCACCGTTGTGGTGGGGGACGCCCGTGGGCTGGAACCCGAGCGACGCCGACGCCCCCACGTCTAGGTAGAAGGCCGACATCGCGGTGGGTGGCGCGGTGGTGGTCGAGGTGGTGGTGGTCGAGTCGGCGCCCGAGCTCTGGCGCCCGGCCAGGTACACCCCGACCAGCACCACCAGGGCCACGACCACGCGCACGACGTACTTCACAACACTCCTCCGTTGGGGGCGAACGGGCACCCCGGGCGGGCGCGGCGCCCGCGGGACTCGACCATTCTAGGGGACCCCCTGGTCACGACGGGGGCGACGCGCTCGGGCGTCCGCGCTCGACGCCGATCGTGCGAGAACGCCCGGAAATGTGACCTTCTCGACTTGCGTCGCGTCTCGGAGAGTCTTAGTACTTGGTGAGAACAGAAAGGACGCCATGCCTCCCACCATCCGCGTCGGGCCCGGGGACTACTTCGGTCACGGTCCGGGCTTCTTCCTCGGCCACCCACTGGTCGGAGGGCTCATCGCCGTCCTCGTCATCGCCCTGCTCGTCGCCCTCGCCGTCGGGGCCGTGGCGATCCTGCTGCGCGGGAGGAGCGCGGGGGCGACGCGTCACCCGATCGCCCCGCGCAGCGAGGTCGGGCCGCCGGCCAACGACGAGGCGCTGCGGATCCTCAACGAGCGCTTCGCCCGAGGCGAGATCGACGCGGGCGAGTACACCCAGCGCCGCGACCTGCTCAAGCAGTCCGCCTAGGCTCGTCATCCGAGGAGGCCCGGTGGCGAGCGAGCACTGGCAGGACGCTCCCGAGGAGCACGACTACCCCGCCGCCGAGAGCTACCTCAGCCTCGTGCTCGACGCGCCGACGGCGGCCGCCCTCGCGAGCGCCCTTCGCGACGCGCCGACCTCGGTCTACCTGGCGAAGGACCTGCTCCGGGCGAGCCGTCTACCCCTGCTCGAGCGCACCGACGCCCACGTGGCCAAGGACTTCGCCAAGGTGCGCGACGGCAAGAGGCTCTCTCCGGTGCTGCTCGTGCGCGGGCGAGCGTCGGCCGACTACCCGCTCACGGTCGCCGACGGCTACCACCGGATCTGCGCGAGCTACTGGATCGACGAGGACGCGCCCATCCCGTGTCGGGTCGTCGACCTGCCCTAGGGCCTCCATCGGAGGGACCTTTCTTATACTGAGACCTCGAGCCGGCCCCACGCCGGGCTCGGAGCGGAAAGGGCCGATGAGAACGTTGCGCCGTGCCTCGGTCCTGCTGGGTGCGTTGGCCGTCGTCGCGTCCCTGGCGAGCGCCGCCGGGGCCGCGCCGGCACGGGTCCCCGCCTTCCGGGCCGCTCTGCCCGCGGGGGGCACCAGCATCGCGAGCGGGCTGCTCACCACTCTCGCCTGCCCCGCCGCGGGCGACTGCGAGGCCGCGGGCTCCTTCACCGGAGCCGGACGGGCGGTCTACGGGGTCGTGCTCAACGAGCGCGCCGGCCGGTGGGTGGCCCCGAGCGTGCTGCGCGCGCCCCTGGGCGCGAACGCCAACCCGGGCACGACGGTGGCCTCACTCGCCTGCCCCGCGGTGGGGCGCTGCGTGGTGGGCGGCTCGTACACCGACGCCGCGGGCGACGTCCTGGCCTTCGTCGCGAGCCAGGCGGGCGACGCCTGGCCGCGCGCCCTGACCGTCGGGCTGCCGGCGAACGCCCTCGGCCCCGGGCAGACGGCGGCCGTGCGCTCGGTGGCCTGCGGGGCACCCGGCTCGTGCGTCGCCGTGGGCTCCTACCTCGACGACTCGCGGATCCCGCGCACACGCGCCTTCGTCGCCCTAGAGTCCGCCGGCCGGTGGTCCCCCGCTCAGGAGGTGACCCTGCCCACCCCGGCCAACCTCAATCCCTTCGCGGGCCTCAACCAGGCGGCCTGCGCGTCGGCGACCCACTGCGTCGCGGTGGGCTCGTACGTCGACTCGAACGACGTGACCCAGGGGCTCGCGGTCTCGATCGACGCGGGGGTCCTCACCACGAGTGTGGTCGCTCCCCCCGCCGACGCCAGCACCTTCGCCGGGACGTCGCTCGCCGAGGTGGCCTGCGTCGCCGGCGGCCCGTGCACCGCGGTGGGCACCTACATCAACCGCGCCGGCGCGGTGGTGCCCCTGGTCGACTCCTCCTCGTCGTCGGTCTGGCCCCAGGCCAGCGCCCTCGCCCTGCCCACCGGGGCCCGACGAGACCCCAAGGTCCTGCTCTACGGCTACCAGGGGATCAGCTGCTCGGCGGCCGGCACGTGCGCGACCGGTGGTCAGTACGTGACGGCCAACGGCCTCTACCAGGGCTTCCTCGCCACCGAGTCCAACGGCGCGTGGCACCGGGCGACCCGGATGCCCCTTCCGGCGGGGGCGACCTCCGGCGGGCCCAACGGGGGCGTCGTCGCGGTGGCCTGCACCACGGTCGGGGGCTGTCGGGCCGGGGGCGCCTACCTCGACCGCGCCGGTCACTATCAGGCCCTGGTCCTCGCCCAGGCCGGCGGCGCCTGGCGCGGCTCGACGGTGGCCCTGCCGGGCGGCGCGGCCACCGTCGGGGTCGACGGGGGCCTCTACGCGCTCGCCTGCTCGAGCGCCGGGGCCTGCGTCGGGGTGGGGAGCTACCAACGCGGCGCCTCCTACCAGGGCTTCACCCTCAGCGCCTAGCTGTAACTCCCAGCCACGTTCATCACGCGGCTGATGGGAGGACCCCCGACGGCCGTGTGGTAGCGAGAAGTGTTGTAGCGCTGGAGGAACCTGTCAAGTTCCTTGGCCCGGGCGGCGTCC
>JAKBNI010000091.1 GCA_021831125.1 Actinomycetes bacterium | reverse complement strand
TCCGTGCCGAAGCGCACGGGCGCCGACATCAGCGCTTCGAGTACTGGGGCGCCTTGCGGGCCTTCTTCAGGCCGTACTTCTTGGTCTCCTTCTTGCGCGCGTCGCGCGTGAGGAGGCCGGCCTTCTTCAGCGCCGGGCGGGCGCCGTCGTCGACCTCGACGAGCGCGCGGGCGATGCCCAGGCGCAGCGCGCCGGCCTGGCCGGCCACGCCGCCGCCCTCGATGGTGGCGTCGACGTCGTAGGTCTCCTGGGCGTCGAGCAGGCGCAGGGGCTCCATGACGATCTGGCGGTGCGTCGCCGAGGTGAAGTAGTTGTCGAAGGCGCGGGCGTTGATGGTGATGGTGCCGGTGCCCGGGCGCAGCCGCACGCGGGCCACGGCCTCCTTGCGCCGTCCGGTCTGCTGGGTCAGCGGGGTCGTCACGTTACTCCTTAGCGGCGGATCGCCGAGGTGTCGAAGGGCTGGGGCTGCTGGGCCGCGTGGGGGTGGTCGGGACCGGCGTAGACGTGGAGCTTGCCCATCTGGGCGCGGCCCAGGCGGTTCTTCGGGACCATGCCGCGCACGGCCGCCTCGACGAGCGCCACGGGGTCGTCCTCGAGCAGGGTCCGCCACGAGGTCTTGCGCAGGCCGCCCGGGTAGCCCGAGTGGCGGTAGTGGAAGTTCTGGCCGGCCTTGTTGGCGGTCACCACCACCTTGTCCGCGTTCACCACGATGACGTTGTCGCCGGTGTCGAGGTGCGGGGCGTAGTAGGGGTTGTGCTTGCCGCGCAGCAGCGAGGCCACCGTCGAGGCCAGCCGCCCGAGCACCAGACCCTCGGCGTCGACGACCAGCCAGCGGCGCGTCAGGTCGGCGGCCTTGGGGGAGTACGTCTTCACGGTTCTTCCTTCACGAGGTCCGGGGGCGGACACGGGACTCTCCATCTTAGGTACCTCCCCGGCGCAGGGGCAAGTTCCCCGCCCCGACCAGCGAGAGGGCGCCCGGGGCCTACCAGATCGTGACCCGGTCCCCCGGCGCCAGGTACATCGCGTCGCCCTCGCCGACCCCGAAGGCCTCGTAGAAGGGGGCGAGGTTGCGCACGATCTGGTTGCAGCGGAACTCCCCGGGCGAGTGGGGGTCGATCGCGAGCAGGCGGCGCACCTCCTCGGGCCGGGCCTGGGTCCGCCAGACCTGGGCCCAGGCGAGGAAGAACCGCTCGGCCCCGGTGAGACCCTCGACGACCGGGGCCTCGGCGCCCCCGAGGGAGATCCGATAGGCCTTCCAGGCGATGCCGAGCCCCCCGAGGTCGCCGATGTTCTCGCCCACCGTGAGGGCCCCGTTCACGTGCTGGTCGGGGACCTCGGCGGGCACGAGCCCGTCGTACTGGGCGACGAGCGCCCTCGTGCGCACCTCGAAGGCCGCGCGGTCCTCGTCGGTCCACCAGTTCTCGAGCCGACCGGCGCCGTCGAACTTCGATCCCTGGTCGTCGAAGCCGTGGCCGATCTCGTGGCCGATCACCGCGCCGATGCCGCCGTAGTTGGCGGCCTCGTCGCGGGTCTCGTCGAAGAAGGGCGGCTGGAGGATCGCCGCGGGGAAGACGATGTGGTTGCGCAGGGGGTGGTAGTAGGCGTTCACCGTCTGGGGGGTCATCTCCCAGAGGTCGCGGTCGACCGGCCCCTCGAGCTTGCCGGCCTCGTAGTCAAAGGCGAAGGCCGCCCCGGCGCGCACCGAGGCGATGAGGTCCTCGCGCTCGACGACGAGGGCCGAGTAGTCACGCCACTTTCGCGGGTAGCCGATGTGGGTGTCGAAGGCCTCGAGCTTCTCGATGGCCTTGGCGCGGGTCGCCTCGCTCATCCACTCGAGCGCCGTGATGCTCTCGCGGTACGCCGCGACGAGGTTGGCGACGAGCTCGTCCATCCGGGCCTTCGCGCTCGGGGGGAAGTGGCGCTCGACGTAGGCGCGCCCGATCGCCTCGCCCATGACGCCCTCGACGAAGCCGACGGCGCGCTTCCAGCGCTCGCGCATCTCGGGGGTGCCCGAGAGGGTCCGGCCGTAGAAGTCGAAGTTCTCCTCGACGAAGGCCCGCGACAGGTAGGGCGCGTGGCTCGCCACGACGTGGTAGCCGGTCCAGTCTCGCCACGCCTCGAGGCGCTCGCTCGTGAGGAGTCCCGCCACGCCCTCGACGAAGCTCGGCTGGTTCACGACGGCGTGGCGGGCCCGCCCCTCGAGGCCGGTCTCGTCCCACCAGTCGGCGAAGCGGGCCGGGCCCGACGCGTCGAAGAGGTCCCCGACCGCCTCGAGGGGCATCGGGTTGTAGATCTGCTCCACTTCGCGACAGCGCACCGCGTCCCAGTGGTGCGACGCGATCGCGGTCTCGAGCTCGAGGACGCGCTGCGCGCGCGCGGGCGCGTCGGAGAGCCCCGCGAGCGCCAGCATCCGCCCGACGTGGGCGAGGAAGGCCTCGCGCACGCTCGCGAACTGGTCCTCGCGGTAGTAGCTCTCGTCGGGCAGCGAGATCCCGGCCTGGCCGAGCCACAGGACGTTGAGGGTCGGGTCCAGGGCGTCGGCCTCGACCGCGAGGCCGAGGAAGCCGCCCACGCCCTCGCGGGTCCAGCGCCCGAGCAGGCGCATCAGCGCCGCCACCGAGTCGAGCGACGCCACCTCGGCGAGGGGGGCCGCGAGCGGCTCGGCGCCGCGGGCCTCGACGGCGGCCTCGTCCATGAAGGCGCCGAAGAGGTCCCCGACCTTGCGCAACTCGCTCCCGGGCTCGGCCGACTGGGCCCCCTCGAGGATGTCGCGCACCGCGCGCTCGGCGGCCTCGCGCAGCTCGTCGAAGGCGCCGTAGCGCGCGCGGTCGGGGGGGATCGGGGTCGTGGCGATCCACCGGCCGTTCACGTGGCGAAAGAGGTCGTCCTGGGGCCGGGTGGACCCCTCGAGGTCGAGGGGCATGGCCCCGAAGGCGCTGAGAGTCACGTCACCCAGCCTACGACGCGCCCCCGTCGTAGCCCACGGCGACCAGGGCCAGACCCGACGGCGGGGCCGGGGCGGGCAGACGGTCGCGCTGGGGCGAGGCGAGCCGCCGACGAACGGTGTCTCGGGCCAGTCGGCCCTGGCCGATCGCCACCATCGTCGAGACGAGGGAGCGGACCATGGTGTGGCAGAACGACTGGGCCCGGATGTCGAGGCGGAGGAAGGTCCCGCCGGGGGCGATCTCGAGGGGGTCGTCCACGACGCGCCAGCGAGCCTCGAGGACGAGCCGGTTGATCGGGTCCTCGGGGGCGGCGCGCGGCGCGCGGCGACAGAAGGAGCGAAAGTCGTGGACGCCGAGGGTCTCGGCGGCCGCGGCGTTCATCGCCGCGAGGTCCACCGGTCCGGGCACGCACCAGGCCAGCGCCCCGAGGGCGTCGAGCCGGGGGCCGTCGGCGCAGACCAGGTACCGGTACGCCCGCCAGGTGGCCGAGAAGCGCGCGTGGAACGAGTCCTCGACCGGGGTGGCCGCGAGCACGTGGATCCGCCCGCGCAGCTGGGCGTTGAGCGAGGCGACCAGGCGCGCCGGCTCCAGGGCGTGCCTCGTGTTGGGCCGCGCGGGCAGGTCGACGTGGACCACCTGGGCGAGCGCGTGGACCCCGGCGTCGGTGCGCCCGGCGCCCACGATCACCGGCTCGGCCTCGAGGCGCAGCGTGCGCGCGAGGACCTCGCGCAGGGCGCCCGCGACCGTCTCGAGGCGGGGCTGGGAGGCGAAGCCGCTGAAGGCCCGGCCGTCGTAGGCCAGGTCCAGTCGCCACCGCTGGGTGGCGGCTACTGGGTCAGACGAACTCAATGCGCGCCATCGGGGCGTTGTCGCCCTGACGCGGTCCGAGCTTCAGGATGCGGGTGTAGCCGCCCGGGCGCTCCGTGTAGCGCGGGGCGATCTCGGTGAAGAGCTTGTGGGCCATGTCCTTGTCGCGGATGAGTGCGACGACGCGACGGTGCGCGTGGACCGAGCCCTCGGGCGCGTTCTTCGCCGCCGTCACGACCTTCTCCACGACCGGGCGCAGGGCCTTGGCCTTGGCCTCGGTGGTGACGATCGACTCGGCCGCGATCAAAGAGGCCACGAGGTTGCCCATCATGGCCTTCTGGTGGGCGGCGTCGCCGCCGAAGCGGCGGCCCCTGGTCGGCGTGGCGCGCACGGTCAGTCCTCCTGACGCAGCTCGAGGCCGCGCTCGCCGAGACGGTCCATCACGTCCTTCAACGAGGTCGCCCCGAAGTTGGTGATCGAGGTGAGGTCGCGCTCGGTGGCGTTCACGAGCTGGGCGATCGTGTTGATGCCGGCGCGCTTGAGGCAGTTGCGCGAGCGCTCGGTGAGCCCGAGCTCCTCGATCCGGATGTCGAGCTCGCTCGCGGCGGCCTGGGCGCTGCCCACGTCGCCGAGCTCGAGGGCGGGCGCCTCCTCGTCGAACGAGGCGATCAGCGCGATGAGCGACCCGAGGGTCTTGCCGGCCGAGGCCAGCGCCTCGCGCGCGCTGATCGAGCCGTCGGTCTCGACCTCGATCACCAGGCGGTCGAAGTCCTTGGACTGCTCGACGCGCACCGGCTCAACCTCGTAGCTCACCCGGCGCACCGGGGAGAAGACGGCGTCGAGGGGGATGACCCCGATGGCCGAGGCGCCCTTGTTGAACTCCGCGCCGACGTAGCCCTTGCCCCGCTCGACGGTCAGCTCGAAGCCGAGGGCCGCCTTGGGGTTGGTGAGGTAGGCGAGGTGCAGGTCCGGGTTGAGGATCTCCACGTCGGCCGTCGTCGAGAGGTCGCCGGCGCTGACCGGGCCCTCCCCGCGCTTGTCGAGGCGCAAGGTGACGGGCTCGTCGGAGTGGACCCGCACGAGCAGGTCCTTCAGGTTCAAGGTGATGTCCTGGACGTCCTCCTTGACGCCCTCGATCACGCCGAACTCGTGCAGGACGACGTCGAACTTCACGCGCGTCGCGGCCGCGCCGGGGATCGACGAGAGGAGCGTGCGGCGCAGCGCGTTGCCGAGGGTGTGGCCGAAGCCCGGGTCGAGCGGGCCGATGGCGAAGGTCTGGCGGTTGGCGACCTCGTCGTCGAGGGCCTCGACGATGGGCCGTTGGATGATCAGCATGGGTACTCCTGGGGTATCGAGGGCGTTTACTTCGAGTAGAGCTCGACGATGAGCTGCTCGCGGATCGACTCGTCGATCTGCTCGCGCGCCGGGATGGCGCGCACGGTCACGGCGAAGCCGTTCTCGCCGACCTCGAGCCAGCCCGGGACGCTGCGGTCCAGGACGTCGAGGTTGCGCTTCACGTTGAAGTTCTCGCGCGTGGGGGCCTTCAGGGTGACGACCTGGCCGGGCTTCACGCGGTACGAGGGGATGTCGACGCGCTTGCCGTCGACGCTCACGTGGCCGTGGCGCACGAACTGGCGGGCCTGGGCGCGCGACGCGCCCCAGCCGGCGCGGAAGGCGACGTTGTCGAGGCGGGTCTCGAGCAGCTGGAGCAGCGTCGTGCCGGTCATGCCGGGGCGACGGTTGGCCTCCTCGTAGAGGTTGCGGAACTGCTTCTCGAGCACGCCGTAGGTGCGCCGGGCCTTCTGCTTCTCGCGCAGCTGGGTCAGGTACTCCGAGCCCTGGCGCTGGCGGTCGCGACCGTGCATCCCCGGGGGGAAGGCGCGCATGCGCCGGTCGGAGTTCTCAGCCACCGGGCACTTCAACGAGAAGCACCGCTCACCCTTGAGGTAGAGCTTGGTGCGCTCACGCCGGCAGAGGCGGCAGACGGGACCTGTGTAACGAGCCATTCCTTCTTTTCCTAACCCCGGCGCCGCTTCTTCGGGCGGCACCCGTTGTGCGGCAGCGGCGTCACGTCCTTGATCGCCACCACCTCGATACCCGCCGCGGCGATCGAGCGGATCGCGGTCTCGCGACCCGAGCCCGGTCCGCGCACGAGCACGTCGACCTTCTTCACCCCGTGCTCCATCGCCGCGCGCGCGCACTTCTCGGCGGCCAGCTGGGCGGCGTAGGGGGTGGACTTGCGCGAGCCCTTGAAGCCGACCTGGCCTGACGAGGCCCACGAGAGCACGTTGCCCTCGGGGTCGGTGATCGAGACGATCGTGTTGTTGAAGGAGCTCTTGATGTGCGCGACGCCGAAGGCGACGTTCTTGCGCTCCTTCTTGCGCGGCTTGCGGGCGGCGGAGGGCTTGGCCATTACTTGGTCACCTTCTTCTTACCGGCGACGGTGCGCCGCGGTCCCTTGCGCGTGCGGGCGTTGGTCCGGGTCCGCTGGCCGCGCACGGGCAGGCCCTTGCGGTGGCGGATGCCCTGGAGGGAGTTGATCTCCATCTTGCGCTTGATGTCCTGGGCGACGTCGCGGCGCAGGTCGCCCTCGACGGTGACGTTCTGGTCGATGTAGGTGCGTAGCGCGTTCACCTCGGCGTCGGTGAGGTCCTTCACGCGCGTCGACTCGTTCACGCCCGTGGAGGCGCAGATCTGCTGGGCGATGGTCGGGCCCACGCCGTAGATGTAGGTCAGCGCGATCACCGTGCGCTTGTCGCGCGGGATGTCGACGCCTGCGATTCGAGCCATCTTCTCTCCTAGCCCTGGCGCTGCTTGTGGCGCGGGTTCGCCTCACAGATCACGCGGACGACGCCGGCCCGTCGGATCACCTTGCACTTCTCACAGATCGGCTTGACGCTCGCGCGGACTTTCATTTCGTTCCTGGACTCGTGGACG
>JAKBNI010000090.1 GCA_021831125.1 Actinomycetes bacterium | reverse complement strand
GCCGAGCGCGACGGCCGGCTCGCCCCGGGCGGGCTCATCGTCGAGCCCACCAGCGGGAACACCGGGATCGCCCTCGCCATGATCGCGGCGGCCCGCGGGTACCGCTGCGTCTTCACGATGCCCGAGTCGATGAGCCGAGAGCGCCGCGCGCTGCTGCGCGCCTTCGGCGCCGAGCTCGTCCTGACCCCGGCCGCCGAGGGCATGGGCGGGGCGATCGCGGCGGCCGAGGCGATCGCCACCGAACGCGGTGGCTTCGTTCCCCAGCAGTTCGACAACCCCGCCAACCCCGAGACCCACCGGGTCACCACGGCCGAGGAGATCTGGGCGGACACCGAGGGCTTGGTCGACGTCGTGGTCGCCGGCGTGGGCACCGGGGGCACGATCACCGGCGTCGCCCGGGGGCTCAAGCCCCGTCGTCCCACCCTGCGGGTCGTGGGGGTCGAGCCGGCCGAGTCGGCCGTCCTCTCAGGTGGGGCGAAGGGCCCCCACCCCATCCAGGGGATCGGCGCGGGCTTCGTGCCGGCGAACTACGACGGCTCGCTCGTCGACGAGGTCGTCCAGGTCGACGGCCCCCGCGCGCTCGAGACGGCCCGCGACCTCGCCCGACGCGAGGGGCTGCTGCTCGGGATCTCCTCGGGGGCGGCCGTCGCCGCGGCGCTCGAGGTCGCGCGCCGGGAGGAGTCGCGTGGGCTCACGATCGTCGCGATCGCCGCGTCCTTCGGGGAGCGCTACCTGTCGACCCCCCTCTTCGCCGGCCTGGTCGACGACCCCGCGTGATGCTCGAGCGCCTCGCCGAGGACCTCACCGCCGCGCTCGAGCGCGACCCCGCGGCGCGCACGCGCCTCGAGGTCGCCCTCACCTACCCCGGGGTCCACGCCCTGTGGGCGCACCGCGTGGCGCACTGCCTGCACCCTCGCCACCCGCTCCTCGCCCGGGTCGTCGCCGCCGCGTCCCGGGTCCTCACCGGGGTGGACATCCACCCCGCCGCCACCTTCGGGCGCCGGGTCTTCATCGACCATGCGGTGGGCGTGGTGATCGGCGAGACCGCCGTGGTGGGCGACGACGTCACCATCTTCCACGGGGTCACCCTCGGCGGACTCGGCCACACGCCGGGACGACGCCACCCGGCCGTGGGAGATCGAGTCCTCATCGGCGCCGGGGCCACCCTGCTCGGGCCGATCACGGTGGGCGACGACGCCCGCGTGGGCGCCAACAGCGTCGTGCTCGGCGACGTCCCTCCCGGCGCGACCGTGGTCGGCTCGCCGGCCCGCGTCGTGCGCACCGCCCCCGGCGGCGCGAGCGGGGCCGCCCCACGACTGGGTTAGCGTCGGGGGGTCAGGAGGCAGCCATGGCAGCGGACCGCGCGACGATGACGTCCCTCGAGCGGGAGAAGGCCGCGGTCTTCCACTCGTGGTCGGCGCAGGCGTCGATCAACCCCTTCATGGTGCGCTCGGCCGAGGGCGTCTACGTGGACGGTGAGGACGGAAGCCGCTACCTCGACTTCTCCAGCCAGCTCGTGAACACCAACGTCGGCCACCAGCACCCCCGCGTGATCGCCGCGATCAGGGCGCAGGCCGACGTCCTGGCCACCATCGCCCCCCAGCACGGCTACGAGAGCCGCTACCGCGCCGCCGAGCTCATCCTCGACCGCTCGTTCCCCGGCGCGGCCAAGGTCTTCTTCACCAACGGCGGCACCGAGGCCAACGAGCACGCCGTGCGCATGGCCCGCCTGCACACCGGGCGCAGCAAGGTCCTCGCCCAGTACCGCAGCTACCACGGCGCGACCGCGACCTCGATCACCCTCACCGGCGACCCCCGCCGCTGGGCCAACGACAACGGCACCTCGCCGGTCGTGCACTTCTTCGGCCCCTTCCTCTACCGCAGCGCCTTCAACGCGACGACCGAGGCCGAGGAGTGCGAGCGCGCCCTGGCGAACCTCGAGCGCACGATCGAGTTCGAGGGGCCCTCGACGATCGCCGCGATCATCCTCGAGACCATCCCGGGCACCGCGGGCATCATGGTGCCCCCGCCCGGCTTCTTGGCGGGCGTGCGCGAGCTGTGCGACCGCCACGGCATCGTCTACATCGCCGACGAGGTGATGTGCGGCTTCGGGCGCGCGGGCGAGTGGTTCGCCTACGACCGCGAGGGGATCCGCCCCGACCTCGTGACCTTCGCCAAGGGCGTGAACTCGGGTTACGTGCCCCTGGGGGGCGTCGTAATCAACGAGGCGATCAGCGCGACCTTCGCCGAGCGGGTCTACCCCGGCGGGCTCACCTACTCGGGCCACCCCCTGGCCTGTGCGGCGGCCGTCGCCACCCTCGAGGCCATGGCCGACGAGGGGATCGTCGAGAACGCTCGGCGCATCGGCGACGAGGTCCTGCGCCCCGGACTCGCCGCGCTCGCCGAACGCCACCGGGTGATCGGCGAGGTGCGCGGCCTCGGGGTGTTCTTCGCCCTCGAGCTCGTCGCCGACCGGGCGACGCGCGAGCCCCTCGCCCCCTACGGGCAGAGCTCGCCGGCGATGAACGCGGTGCTCGCGGCGTGCCGGGCGGAGCGGCTCCTCATCTTCGCCAACTTCAACCGGATCCACGTCGTGCCCCCCTGCACGATCACCGAGGCCGAGGCCCGCGACGGCCTCGACCGCCTCGACCGGGCGCTCGCGGCGGCGGACCCCTTCTACACGGGGGCCTGAGCCCGCCGCCGTCGCCCCGGTGTCCCTCGACCCGCGGCGGCGGTTCCGCGCGCCCAAGGTCCCCGAGCCCGACGGCTGGTTCTGGGCCCTGAAGCTCCTCTCGACGGCGATGGGCGAGGCGACCTCGGACTAGTTCGTCCACCGCTTCAACCCCGAGCTCGTCGTCGTCGCGGGCCTCGTCGCGTTCCTCGCGGTGCTCTGGCTGCAGCTCGGCGCGCCGCGCTATCTGATCACCACCTACTGGCTGACCGTGCCGATGGTCGCCGTGTTCGGCACGATGGCGGCCGACGTGTTGCACGTGGCCCTGCACATCCCGTACACCGTGACCTCGGTCGGGTTCGCCGCGACGCTCGCGGCCGTCTTTCTCGCCTGGCGCCGCGTCGAGGGTACGCTCTCGATCCACTCGATCACGACCACCCGGCGCGAGCTCTTCTACTGGCGGCCGTGCTCGCCACCTTCGCGATGGGCACGGCCCTCGGCGACGTCACCGCCTACAGCCTCCACATGGGCTACCTGGCCTCGATCGCGCTCTTCGCCCTCGCGATCCTCCTGCCCGGCGCCGGGGCCGCCGCGGGGCTGAACGCCGTCGCCACGTTCTGGTCGGCCTACGTCCTCACCCGCCCCCTCGGCGCCTCGCTCGCCGACCACCTGGGCTTCCCCGGCGGCGTGGGCGGACGGGGGTGGGGCCACGGCACCGTCGCCCTCGTCTTCGGCGTCGCCATCGCCCTCGGGATCGCCCGGGCGCTCGCGGCCCACAACCGCCAGCGCCGGGTGCGGGCTATCCCCGTCGGGCGAGCAGGAACGTCCCCGAGGCCCGACTGACGACCTCGCCCGAGGGCTCGGTGACCACGGCCTCGGCGTGGGCCACCTGGCGCGCCAGGCGCACGACGTCCCCGCGCAGCGCGTAGGTCCCGCCCACGACGGCCGGGCGCAGCAGCTCGGTCGTCATCTCGATCGTCCCCTGGGTCCGGTCCCCCTCGCCCAGGGCCGCGTTGATCGCGAAGTTCATGAGGGCGTCCAGCACCACGGCGTGCACGCCGGCCTGCACCGCGCCGTGGGGGTTCGCCGCGAGGGCCGTCGGCTCGAAGCGGCCCTCGACCCAGCCGAGGTCCTCCCCGTCGACGCCGTAGCGCTCGAGGGCCGCCCCGAGGCGCCCCACGAGCTCCATCCCGCCGTCGCCCAGCCACCGGTCCATGTCGCGCGAGGCCACGGCCTCACGCTACCGAGGCCCGTCTAGTCTCGGGGCCGTGGGCCCGGAGGGCCCGTGGGAGGTGGGCCGTGGCCACAGCGGTGATCGTCGACGCGGTACGCACGCCGGGCGGCAAGCGCAACGGGAGCCTGCGCGGCTGGCACGCCGCAGACCTCGCGAGCGAGGCCCTGCGCGCCCTGGCGGCGCGCAACGACCTCGACCCCGCCCTGGTCGAGGACGTGATCATGGGCTGCGTCTCCCAGGTCGGCGAGCAGGCCTTCAACGTCGGGCGCAACGCCGTGCTCGCCGCCGGCTGGCCCGAGTCGGTGCCCGCGACCACGGTGGACCGCCAGTGCGGCTCCTCCCAGCAGGCCCTCCACTTCGCGGCCCAGGGCGTGATCGCCGGCGCCTACGACGTCGTGGTGGCCGGCGGCGTCGAGGCGATGAGCCGGGTGGCGATGGGATCCTCGGTCGGCCAGGGCGCCGGGTTCCCCTTCGGCCCGCGCGTGCAGGCCCGCTACGAGCCCGTCGGCGGCTTGCGCAACCAGGGCCTCGGGGCCGAGATGATCGCCGAGCGCTGGGGCCTCACCCGCGAGGACCTCGACGCCTTCTCCCTCGAGAGCCACCGTCGCGCGGCTCGCGCGAGCGCCGAGGGCCGCTTCGAGCGCGAGATCGTCCCGGTCACCGTGCGCGACGACGAGGGCCGCGACACCGACGCC
Organism: Actinomycetes bacterium; assembly: GCA_021831125.1. GTDB lineage: Bacteria > Actinomycetota > Acidimicrobiia > Acidimicrobiales > RAAP-2 > RAAP-2. The sequence continues at coordinate 2,119 of JAKBNI010000090.1, read as the reverse complement.
GTGCTCGGCCGCGACGAGGGGGTGCGCCCCGACACCTCGATGGAGGCGCTCGCGAAGCTGAGGCCCGCCTTCAGTGAGGACGGCGTGATCACGGCCGGCAACTCCTCCCAGATCACCGACGGCGCCTCGGCCGTGCTCGTGATGAGCGAGGAGCGCTGCGAGCAGCTCGGGCTCACCGCCCGCGCGCGCTTCCACGCCTTCGCCCTGGCCGGGGTGGACCCGGTCACCATGCTGACCGGGCCGATCCCGGCGACCGCGACGGTGCTCGAGCGCGCGAAGCTCACCCTCGAGGAGATCGACCTCGTCGAGATCAACGAGGCCTTCGCCCCGGTGGTGCTGGCCTGGCAGAAGGAGCACCACGCCGACCTCGCCCGGGTCAACGTGAACGGCGGGGCCATCGCGCTCGGCCACCCGCTCGGCGCCTCGGGCGCGAAGCTCATGGCGACGCTCGTGAACGAGCTCGAGCGCACCCGTGGCCGCTGGGGCCTCCTCACGATGTGCGAGGGCGGCGGGCTCGCCAACGCGACGGTGATCGAGCGGCTCTAGCGGAAGCGGGTGGCGAGGTAGAAGCCGGCGAACATCGCCACGAGCCCGAGCGCCAGGTACCACGCCGAGGTCGCCCCGGGCAGCACGTCGAGGTAGTTCAGCGTGATCACGATCACCCCGAAGAGCAGGAGGTCGAGGATCGCCCAGCCGTACCACCACGGGCTGTGATGGGCCGAGGTCGGGGTGCGCCGGGTGACCCGCCCGCGGGTCACCGGGTCGACGTAGCGGCCGACGGCCTTGCGGGGGTCGCGGGGGGTGGTCTTGGCCATCGGGGTGATGCTACTTAACCCTGGGTGGTCGGCCCGCCGCCGGGGACCGTCATCTCGCACACCTGTAGGTCGATGGTCGCCCCGTAGGTGGCGTTGGCCCCGCCCGGCACGCTCTGGGTCGTGACCGTGGGCTCGGTCGCGCCCGGCGGGCACGGGGTCGTCGGGTCGACCGAGTAGCTCGGCGACGCGAAGTTCTGGGCGAGCAGCGCGTTCGTGGCCTGGCTCTCGGTGTCGCCGACGACGTTGGGCACGACGACCTGGCAGTAGCCCGAGGAGAGGATGAGCTGCACGCTGCTGCCGGCCTTGACCGGGGCGCCGGCGGCCGGCAGGGTCGCCACGACGAGACCCGAGTTCACGGTGTTCGAGCAGGTCCGGCCCTGGACGCCGTTGACGACGAGCCCCTGGTTGGTGAGGGTGGCCGTCGCCTTGACGACGGTCATGCTGGTGACGTTCGTGATCGGGTAGGTCGAGCCCGAGGCCAGCACCGTCAGGACCACCGTGTCCCCGGTCTGGCCCTTGGTGCCCGGCTGGGGGCTCTGGGCGAGGACGGTGTTGGGGATGACGGTGCCCGAGCTCGGCGGGTTCGAGGTGTAGCTGATCTTGAAGCCGAGTTTGGCGTTGTTGATCTCGGACTCGGCGTCCGAGAGCGCGAGGCCCACGTAGCTCTGGATCGTGACCGGCGAGGAGGTGTTCCCCTCCGACAGGGTCAGGGTCACGGCCTGGCCCTTGACGACCTTGTGGCCGAACTTCGGGAACGAGCCGATCACCGTGTCGCGGGGCTGCTTGGACTTGGCGTAGGTGGTGTCGACGCTGAACCCGTCGGCCTTGAGGGCGGACTTGGCCTGCTGGACGCTCTGGCCGAGCAGGTCGGGCATCGTCGAGATCCCCGTGTGGGTGTGCTGGTAGTAGGCGAAGCCGGCCGCCGCGGCGGCCACCACGACGAGCGCGACGAGAAAACCGACCCAGCCCCCGCGCGTCGATCGCCGCCGCGGCACGTCGGTGCGCGGCCCGGACATGATCGGCACGGCCTGGGTCCGCTCGCCACCGGCGACCACGGCCACGGCGCGGGTGGCGTCGGCGCCGAAGTAGGCCCCGTCGCCCGAGCCGGCGCGCACCGGCTCGCCCTCGGTGAAGCGGATGAGGTCGGCGCGCAGCTCGTCGGCGCTCTGGTAGCGGTGGTGCGGTGACTTGCCGAGGGCCTCCATGATGATGGCCTCGAGGTCCTGGGGCACGTCGGGGTTGAACTCGGTCGGGCTCGGCACCACCGAGTGGACGTGCTGGCTCGAGACGTCGACCGGGGTGTC
>JAKBNI010000089.1 GCA_021831125.1 Actinomycetes bacterium | reverse complement strand
TCGCCACCGAGCGTCGCGGCCGCCGCGCCCGCGCCCCGCGCCCCGGCACCCCGTGTCCCGGTGGGCGCCGTCGGCGCCGTCCCGCTCGCCCTCGCCGCCAAGCGCCGCGGCGACACGCTGCGTGACGAGGGCGCCGAGGGACTGGACGTCGAGGAGTCGATCGCCCTGCTGCGCGCCGGCGACCCCGAGACGGTCCGACGGGTCGCGGCGCGCTGCGACCGGGGTCGAGACGGGGTGGTCCTCGTGCCCGCCGGGCCGCTCGACGCCGGGCCCGACGAGCCCCACTTCCCCCTCGTCGCCTGCGTGCTCGGCGAGGGACCCGACGGCGTACGGGTGGCCTTCGCGCGCGAGGGTGGCCGACTGGCCCTCGCCCCGGGCTGGGGCGCCGAGGACGCCGTCGCCCACGCCGTCAGCCTCGGCCCCGAGCGGCTCGTCGTGGCGCGACGCGAGGACGAGCTCCTGCACGCCCTGGCGACGCGCGCCCTGCGACGCGCCGTCGTGCTCTACCTCGGCGACGCCTCACGCCTCGACGACGACCTCCTCGCGAGCGCGGTGACCCTCGAGCCCCGAATGCCCTCGGGTGACGACGACCCCGACGCGGGCCCGGGTCCGCGCGTCGAGCTGCTGCGAGCCCAGCCCAGGGCCACCGGGCTCGCCGAACCCTTCGTCGAGTCACTCCGGCGCCGCTGCGTCGAGATGACGGCCTACCTCGCGCTGCACCGCCACGAGCCGGTGACCGGCGAGCGGCTGCGCGCCCGCGTGCTCGGCCACGCCGACGCCGACGCCTCGACCCGCACGCTCGCCAACACCGCCAGCGCGGTGCGACGCAGCCTCGGCGGTGACGCCCGGGGGCCGCGGCTCCACCCCGTGACCTCGGCCGGCCTCTACGTGACTCACGGGTTCGGCTCGGACCTCGAGGAGTTCACCGCCCTCGTCGCGCGCGCCCGCGAGGCCGGGGCCGCCGAGGCGGCGACGCTGGCCCAGCGCGCGCTTCGCCTCGTCCAGGGCGAACCGCTCGCCAGCGTGCTGCGCGGCTTCGAGTGGTTCCTCGCTGAGGGTCACGCGGCGCGTCTCGCCCGCGACGGGGAGTGGGCGGCCCTGGCGCTGTGCCATCACGCGATGGGGCGCGGGCAGTACGAGCTGGCCTTCTGGGCCCTCGAGCAGGGGCTGCTCGTCGACCCCTACAGCGACGCGCTGCGCGAGGCGCTGGCCTCAGTGCCTCGGCTACGCGAGTTTGGCCGCGATGGAGCCCGCCGAGCGCAGGACCGACCCGTCGGCCCCCGCGACGCTGTAGCGATGAGTTGGGCGCTCGCGCGCCTCCGCCACCAGGTCACCCAGTAGGTCCGCGAAGGCGAGCGGCGGCTCGACGAAGAGGTACTTGGCCAGGGACCCGGGGATCGTGTTGATCTCGTTGACGTAGAGCTCGGTGTCGCTGGCGAGAAAGTCCACCCGGGCCACGCCACGCACCAGGGCCACCGAGGCGATGGCGCGCGCGCAGCGCTCGATCTGCTCACGCTGGCCCGGCGCGAGGACGGCCGGCAGCTCGCGGGGCGCGCTCGCCATCCCCTCACCGGCGACGTACTTGTCGCGGTAGTCGAGGATCTCGGCCCCCTCGCGGCGGCGCAGCGGCCGCTCGATCGCCGAGAGCTCCAGGCGGGGGTGGGTGCGCAGCGCGATCTGGAGGTCGGTGAGGTCCTCGCGGAAGGGCTCGACGACGGCGCCGTTGGCGAGGTGGGTGTTGGTGGCCAGCCGAGCCCTCGCCGTGGCGAGGTCCGCGACCACGTCGATCCCGATCGAGGACCCCCCGAAGCGCGGCTTGACGATGTAGGGGCCCTCGAAGGGCACCGCGTCGGTGTCGGGGCCGAGGAGGGCCCGGGGCAGCGTGGGCAGCCCCGCCGCGGCGACCAGCGAGCCGAAGACCCATTTGTCCATGCCGATGGCGGCACCCGCCACGCTCGGACCGGTGTAGGCGAGCCCGGCCAGGTCGAGCAGCCCCTGGAGCGTGCCGTCCTCGCCCGGGGCGCCGTGGGTCGCCACGACGACCGCCTCGACCTCGACGCGGCGCTCGCCCTTGAGCCGTCCGCCCACGACGAAGAGCCCCCCGTCGGACCCGGCGCGCAGGGCCAGCTCCGTCGAGCCCCGGGGCGCGCCCTCGAGGAAGTCCTCGGCCTCGACGTCGGGGGCGACGGAGAGGAACGCGCCGGTCTTGGTCCAGTAGACGCCGAGCGCCTCGCGCCCGCTGCGCGCGAGCTCGCGCAGCGCCTGAAGACCGGTCAGGATGGAGATGTCATGCTCGGGGGCCGGTCCCCCGAAGAGCACCGCGATGGTCACGACCGGTCCCGTCTCGAGTTCATCAAGTCATCAAGGGTAGTGGTCGGGCAGGTCGTTCAAGTACAAGACGGCGTCACCCTCACCCAGGTTCGCGCGCACCCACTCGACCGCCTGGTCCCGTCGGTCGAAGCGGCGCAGGGGCCGCTCGTAGCCGAGGACGAGCGCCACGACGTTGGTTCGCTGGACGACCACCAGCTCCGCCCCGACGGCGGCGACGCGCCGGCCCAGGCGCAGGTTCTCGGTGTGCTGCTCGCGGCCGAGCTCCACGAGCCCCGGGGTCACGACCACCCGACGGCCCGGTCCCTCAACCTCGCGCAGCGTCTCGAGCGCGCTCATCGCACTGGCCGGATTGGCGTTGAAGGTATCGTCGATCACGACCACGCCCGAGGTCGCCCGGGCGACGCCCTGGCGGTGCTCGACCGGAGCGAGTCGGCCGAGGCCGGCGACCAGCGCCGCGAGCGGCACCTCGAGGGCGAGGGCCGCGCCGATCGCGCAGGCCACGTTGGTCGCCTGCAGCCCGGGAACCGCGGGCACGCAGGCGACCTCCTCGCCCGCCACCTCGACGCGCCACTGGTCACCCCCGAGCGCCACGCGCACGTCGGCGGCGGCGGCGCTCGCGGCGGTGACGACGCGCTTGCCCTCGACCCTCAGCGGGGACGCCCACCCGGCGAGGCGCGCGTCGTCGACGTTGAGCACCACCGTCGTCGCGCGCTCGGTGATCTCGCGCTTGGCCGTCTCGATCACGTCGAGGCTGCCCATCCTCTCGAGGTGAACCGGACCGATGGCCGTCACCACCGAGACCTCCGGTGGGAACCACCGACACATCTCGCGGATCTCGCCGGGACCGTAGGTGCCCATCTCGGCCACGAAGACCTCGGTGCCCTCGACGAGTCCCTCGTTGATCGCCCGCGAGAGGCCGGCCCGGTTGTTGTAGCTGCGCGGGGTCGCGACCACCGCGCGCGCGCCCTGGATCAGCTGGGCGAGGTGGTTCTTGGTCGAGGTCTTGCCGAAGGAGCCCGTGATCCCCACCACGCGCGGGTGCACCGCGGCGAGGCGCCGCGCCGCGCGCTCGACGAAGCGCCGGGCGCGGCGCTCCTCGAGCGGGCCGAGCAGGCGGGTCGTGAGGTCGAGGACCGGGGGGACGGCCCACACCGCGACCACCGCGCCCAGGTACGGCCGGGTCGTGGCGAGGCCCAGCGCGGCCACCGCGGCCGAGATCGCCGTCGCGCCGAGCGCGGTCGTCGTGAGACGCGTGGTGAAGACGAGGGTCCCGGTGCGCCCGCGCAGTGCGAGACCCACGGGGCACAGGACCCCGTAGGCGACACTCGCCGCGACGAGCAGGCCGTCGGCGCGCAGCAGCAGGCTCATCGCCACCACCAGAATCAGCGCGTGGCTCAAGGTGAAGGGCCGCCGGGGCGGGCGCGCCGTGGGGGCGCGCGAGCCGAGCGCCCTCGCCGAGGGCGCCGGCGGCGAGGTCCAGCGCCCGAGGAACCGGCTCATCGCGCGCGGGTCGTAGTGCTCGCGCTGCAGGACCCGCAGCCAGCGGGCCATCTGGGCGGCCCACGCCAGCGCGAGGGTGGCCGCGGTGACAACGGCGAGGGCCGGGCTCACGAGCCGAGCGCCCCCTCGACCGCCTCGACGAGGGCCCCGGGGGCCTCGGTCGGCACGAGGTGACCGACGCCCTCGAGGACCCGCAAGCGCGCGTGCGCGCCCAGAATCCCCACGGTCCGCTCGGCGACCGCCACGGGGATCTCGCCGTCGCTCGCGCCCCACAGGAGGGTCACGGGCACCCGCAGGCGCGCCAGCTCGTCCTCGTAGGACTCGTTCACCGCCGCGACGAGCACCTCGCGCATCACCCCGCTCGCGAGGCGGTAGTCGCTCGAGCCGTGGCGCTGACGGGCCCGCTCCAGGCGCTCCTCGCCCACCAGTCCGCGACGGGCCGCCCAGCGCACGAGGCGGTACGACCAGGGCGAGCGCGCGGCGCTCGGCGTGCGCAGCACCGGCGCACCGGTGAGGACGAGGGCGCGCACGAGGTCGGGCCGACGCGCCGCGATCACCGTGGCGACGGTGCCCCCGAAGGAGTGGCCGACCAGCACGACCGGCTCCTCGAGGGCCGTCGCGAGCGAGGGCACGACGAGCTCGGCGTAGTCCCGGGCGCCCCCGCCGCGCGCCGGGGGCGCCGAGGCCCCGAAGCCCGGCAGGTCGAGCGCGAGGGAGCGGACCCCCCGGTGGGCCAGCTCGGTCGCCGCCGCCGCGAAGTCGCGGCCGCGCCGGGCCCACCCGTGGAGGAAGACCACCCGCAGGGGCCCCTCGCCGTAGGTCTCGGCGAACAGGTCGGGGCCGAGGGCGCGCAGCACGACCTCAGGTTAGTGACGGCGACCCCGCGGCCCGGGTGGGGGTCACGGCTCGCCGGTAGCGTCGGGGCCACGATGAGCGACGCGGCGACCTTCGGGGCCGAGAGGCTGCTCGGGCTCACCCCGGAACAGCGCGAGGCGGTGACCTCAAGTGCGCGCCGGCTCGTCGTGCGCGCCACGGCCGGTTCGGGCAAGACCCACGTGCTGACCCTGCGGATCGAGCGACGCGTGCTCGACGGCGAGCTCGCCAACGACCAGGTCCTGGCGATGACCTTCACCCGCAAGGCCGGCGACGAGCTCAGGAAGCGGCTGTGGCGCGCCGGGGTGCGCGACGTGGCGGCGGGCACCTTCCACCGCGCCGCGCTCGCCCTGGTCTCGCGCTACCGCGAGGACCACCGCCTGCGCCCCCTCACCCTCGAGCCCCACCGGCGCCGACTGGTCGGCACCTTGGCCGCCCAGGCCCGCGAGGCCGGCGTGGTCGAGCTCGAGGAGTGGCAGTTGCCCCGCGTCGAGCTCGAGATCGGCTGGGCCCTCAGCCAGGGCCTTACGGGCGCCGGCTACGCCAAGGCCGTGCGGCGCACCCGGCGCGAGGCGCCCCTCGCGCCGGCGCTCACCGCCGAGCTGATCGATCGCTACGTCGGGCTGTGCAAGAGCCGCGGCGTGCTCGACTTCGACCTGCTCCTGGCCGAGGCGGTTGCCCTGTTGCGCGACGAGCCCGACGTGCGCGCGGCCTTCCGCCACCGCTACCGGGCCCTGTTCGTGGACGAGACCCAGGACATGAACCCCCTGCAGTTCGCCCTCTTGCGCCAGATGGCCGGCGACGACCCGGACCTGTTCTGCGTCGGCGACCCCAACCAGTCGATCTACGGGTTCAACGGGGCGAGCCCGTCGCTGATGCGCGAGATCGTCGAGACCTGGCCCGACACCGTCGTGCTCGACCTCACGCGCAACCACCGCTCCACCGCGCACATCGTCGCGGTCGCCTCGACCCTGCTCGAACCCGGCGCGCGCGCCATCGAGCCCGCCCGCGACGACGGCGAGGTGCCCGTCGTGCGGGCCTTCGACACCGACGAGGCCGAGGCCCGGGCCGTCGTGGCGTGGCTCGTCGCTCGCCACCACGCCCAGAGCCCGTGGCGCTCGATGGCGGTGCTCGCGCGCACCAACGCCCAGCTCGAGCTGGTCGGCGCGGCCCTCGAGGCGGCCGGGGTACCCTTCGAGCGACGCGGCCCCGAGCACTCCCCCGCGTCGGACCTCTCGAGTGAGGGAACGCGTCGGCCCGAGGAGGGCGAGCGCGACGTCGTGGCCCTCTCGACCATCCACCGGGCCAAGGGCCTCGAGTTCGCCCACGTCGCGACGATCGGCTGGTGCGAGGGACTGCTCCCCCACTACGCCGCGACCAGCGCCGCCCAGCTCGACGAGGAGCAGCGCCTGGCCTACGTCGCCCTCAGTCGGGCCGAGTGGTCGCTGCTCGTGACCTGGAGCCGGGGGCGCAACGACCCGCGCTTCCCCGACCGCTCGCCGAGCCGGTTCCTCGCCCCGGTCGAGGCGGCGATCGCCGCGATCGCCGTGCGCGAGGCGCCCCTCGAGGGCGAGGCGCGCCGGGCACGCCTGCGCGCCATCCGCGCCGAGCTCGAAGAGTCGGTGCGCCGACTCGAGCAGGCCGGGGAGGCGCCCGGGCCCCGGGTATAGTGCCCGCGGACGAGGAGACCGCCACGCGACTGGGCGCCAACGCACTGTGGGAGACGCTGCACGCCGGGGGCGTCGAGGCGTGCTTCGCCAACCCCGGCACCTCCGAGATGCACCTCGTGGCGGCCCTCGACGACGACCCCGACGTGCGCCCGGTGCTCTGCCTCACCGAGCCGGTCGCCACCGGTGCGGCGGACGGCTTCGCGCGCGTGACCGGCCGGCCCGGTGCGGCCCTGCTCCACCTGGGACCGGGCCTCGCCAACGGCTGGAGCAACCTGCACAACGCGCGCCGCGCCCACTCGCCGGTCGTGGCGGTCGTGGGCGACTTCCCCGAGCGCCACCGCGCGCTCGACCCACTGCTCGGCAGCGACCTCGACGGCCTGGCGACCTCGGTCGGCGGCTGGTACCGGCGCGCCGTGGCGGGCGCGACGCTCGGCTCCGACGCCGCCGACGCGCTGCGCGCCGCCTACGGCCCCCCGGGGCGCCCGGCCGTGC
>JAKBNI010000088.1 GCA_021831125.1 Actinomycetes bacterium | reverse complement strand
CTAGCCCCGGGCAGTTTTCATTTCCCCTCCACCTCGGGGTCCCTCCGGCTTCACCGGCGCGTAACCCGCGCTCCGTACCGTGACCCTCGTGGCACGGCGTCGACCCCCGCGTCCCCCGGTCGAGGTCGACCGTGCCGCCCTCCGCCCCCCCGCGTCGCGAGCCCCCCGGTGAGCGTCGAGACGCGGGTGCGCCCGGTGATCCTCGTCGTGGAGGACGAGGAGAGCTACCGCGACGCCCTCGACATTGGGCTCGGGGTCGAGGGGTTCGTGGTGGTGGGCGCGCGCACGATCGCCGAGGCCCGCCAGCAGCTCGCGCTGCGCAAGCCCGACCTCGTGCTCCTCGACGTGATGCTGCCCGACGGGTCGGGCCTCGACTTCTGTCGCGAGCTCTACGACACGACCCGGCTGCCGGTCGTGATGGTCACCGCCCGCTCCAGCGAGGTCGACGTCGTCGTGGGCCTCGAGATCGGGGCGGCCGACTACGTGACCAAGCCGTTCCGCCTGCGCGAGCTGGTCGCCCGCATCCGTGCCGTCTTGCGCCGACCGGCCACCGAGGACGACCACGAGGTCATCGCCTTCGGCGACCTGCGCATCGACCTCGCGCGGCGCACCGTCGCGCGCCGGGGCACCGAGGTCGACCTCTCGCGCAAGGAGTTCGACCTCCTGGCGCTGCTCGCCTCGCGGCTGGGCCAGGTGGTCACCCGCGAGGCGTGCCTCGACGCCCTCTGGTGGGGGCTCGACCTCGCCGACACGCGGACCCTGGACACCCACGTCAAGCGCCTGCGCCAGAAGGTCGAGGACGACCCGGCCCACCCCCGTCACCTCATCACGGTGCGCGGCGTCGGGTTCCGGCTCGACCCGTGAGGCCCGAGCCCGTGTCGCGCGTCCCGTAGGCCTCGGGCATCGGGCCGACGCCCCGTCGGCCCCGTGCCCGTGGCCGCTCGGTTAGGTTCGCTCCGTGAGACGCCCGGCGCTCGACGCGATGCGAGCGGCCCCCCGCCTGGTGTGGCACGACGTGCTGCGCGCCGGGATGATCCTCGCCGAGCCGACGCGACGGGGCGCCCGACGGCGGGCGCTGGCGCGCGCCCTGGCCGACGCCTCGCCCCGACCCCGGCCCGCGCACCCGGTCGTGTTGTTGATGGTCTACCGACGGGCCAACGCCGCCCTCGTCGAGCTGATGGCGCGACAGGCTGGACCCGGCGCGGACGTCCGACTCTGGGCCCTCGACTCACCGGCCCCGTCCCTGGCTCCCCGGACCCTCGGGCGGGGTCCCGGCCGGCGATTCGAGAACCTCAACCGCCTGCTGGCCGCTCGGGGCGTGGCGCCGGGCTCGTGGATCGTGGTGGCCGACGACGACACCTTCTTCGTCCGAGGCGGCCTGGCTCGACTGATGGAGCGCATGGAGACCGCGGGGTTCGCGATCGGTCAGCCGGCCCACGACCTGCGCTCGTGGTGGAACAGCCCCTTCACGATCGCCCGCCCCGGCCTCGTGGCGCGCGAGACCGCCTACGTCGAGCAGGGTCCGGTGACCGTCCTCACCCCCGAGGCCCAGGCGCTCGTGCTCCCCCTGCCCGAGTCGAACGACATGGGCTGGGGCGTCGAGGCGCAGTGGTCGAGCCTGCGGGCCCGCGGGCTGCGTCTGGGCATCGTGGACGAGTCGCGGGTCGTGCACGCCCAGCGGCCCGCGTCGGCCTACGACCCCTCCGTCGAGAGGGCCCGGATGCGCGAACGGGTCGCCGCGGCGGGCCTGGGGTCCATCTGGGAGATCCAGCGGACGCTGGCCCGGTGGCGGGCCTCCCAGGCCTCGCCCCCCTCGGGCGACACCCCCGGGGGCGGACCCGGCGGCGGTCGGGCCCTCTGAGCGACCCTCGGACCCGCGGCCGTCGGGCGCCGGGGGTCCCGTAGGCTCGCGTCGTGCACGTGGACGACCCGGCCCCCGACTTCTCCCTCGTCGACCAGGACGGCCAGACCCGGACCCTCGGCGACCTCCTGGCGGCCGGTCCCGTCGTCCTCTTCTTCTACCCGGCGGCCCTCAGCCCGGGCTGCACCCGCGAGTCGTGCCACTTCCGCGACCTCGCGAGCGAGTTCGCAGCCCTCGGGGCGCAGGTCGTGGGGATCTCGATGGACGGGGTCGACAAGCAGGGCGACTTCGACAAGCGCCACCACCTGGGCTATCCCCTCTTGAGCGACCCCGACGGGCGCGTCGCCGAGCTCTACGGCGTCAAGCGGTCACTCGGGTTCCTACGGGTCAAGCGCACGACGTTCGTCATCGCCCCCGATCGCCGGATCCTCACCGTCGTGGCGAGCGAGGTCTCGATGAGCGCCCACGCGGACCGCGCCCTCGAGGCCCTGCGCCAGCGCGCCGCCTGATCAGCCCGCGATCAGTCGCGGACCCGGGTCCTCGAGGTAGTCGGCGATGTGGCGCAGCACGCGACTCGCGAGCGCCCCGTCGACCTGGCGGTGGTCGAAGGACATCGCGAGCTCGGTGACCTGACGGACCACGACCTCGCCGTCGACGACCCACGGCGCGGGCGCCACCCGTCCGACCGCGACGATGGCCCCGGTGCCCGGTGGCAGGATCGGCACGGCGGCGTCCACGTTGAACGGTCCGACGTTGGTGATGGTGATCGTGGTCCCGAGCATGTCGTTCGGCGCCGTCGTCCCGGCCCGGGCCGTGTCCACGAGGGCGTTGAGCGCCCGGGCCATCGCGACGAGGTCGAGACGGTCGGCGCCCTTCACGTTGGGCACGATCAGCCCGCGCGGGGTGTCGGCGGCGATGCCGAGGTTCACGACGCGCCGTACCACGACCTCGGCCTTGTCGGTGTCGAAGCTGGAGTTGACCCCGGGGAAGTGTCGGGCCGCGTCGCACACGGCCATCGCCACGATCGTGAGCGGCGAGAGACGCACCCCGGCGAGGGCCGGGCGCTGCTTCAACGAGGCCAGCAGCTCCATCGCACGCGTGGCGTCGAGGCGCACCCAGACGGCCGCGTGCGGCGCGCTGAAGGCGCTCTGGGTCATCGCCTCGGCCATCGAGCGCAGGACCCCGCGCACGGGGATGCGCTCCACCTCGGGCCCGCTCGACCACGGGGCGAGGTCGTGACCGACGAAGCGGGTCGACTCCTGCGGCCCGGTCACGAGCGGTCGCGTCGCGCCCGGCGCCGGGGACGGCGCGAGCAGGGCCTCGACGTCGGCCCGGGTGATCAGGCCGTCACGGCCGGTGCCGCGCACCGTGGCGAGGTCGACCCCGTGCTGCTTCGCGTAGAGGCGCACCGGGGGCGTCGAGCGCGGGGCGAGCGCGGGGGCGCCCGCGGCGGCCGGGGCCGGCGTGGGCGCGGCCACCGGGGTCCCCCGGCGACGGCGCGTGCGCGAGGGAGCGCCCTCGTCGCCCACCCCGTAGCCCACCAGGACGGCCTCGCGGGTCTTCTCGATTGGCTCGGCGGCCGGGGCCGCCTCGGCGGGCGCGGCGGTGGGGGCGCCCGACGGCGCCGACGCGTCGGTCTCGATGGTGACGAGCGGCTTGTGGACCTCGACCACGTCGCCCACCGCGTGGTGCAGCTCGACCACGGTGCCGGCGAAGGGGCTCGGGAGCTCGACGGTGGCCTTGGCGGTCTCCACGTCGACGAGCGGCTGGTTCAACGTCACGGCGTCGCCGACGGCCACCTTCCAGGTGACGATCTCGGCCTCGACGAGGCCCTCGCCGACGTCGGGCAGGAGGAAGACCTCGCGGCTCACGACTCGAACCCGATCACCCGGTCGACGGCGTCGAGGATGCGGTCGACACTCGGTCGGTACTCCTCTTCGAGGCGCGACGGCGGGTAGGGCGTGTGGTAGCCCGAGACCTGCAGGCCGGGCGCGCGCAGCGAGTAGAAGCACCGCTCGGTGAGCGCCGAGACGATCTCCGAACCGATCGAGGCGGTGTGGGGCGCCTCGTGGACGACGACGAGCCGGCCGGTCCTCTCCAGCGAGGCGGCCATGGTGTCGAGGTCGAGCGGGGCGATCGAGCGCGCGTCGATCACCTCGAGCGAGAGCCCCTCGGACTCGGCGGCCTCGGCGGCGCGCAGCATCGTGCGCACGCTCGCCCCGTAGCCCACCACCGTCACGTCGGTGCCCGGGCGTCGCACGACGGCCTCGAAGAGGCCGTGGGGCGGGCGCTCGGTGTCGACCTCGCCCTTCTCCCAGTAGCGGCACTTGGGCTCGCAGAAGACGATGGGGTCGTCGTGATCGATCGACTGCTGGATCATCCAGTAGGCGTCCTCGGGGGTCGCACAGCTCACCACGCGCAGACCCGCCGTGTGGGCGAAGTACGCCTCGGGGCTCTCGGAGTGGTGCTCGATCGCCCCAATCCCGCCCTGGAAGGGCAGGCGGATCACCAGGCTCATCGTGTAGACGCCGTCGCTGCGCTTGTGGAGCTTGGCGACCTGGGAGACGATCTGGTCGAAGGCCGGGTAGACGAAGCCGTCGAACTGGATCTCGCACACCGGCCGGTAGCCGCGGATCGAGAGACCCACGGCGGTGCCCACGATCGCCGACTCCGCGAGCGGCGAGTCGATGACCCGGTCCTCGCCGAAGTCCTTCTGCAGGCCGTCGGTGATGCGGAAGACCCCACCGAGCTTGCCGACGTCCTCACCCATGATGAGGACCTTCTTGTTCGCCTCCATCGCCCGGCGCAGCCCCTCGTTGAGCGCCTTGGCCATGGTCATCGTGGTCGTGGCCATCAGTGAGCGCCTCCCGCGACGCCGAGCTCGACCATCTCGCGTCGGCCCTCCTCGATGAGGGGGTGCGCGTCGGCGTAGACGTGGTCGAAGATCGTCAGGGGGTCGGGCTTGCCCATCGCGAGGACGTCCTCGCGCAGCTTGAGGGCGATGCCCTCGGCCTCCTCGGCCACCTCGTCGAAGTAGCTGGCCTTGACGGTGCCCTCGCGCACGAGCAGCGCCTTCACCCGCTCGATGGGGTCCCGGTGGCGCCACACCTCGACCTCGGCGTCGATGCGGTAGCGCGTCGGGTCGTCGGAGGTGGTGTGGGCGCCGAGACGGTAGGTGTAGGCCTCGATCATCGTCGGCCCACCCCCCTCGCGCGCGTTGTCGAGGGCCCGCTTGGTCACCTCGTACACCGCGAGCAGGTCGTTGCCGTCGACGCGCACGCCCGGGAAGCCGAAGCCGTGGGCGCGGTGGTAGAGCGGGATCTTCGACTGGATCGACATTGGCGTCGAGATCCCCCACTGGTTGTTCTGGCAGAACAGGACGATCGGCGCGTTGTACGACGACGCCCACACGAACGACTCGAGCACGTCGCCCTGGGAGGACGCCCCGTCGCCGAAGAAGGCCATCACGGCCTCCTCCGCGCCGTCGCGCTGGACGCCCATGGCGTAGCCCACGGCGTGCAGGGCCTGGTTGCCCAGCACGACGGTGGGCACCGAGTGGCGGTACTTCTGGGGGTCCCAGCCGCCGTTGCTCGTCGCGCGGAAGAGGCGCAGCATGTCCTCGGGCGGCACCCCGCGGCACCAGGCGATGCCGTGCTCGCGGTAGGTCGGGAAGGTGAAGTCCATCGGCGCGAGCGCCCGCCCGGCGCCGATCTGGGCGGCCTCCTGGCCCTGGATCGGGGCCCACAGCGCGAGCTGACCCTGACGCTGGAGCGAGGTCGACTCGGTGCATATGCGTCGCACGATGACCATGTCGCGGTAATACGAGACGATCTGGTCGTTGGTCAGCGACGACTCGTACTCGGGATGGCTGACGCGCTCGCCCTCGGGCGTCAGCAACTGGACCAACTCCTCGCCGATCATCGACCCTCCTTGGTCAACGCTGCCCCGGGTCACCTTACTCCCGCTCCCCTCGGGCTCTTTCGGCGCCGCCCCTCGTACAGTGTCGGCGTGGCCCGCCTCCTCGTCGACGTGGCGCCACTGCGCACGAGTCGCGACTTCCGACTGCTCTTCCTCGGCCAACTCGTCTCACTACTCGGCAGTAACCTGACCATCGTCGCCGTCGCCTACCAGGTGTACCGCCTCACCGGCTCGAGCCTGTGGGTCGGACTGGTGAGCTTCATCCAGCTCCCCTTCCTCATCACCGGCTCGCTGTGGGGCGGGGCGCTCGGCGACCGCTTCGACCGGCGCACGCTGCTCGTGGCCGCGTCGGGCCTGCTCGGGCTGACGAGCCTCGCCCTCGGGCTCAACGCCCTCGGGCCGCGTCCGGCCTTCTGGGTCGTCGTCACCATGCCCGCGATCGCCGCCGGCCTGGCCGGGCTGTCGGGGCCCCTGCGCACCGCGGTCATCCCCTCTCTCGTCGCGCCCGAGGAGCTCGTGTCCGCCTTCTCGCTCAACCAGGTCATCATCAACGGCGCCACGGTCGTGGGGCCGGGGGTCGCCGGGATCCTCGTCGCGACGACCGGGCTCGCGTGGTGCTACCTGATCGACGCGGCCACCTTCTTCGCCCTGGTGCTCGCGACCTGGCTGATGCACCCGATGCCGCCCCAGGGCACCCACGACGGCCAGCGCACGCTCGCGGCGATCCGCCAGGGGTTCCGCTACGTGCGCGGCCACCCGCTCGTCCAGGCGGTCTACCTGGTGGACCTGAACGCGATGGTCTTCGGCCTGCCGCGCGCGCTCTTCCCCGCGGTGACGGCCCACCTCTACCACGGCGGCCCCGAGACCCTGGGCCTGCTCTACGCCTCACCCGGCGCCGGCGCCCTCGTCATGGCGGTCTTCACCGGTTGGATGGCCAAGGTCCGCCGACGCGGCCGGCTGGTGACCCTGGTGGTGCTGGCGTGGGGGGCGGCGATGGCCCTCTTCGGGGTGGTGCACGTCGTCGTGGTGGGGGTCCTCTGCCTCGCGGTCGCCGGGGCGATGGACGTGATCTCGACGGTGCTGCGCAACACGATCCTGCAGACCTCGATCACCGACGACTTCCGCAGCCGCGTCTCGTCGATCCAGATGGCCGTCGTGACCGGCGGGCCCCGCCTGGG
>JAKBNI010000087.1 GCA_021831125.1 Actinomycetes bacterium | reverse complement strand
GTGCACCGAGACGGCTTCGCCCCGATCACCACCGTGCGCGGCGTCGGCTTCAAGGTGGTGGAGCCCCCGGCGAACCCGTGAGGATCGCCACCCGGCTGACCCTGCTCTTCGTCTCGGTCACGCTGGTCGTCGCGGTCGCGGTGGGGTGGCTGGCCCTCTCGGTGGCGAGCCACGCGCGCTACCAGACCCTCTACGACCAGATCAACGCCGTGGTCGACGCCGGCCTGCGCAACCCCTCGACCGCGCTCAACAACGCGCTCTACGTCAACCAGTACAACAACTACGACCTGGCCCTGGTCGTGGTCTACCCCTCGGGCAAGACCTCCGAGGTCGCCGAGCCGTCGGTGCCGCTCGGCGCGGCGCCGACGATGGCCGACGTCACGGCCTCACGCGACCAGGTGGTCGCGGTCGCGGGTCTGCCGGGGTTCGTGATTCGCTCGCTCGACATCGGCGGCGGCGACTACCTGGTGGTGGCGGGCTCGACGCGGGCCATCGCCCGCCAGGCCGGCAACGAGGCCCTGGTCGTCGTCTTGGGCGCGGTACTGATCGCGCTGGTCGCCGGGGTCCTCGCGCGCGTCGTGATGCGCCGTGACCTGCGCGCGATGGGTCGGCTGATCGACTACGCCGTGGCCGTCGCCGACGGGGCCGAGGTCGGCGAGGTCCCGCCCTCGACGGGCAGCCGCGACCTGGCGGACCTGCGTGACGCGCTGGCGGTGATGGTGCGCGCCCTGGCCGAGCGCATCGAGCTCGAGGCGCGCAGCGCGCGCACGATGCAGGAGTTCATCGACGACGCCTCCCACGAGCTGCGCACGCCCCTCACGGTCGTGAAGGGCTACACCGACCTCCTGGCCCAGGGGGGCCAGGGGGAGGCCCAGCGGTCCCGGGCCCTCGAGCGCATGGGCCGCGAGATCGCCCGGATGGAGTCGCTCGTGCGCGACCTGCTCCTCGTCGCCCAGCTGCGCGAGGCGCCCCACCACCCCGACGAGGAGGTCGACGTCTCGGGGCTGGTGAGGGCGCGCGCCGCGGAGTTCGCCCTCGAGCACCCCGGACGGCGCGTCGAGGTCGTCGTCGAGGACGGGGTCGTCGCCTCGACGCGCACCGACTACCTCGAGCGACTGCTCACCAACGCCCTCACCAACGTCGAGCGTCACACCCCCGTCGACGCGCCCGTGCGCGTCGCGCTGGCGAGCCAGGGGTCTCTCGCCCGGCTCGTCGTGGAGGACGGGGGACCGGGCCTGCCCGTCTACGGCGAGCGGCCGCGGCGCTTCTGGCGCTTCGACGAGTCGCGCTCGCGCGAGACCGGCGGCTCGGGGCTCGGCATGAGCATCATGGCCGACATCGCCGAGTCGATGGGGGGGCGCCTCGACACCTCGCGCAGCGACCTCGGCGGGCTGCGGGTGAGCGTCGAGTTCCCGCGCGCCTACGCCGGTCGGGCCGCCGCGCGCACGTAGGCCTGCTGGAGCTCGGCCAGGGCCTGGCGGTAGAGGTCGGCGTGCTCGCCGAGGCGCTCCCCGCCGGCGCCGACCATCGCGGCGACCGTGTCGATCACGAGCCGGGCCGCCTCGAGGCGTGGGGGCTCCTCGCCCAGGCGCAGCGCCGCCACCTGGAGCAAGACGAAGAGATGGTTGGCGAGGATCGTCTCGACGGGCGTGTCGCGCAGGTACGCGGCCTCGGCGACGAGGGACTCGTCCTCGGGGGTCGGGCCGGGCGTGGTCTGCTCCCTCACCGCGCCACGGTAGCCGCCGGTGGACCGGTACCGGGTGGGCGCCGACGGGGCGTCTGCTAACCTGGGACGACAGTGCAGCAAGCGGGTCCGACGGGTTCGGGCCCCACCCGGCCACCGACGTGCGCCGTGGTACCGGTCTCCGAGTCCCGCGACCTGCGGCGGCGCCGACGGCGTCGCGACGAGCAAGGAGTGGGCTATCGCAACAGCACCGGGAGACCGTCGCGTAAACGACCGCATCCGCGTCGACACCGTCCGGCTCATCGACAACGAGGGCAACCAGAAGGGCGTGGTCTCGACGCGCGAGGCGCTGGCGATGGCCCGCAGCCTGGACCTGGACCTCGTGGAGATCGCGCCGACGGCGCAGCCTCCGGTGGTGCGGATCATGGACTACGGCAAGTTCAAGTTCGACGAGGCCCAACGGGCCAAGGAGTCGCGCCGCAAGTCCCAGAACGTGGGCATCAAGGAGATGAAGTACCGGCCCAAGATCGGTGCCGGCGACTTCGAGACCAAGACGCGACTCGTCGAGAAGTTCCTCGGCGAGGGTCACAAGGTGAAGATAACGATCATGTTCCGCGGCCGTGAGTCGGCCCACCCCGAGCTCGGCAAGAAGATCCTCGACCGGATCGTCGAGCGCCTGGCCGACGCGGCGCGGGTGGAGGCGGCGGCCAAGCTCGACGGGCGGAACATGACGATGGTGCTGGGACCCGACAAGCGGGCCCGGGCGAAGACGGGCGAGGACGCCGAGAGCGGCGCCGAGGACACGAACGAGGAGGGCTGAGATGCCGAAGATGAAGACCGACACCGGCGCGAAGAAGCGCATCAAGATCACCGGCACCGGGCGCCTGCGCCGGGGCAAGGCCTTTCGCGGCCACCTCATGGAGGGCAAGAGCTCGGTGCGCGCCCGGCGCCTCGGCCGCGAGGCGGACGTCGCGCCGGGCCAGGCCAAGCGCGTCAAGCGGATGATGGGCCTGTAGGCACAAGGACGAGGGAAGAGAGACAGACATGGCACGAGTCAAGAGGGCCGTCAACGCCAAGAAGCACCACAAGGCCGTCCTCGAGGAGGCCAAGGGCTACTACGGCGACCGCAGCCGGACCTTCCGCGCCGCCAACCAGGCCGTCCAGCACTCCGGGGTGTACGCCTTCCGGGACCGCCGGGCTCGCAAGGGCGAGATGCGCAAGCTCTGGATCCAGCGCATCAACGCCGGGGCCCGCGCCCACGGACTGAGCTACAGCCGGTTCATCGCCGGGCTGAACGCCGCCGGCGTCGAGGTCGACCGGCGCATGCTGGCCGACCTCGCGGTCAGCGACGACGCCGCCTTCGCCAAGATCGTGGCGATGGCCACCGAGGCCCTGGCGAAGTAGGGCGCGATCGAGGCGCTGGGCGCGAGCCACCAGCGCGTCCGCCGGCTGCGGCGTCTCGTGGTCAAGCGGGCGCTGCGCTGGCGCGAGGACGCGTGCGTCCTCGAGGGGCCCGATCTCGTCGAGGCGGCCCTCGCGGCCGGCGCCGAGCTCGAGGCGCTCTACCTCGACGGTGCCCGGTCGCTCGACCCCCGTCTCGACGCGCTCGCGGCCCGGGCGCGCGACGCCGGGGTGCGGGTCTTCGCCCTCGGGCCCGGGGTGCTCGAGCGCGTGGCCGACGCGGTCACGCCCCAGGGGGTCCTCGCCGCGGCCCGACTGCCGGTGGCGACCCTCGAGGCGGTGCGCCCCGGCACGGTCCTGGTCTTGTGCGACCTGCGCGACCCGGGCAACGTCGGCACGCTCGTGCGCACGGCCGACGCCACGGGCGCGGCCGGGGTCGTGCTGTGCGGCCCCGGCGTCGACCCGACGAACCCCAAGGCACTGCGCGCCAGCGCGGGCTCCGTCTTCCACGTCCCGGTCGTGGTCGCCGAGCTCGACGAGGCGCTCGCCGACCTGCGCGCCAAGGGTGCGCGGGTCCTCGCGAGCGTGGTGCGCGGCGGCGCGGACCCCGCGACGAGCGACCTCGCGGGACCGAGCGCGCTGGTGATCGGCAACGAGGCCACCGGACTCGAGGAGTCGGTCGTGGCGCGCTGTGACGGGTCGCTCACGATCCCCATGGCCGGTCGCGCCGAGTCGCTCAACGCGGCGATGGCCGGGGCGATGCTCGCCTACGAGGCGATGGTCCAGCGTCGTCACGGGCGGCCCCCTCGCACCTTCTAGCCTGGGGGCCACATGTCCGACGAGCGCCCCGACCTCACGGCCCTGGCCGACGACCTGGTGAGCCGGGTCCACGCCCTGGCCTCCCTCGACGCCCTGCGCGAGTCCGAGGCGTCTCTCGTCGGGCGACGCTCGCCCTTCGCCGAGGCCCAGAAGACCCTCGGCGCGCTCGAGGAGGAGGAGCGCCGGCGCGTCGGCGCGGCCCTCCAGCACGAGCGTCGCCGGGTGGAAGAGGCGCTCGAAGCGCGCCGCGGGGTGCTCGCGGCCGAGGAGCGGCGCCGCGCCCTCGAGGCGGACCGGCTCGACCTGGGTGACGTCGTCGACGCGGCGGTGCGCCTGCCGGTCGCCGTCGGCCACGCAGGGCTGATCGCCGCGACCCAGCGCGAGCTCGAGGACGTCTTCGTCGCCATGGGCTTCACCGTCGAGGAGGGTCCCGAGGTCGAGAGCGACTGGTACAACTTCGAGGCGCTCAACATGCCCCCGGCCCACCCGGCCCGAGGGCTGTGGGACACCCTGTACGTGGACCTCGGTGCTCCCGAGACCGTGGTGCTGCGCACCCACACGAGCCCGACCCAGATCCACCTCATGGAGCGCGCCACCGCCGCGGGGGCCCTGCCGATCCACTCGGTGATGCCCGGGCGCTGCTACCGGCGCGACACCCCCGACGCGCGCCACCTGGTCGCCTTCCACCAGATCGAGGGCCTGGTCGTGGCCGAGGGGATCACCTTTGCCGACCTGGCGGGGACCATCGAGGCGTTCACCTCCGCCTACTTCGGACCGGCGATCACCTCGCGGCTGCGCCCGGGCTTCTTCCCCTTCACCGAGCCCTCCGCCGAGTTCGAGGTGACCTGTACGGTCTGTGCGGGCGAGGGCTGTCGCACCTGCTCGATGACGGGCTGGGTCGAGCTCGGCGGCTGCGGCATGGTCGACCCGGCGGTGCTCGCCGCGGTCGGGGTCGACCCCGAGCGCTACCACGGTTTCGCCTTCGGCTTCGGCATCGACCGCTGCGCGATGATGCGCTACGAGATCGCCGACCTGCGCGCCCTCACCGAGAACGACGTGCGCTTCGTGGAGCAGTTCTCGTGAGGATCTCGCTCGCCTGGCTGCGGGACTTCGTCGAGCTGCCCGAGTCGCCCGAGGAGCTGCGCGGGGTCCTCGACGACCTGGGCCTCGTGGTCGAGGGGATCGAGCGCGTCGGCGAGGGCCTCGAGGACGTCGTCGTCGCGCGCGTCGATGAGATCGCGGCGATCCCCGGCGCCGACCGGATCCGCCGGGTCGTGGTCGAGGCCGGCGACGGCCCGCTCGAGATCGTCTGCGGCGCCTGGAACTTCCACGAGGGCGACCGTGTGCCGCTGGCCCCCGTGGGCGCCGTGCTGCCGGGGGGCTTCGCCATCGCCCGGCGCACCATGCGCGGGGTGACCTCCAACGGGATGCTCTGCTCGGGCCGCGAGCTCGGGCTCTCCGACGACCACGCGGGCCTGCTCGTCTTGAACGACCAGCCCGGCGCCGAGCCCGGCCGGCGGCTGGTCGAGGTGCTCGGGCTCGACCCCGACGTGGTCTTCGACGTCTCGGTCGAGGGGAACCGACCCGACGCCTGGTGCGTCGAGGGGGTGGCGCGCGACCTCGCGGTGCGCCTCGCGCGACCCCTGCGCGCCCCGCGGCTCGAGACGCCCGCGAGCGCGACGGCGACGGCGTCGGTCGCCGACGCGCGCGTCGCGGCGCCCGAGATGTGCGGGCGGCTCACGGTGTCCGTGCTGCGCCACGTGACGGTCGCGCCCAGCCCGGCGTGGGTCGCCTCGCGCCTGCGCGCGGCCGGGATGCGGCCCATCTCCAACGTGGTGGACGCCTCGAACCTCGTGATGCTCGAGCTCGGCCAGCCGACCCACCCCTACGACCTCGCGCGCGTGGCCGGGGCGACGCTCGGGGCGCGCCGGGCCCGACCGGGCGAGACGCTCACGACCCTCGACGGGGTCGAACGGCGACTGGCCACGCCCGGGCGGGGTCTCGGCGACACCGGGGAGGACTGCGTCATCGTCGACGGCGAGGACCGCGTGCTCGGGCTCGCCGGGATCATGGGTGGGGCGGCGAGCGAGATCACCGAGGCGACGACCGAGGTGTTGCTCGAGGCGGCCTACTTCGACCCCATGGCCATCGCGCGCTCGTCGAAGCGCCACGGCCTGCGCACCGAGGCCTCGGCCCGCTTCGAGCGCGGGGTCGACCCCACGCTCGCGCTGCGAGCCGTCGCCCGGCTCGTCGCCGTGCTCGAGGAGAGCTCGCCCGGCCTCGAGTGGCTCACCGAGCCCCTCGACCTCGCGGGCCGGCTGCCCGAGCGCCCGACCCTCACGCTCGCCTCGCGCGACGTGACCGACCTCCTCGGCACCGCGATCGACGCCGACGAGGTGCGCCGGCTGCTCAGCGGCCTGGACTTCTCGGTCGAGGGGGACGACCCCTTCGTGGTGCGCCCGCCGGCGCGCCGGCTCGACGTGCGCGCGGGCCTCGAGGGCCACGCCGACCTGATCGAGGAGGTGGCCCGGCTCCACGGCTACGGCCGCCTGGCCCGCCGGGTGCCCGCCTGGCCCGAGGTCGGCGGGTTGAGCGAGCGCCAGGTGATGCGCCGGCGCCTGCGCGACGCCGCGGTCGCCCTGGGGGCGCTCGAGGTGTGGACCCCGACGCTGGTCTCGCCGAGCGAGCACGCGCGACTCGAGGTCGGCCCCCCGGTAGCCGTGGCCAACCCCCTGTCGGGCGAGGAGTCGGTGTTGCGCGGCACGTGCGTGACCGGCGTGGTGCGCGCGTGGCTGCGCAACCTCGAGCGCGGTCGGGGCGACGTGGCGCTGTTCGAGGTGGGGACGGTCTTCACCCACCCCGCGGTGGCCGTCCACCCGCGCCGCACGCGTGGAGGCGTCGGCGGGGCGAGCGAGGTCGACCTGCCCGAGGAGGGCGAGCGACTCACGCTCGTGCTCGGGCGCCCCGACGACGACGCGGTCGCGGCGACCGTCCTCGCGCGCGCCCTGCTCGGGCGCCTGGCCCTGGCCGACGTGGTGGTGCGCGCCCTCGCCGAGGCGCCCCCCGGGGTGCACCCGACGCGGGCCGCCGCCCTGGTCGACC
>JAKBNI010000086.1 GCA_021831125.1 Actinomycetes bacterium | reverse complement strand
GGATTGTTCAACAGTCTCCTAGCGGCCGGTGCGGACCTCGTCCTCGCGGGCGCGTCGCCGACCCCGGCGGCCGACCTCGCGCTCGCGCGCGCCACGGCGGGGGCCATCGTCGCGGCCGTCGCGGGCGGGACCCTCCCTCGCGCGACCCTCGACGCGGCGGCCGCCCAGGTGGTCGCCGCGCGCAACGCCCTCGCGTGCTGATCAGAGGTAGTGGGGTGGGCGCTCGTCGCGGTCCCGGCGCAGTCGGGCGACCTCCTCGCGCAGGCGCTCGTTCTCCTCGCTGAGGCGCCGTACGAGGGCCTCGAGCTCGGCGACGCGCTCTTTGGGGTCCACGACGCCCACCCTGACACACCGCGAGCTCTCAGGAACGCCTACGGAATGCATTTACTTCCCCCCACGCCCTCGTTAGGGTGACGACAAGCCCCGAGGAGGGCGACAAGGGGGGATAGATGTCACAGGTCGACGGCCAGGGGCACGACCACGAACGGCTCCACGCGCTGGGGTACCGCCAGGAGCTGAAGCGGGTCCTGTCGCTCTTCGACAACTTCTCGGTGGCCTTCAGCTATCTGAGCCCGATGGTGGGCATCTACTCGATCTTCTTCGTCGGACTGGTGGCCGGAGGTCCGGCCTACATCTGGACGATCCCGGTGGTCGTGCTGTTCATGACCCTCGTCGCGCTGGTCTTCGGCGAGCTCGCGAGCGAGTACCCGGTCGCCGGTGCGCTCTACCAGTACGGCAAGTTCAACGTCGGGCCCCGCTTCGGCTGGTTCGTCGGGTGGATCTACGGCTTCGCACTGCTGGCGACGGTGGCCTCGGTGGACTCGGGCATCGTCGGCTACGTGGCGAGCCTCTCGAACACCTGGTTCCACACCAACCTCAACCCCGCCGACCACCTGACGATCTTCATCACAGTCGCGATCGTCATCGTGCTCTCAGCGATCATGAACTCGGTCGGGGCCAAGATCCTCGGGCGGGTCGCCCACTTCGGGGTGTACGTCGAGACGATCGGCACCTTCGGGGTGTTCATCGCGCTCGCCATCAACGGCTTCCACCACGGCCTGGGCTACCTCTTCACCTCCCAGGGCGTGCAGTACGCGCACTCGAACCCCTTCGGCATCAACTTCGGCGGCCACTGGCTGACCGGCGCCGCGCTGATCGCGATCCTGGCGAACGTCTACATCTTCTACGGCTTCGAGTCCGCCGGCGACATCGCCGAGGAGACCAAGGACGCCGGCCGTCAGGTGCCGCGCGCCATGCGCAACGCCATCCTCTACGGGGGGCTCGCCTCGTTCGTCCTGGTCCTCGGGCTCATCCTGGCGATCCCCGGTGGCACCAAGGCCTTCAGCACGGTCGCCACCAACGGCGTGCCGATCATCCTGGCGACCCTGCCGAGCTGGCTCCAGGACTTCTTCTTGGTGATGGTGATCATCGCCTTCTTCAGCTGCGGGACCGCGGTCATGGGCGCGGGGTCGCGCGTCGTCTTCGCCCTGGCGCGCGACAACGCCGTGCCCGGGGCGCCGACGCTGCGCCGGGTCACCCCGGTGCACCGCACGCCGCGCAACTCGATCCTGGTCGCGACGATCGTGCCCTTCGCGTTCTTGCTGCTCGTGCTGGTCAACCCCTCGACGAACGTCCACATCCTGTGGTTCCAGTACCCCGCCAAGGTGAACGCCCTGCTCGCCCTCATCTCGTTCGCGACCTCGGGGATCTACCTCTCCTTCTTCCTCACCGTCCTCGGGTCGTGGATCGCCAAGCGACGGGGCTGGCGTCCGAGCGGCCAGTTCACCCTCGGGCGCTGGTCCGGCACGGTGACCTTCCTCGCCGGGGCGTACCTGCTGTTGATGCTGCTCAACATCGTCTGGCCGAGCTCGCTCGCGAGCGGCCGGGGGCTCCTGTTCAACTACGGCTGGATCACTCTCATCGTCATGGTGATCATCGTCGGGGCCGGCGCGATCTACGAGGGGATCATCCGACCCGACCGCAAGCCGACCCTGGTCGACTCGGTGGCCGAGGAGGGCGCCCAGCCCAGCGTGGCCGACTGAGCTCGTGCTCGTGCCGATCTTCTCGCTCTTCTGGTTGGTCGGCGGGCCCGTGACGGTCGTGCTCGCCGTGCGCACGATCGTCGACGTCGCCGACCACTCGCGCGCGGCGTTCTACGGCGGGGGCTACTCGCGCACCGCGTGGCTGGTCGTGCTCGCAGCCGGGATCGCGTTCTGGCCCGCGGCGTTCGTGAGCTCGCTCGCCTACTGGCTGCACGCGCGAGCGCGCGTGGTGCGCGCCGAGCGATCCCTGGCGCCGGCCGCCTAGGCGTCGGGCGCGTCGCTCGCCAACGCGGCCAGCACGGCGGCGCGGGCGTCGCCCTCGGCGTCGAGGTGGAGGGCGACCTTCATCGTCGCGAGCTGGCGCACCATGCCCTCGCCGACGTGGTGGGCGACGACGGCGCCCACGTGGTGCTCGAGCAAGAAGCGGGCCACGCGCGCGTGGTGGCGCGCCGAGCTGCCCTCGTCGTGGCGGACGCTCCAGTCGACCTGGAACTCCTCCCATGAGTCGATCCGCCCGTCGTCGACCTCGACGACCGCGAGGCGGTCGGCACGGCCCCACCGGGGGTCGACGGAGCCGTCGGGCTGGACGGGCACGCAGGCGATCACGGTCACAGGTTACGTCGGCGGCTCAGGGTGGCGAGCGGGTCTAGGGGAAGAGCCCGCGGAGCTTGGTCGCCTCGGCGATGCGCTCCACCCCCACCACGAGCGCGGTGTCGCGCAGCTCCAGGCCGAGCTGCTGGTGGCGGATCCACACCGAGTCGAAGGCGTTCTGCATGAACGTCTCCAGGCGCTTGGTGAAGAGTTCGCGCTCCCACATGAAGCCCTGCATGTCCTGGGCCCACTCGAAGTACGAGGCGACCACGCCGCCGGCGTTGGCCAGAACGTCGGGCACGACGGGCACACCACGCTCGGCCAGGATGGCCGCACCCTCGCCGGTGGTGGGCCCGTTAGCCGCCTCGACCATCATCGTGGCCGACATCGTCGAGGCGACCTTCTCGTCGACCACGCCGCCCAGGGCCGCCGGGATGGCGATGTCGCTCGGGATCGTGAAGAAGGCGTCGGGGGCGACCTCCTCGCTGCCGGGGTAGCCCATGATCGAGTGGGCCTCGCCGAAGTGGTCGGCCATCCGGTGGGCGTCGATGCCCTCGGGGACGTGGATGGCGCCGTGGATGTCGGCCAGCCCGACGACCTTCATGCCCCGATCGGTGAGCAGCTTGATCAGCGGCCCGCCGACCTTGCCGTAGCCCTGGATGACCACGCGCTGGCCCTCGGGCGAGAGCCCGAGCTGCTTGAGCAGACCCAGGGTGCAGATCGTCACGCCGAGCGAGGTGGCGCCGGCGTGTCCGAAGGAGCCGCCGATGGCCTGGGGCTTGCCGGTGACGACACCGGGCATCGAGTGGCCCCGCAGCATCGAGACGGTGTCCATGATCCAGCTCATCACCTGGGGGTCGGTGTTGATGTCGGGCGCCGGGATGTCGCGGTCCGGGCCGATCATCGGCGCGATGGCGAAGGCGTAGCGGCGCGTGAGCCGCTCGAGCTCGTCACGGCTCAGCGTGTCGGGGTCGACCTTCACCCCGCCCTTCGCCCCCCCGTAGGGGATGTTGACCACGGCGCACTTGATGGACATGTCGGCCGACAGGGCCGCGATCTCGTCCACGTTCACGCTCTGGTGGAACCGGATGCCGCCCTTGCCCGGCCCGCGCGAGGAGTCGTGCTGGATGCGCCAGCCCGTGAAGACGTCGACCTTGCCGCTGTCGCGGCGCACCGGGATGGACACCTCGAGGATGCGCTCGGGGGTGACGATCCTCTGGATGAGTCCGTCGTCGAGTTCGAGGATGTGCCCCGCCTGTTCGATGAGGGACGCGACCCGTAGCCACGGATTGAACTCGTCGTGGCGGGTCTCGTGCTGACGCGTGACCACTTTGTCACCAGCCTTGTGTCGTGGGAGCGCCGTTGCTCCACCCCCGAGCCTACGTGGCCGAGGGCGCGGTCGCCGGACAGGGCTCTCGGTTACGGTGTCCCGGGAGGGCCGATGAAGATATCGACGATGCTGGGCTACGCCGGGGGGTTCCGGCGCGCGGTCGAAGAGGTGGCCGAGCTCGAGCGGGCCGGCCTGGACCTCGTCTGGGTGCCCGAGGCCTACGGCTTCGACGGGGTGTCGCTCATGGGCTACCTGGCGGCCAGGACCGAGCGGGTCGAGATCGGCTCGGGGATCCTGCCCATCTACACCCGCACGCCCACCCTGATCGCCATGACCGCGGCCGGCCTCGACCACCTGACCTCGGGCCGGTTCCACCTCGGCCTCGGGGCCTCCGGGCCCCAGGTCATCGAGGGCTTCCACGGCGTCCCCTACGACGACCCCCTGGGGCGGACCCGCGAGATCGTCGAGATCTGCCGGGCGGTGTGGCGCCGCGAGGCTCCCCTCGAGCACGTGGGCAAGCACTACGCCGTGCCCCTGCCCGAGGGCCGGGGCACCGGGCTCGCCAAGCCCCTCAAGATCATCGCCCACCCCGACCGGCCGGCCATCCCGGTGTGGGTCGCGGCCCTGGGGGAGCGCAACGTCGCCCTCACCGCCGAGGTGGCCGACGGCTGGATGCCCATCTTGTTCATCCCCGAGAAGGCTCGCGAGGTGTGGGGCGGCGCCCTCGACGCGGGTCGGGCCCGGCGCGACCCCGCCCTCGGCCCGTTGATGGTGACGGCCGGGGGCCTGCTCGCCATCGGCGAGGGGCCCGAGGTCACGTCCGTGCGCGAGCTCGCGCGCTCGATGGTCGCCCTCTACGTCGGGGGCATGGGGGCGCGGGGCAAGAACTTCTACAACGAGCTGACCGTGCGCTACGGCTTCGCCGACGCCGCGGCCACCATCCAGGACCTCTACCTCGCCGGGCGCAAGGCCGAGGCCGAGGCCGCGGTGCCCGACGAGATGCTCGAGCTCACGACGTTGTGCGGACCGGCCGGCTACGTCGCCGAGCGGGTCGCGGCCTTCGCCGAGGCCGGGGTCACCCACCTCCAGGTCCACCCGGTGCCCGTCGCCGGACGCAGCGCGGCCTCCCTCGTCGAGGAGCTGGGCACCCTGCTCTAGGGGCCCTCGACCGGGCCGATAGGGCCTTTGGTCACCAGGGCCCTTCGCCCCTAGCTGGGTACGGTCGGGTCGTGAGCCCCGCCACTCCCTCCTCGCCCTCGCCCTCGGACCGCTACCGCGTCACCTCAGGGCGCGTCCTGCTCTCGGGCGTCCAGGCCGTCGTGCGGCTCCTCGGCGACCAGGCCTCCGCCGACGAGGCTCGCGGGCTCGCCACCGCCGGCTTCGTCACGGGCTATCCCGGCTCCCCCCTCGCCGGGCTGGACCTCGAGCTCGCGCGCTCGAGTGAGCGGCTCGCGGCCTGGCGCGTGACCCACCGGCCGGGCCTCAACGAGGAGCTGGCGGCGACCGCGGTCGCGGGCAGCCAGCTCGCCACGATCCGTCCCGATCGCACCGTGGAGGGGGTCGTCGCCCTCTGGTACGGCAAGGCGCCGGGCCTCGACCGGGCCTCGGACGCCCTGCGCCACGGGAACCTCATGGGCGCCGGGGCGAAGGGCGGGGTCCTCGTGGTCGTCGGCGACGACCCCCAGGCCAAGTCCTCGAGCGTCCCGTCCTCCTCGGAGCCGTCGCTGTTCGCCCTGGCCCTGCCCTTCCTCTCCCCGGCCGACCCCCAGGAGGTGCTCGACCTCGGTCGCCACGGCATCGCCCTGTCGCGCGCCTCGGGGCTGTGGGTGGGCTTGCGCCTGCCGGCGAGCGTCGCCGACTCCACCCAGAGCGTCGAGGTGGGCCCCGACCGGGTGGTGCCCGTCGAGCCCCACCACCCCGGGGCCTACGGCCACCGGGTGAGCGCCCAGCTACTCGGGGCGACCCTCATCGAGCTCGAGCGCTCCCTCTACGGCACCCGTCTCGAGGTCGCCCAGCGCTACGGCGTCGACAACGCGCTCAACCGGGTGACCCACGCCGGCCCGGACGACGCCCTCGGCGTCGTCGCGGCCGGGCCGGCGTACCTGAGCGCGCTCGGCGCCCTCGCCCGTATGGGCTACCCCGAGGCCGACCTCGCCCGGGCCGGGGTCCGCCTGCTCAAGGTGTCGATGCCCTACCCGATGGACGAGACGGTGGTGCGCGAGTTCGCCCGGGGTCTCGACGAGGTCCTCGTCGTCGAGGACAAGCGCCCCTTCCTCGAGACCCTCGTGAAGGGGGCGCTCGCCGGCGAGCCCGCGGCGCCGCGGGTGCTGGGCAAGCGTGACGAGGCCGGCCGCCCCCTCGTGCCCGCCACCGGCGAGGTCGAGGTCGACGCCCTGGCCGAGGTGATCGCCGCGCGCCTCGTCGCCGTGCGCGGTGACGCGCGCGCCGCGGCCTACCTCGCGGCCAGCCGACCCCCCCTGCCCGCGCCGTTGCCGGTGGTGCGCGGCGCCTACTTCTGTTCGGGCTGTCCCCACAACACCTCGGTGCGGGTGCCCGAGGGGACCTGCGTGGGCTCGGGCAGCGGGTGCCACGGCCTGGCGATTCAGATGGACCCGCGTCGGGTCGGTGACGTGGTGGGCCGGTTCCAGATGGGCGGGGAGGGCGCGATGTGGAACGGGATGGCGCCCTTCGTGGCGACCACCCACTTCGTCCAGAACCTCGGTGACGGGACCTACGCCCACTCGGGCTCACTGGCCGTGCGCGCGGCCGTGGCCGCCGGGGCGCACATCACCTTCAAGCTGCTCGTCAACGGCACCGTCGCCATGACCGGGGGTCAGCCCGTGAACGGCGGGCGAAGCCTCGCCGAGCTCGCGACGGCCCTGCGTGCCGAAGGGGTGAGCCGGGTGATGGCGACGAGTGACGACCCGCGTCGCACCCGACGGGCGCTGCCGAGGTGGGTGGAGGTGTGGCCGCGCGAGCGCCTGGTCGATGCCGAGCGCCGATTGGCCGAGGTGCCCGGGGTGACCGTCTTGCTGCACGACCAGGGCTGCGCGGTCGAGCTGCGCCGTCGACGCCGTCGCGGGCTCGCGCCGACTCCCGAGCGCCGGGTCCACGTCAACACCCTGGTGTGCGAGGGGTGCGGGGACTGCGGGGTCGTCTCGAACTGCCTCTCGGTGCGACCCCTCGAGACGGCCCTCGGCACCAAGCGCCAGGTCCACCAGGAGTCGTGCAACCTCGACTACTCGTGCCTGGCCGGCCGGTGCCCGGCCCTGGTGAGCGTGCGACCCGGCCGCCGCCGGGCGGGCGCGGGCGGGCCCGCCGCCGCGCTCCCCGA
>JAKBNI010000085.1 GCA_021831125.1 Actinomycetes bacterium | reverse complement strand
CCGAGCTCACCCCGGTGCTGGCGAGCGTCACGGCCAACGTGCACGCCATCGTGCGGGCCCTGCGCGTCAGCGCCCACTACCGGGGCCAGATCGTCCTGGTCAACTACTACGCCACGAGCTACGCCAACCCGCTCGACAGCGTCGCCAGCGCGTACCTCAACAAGGCCCTCGACGCCGGGGGCGCGGGCTACAACGTCGAGGTCGCCGACGGCTACGGCGCCTTCGAGCAGGCCGCGCAGTACTCCGGCGGCGACAGCTGCGCCGCGGGGCTCCTGACCCGACTCTTCTCGGGGACGACCTTCACCGGGTGCGGGGTCCACCCCAGCGTCGCCGGTCAGGCGCTCTTGGCCCAGACCGTGGAGTCGGTGGTCAAGAAGTAGAGGACCCCATCGGTTGGCGGGTCCGGGCGCCGGGGCTCGGACCGCCGTCGAGCGCGGACCCGTTCGCGCGCTCGGGCGCGGCGACACCACGACGAGCCGTGGGCGACCTCTTCGACGGACGTCGCCGAGGCTCGACGGTGGCGGCTACTTCTTCGCTTTGACGACCATGTCGGCGGGTCGTAGCGACATGGTGTAGAAGTCACGGTTCCACCAGCTGGCGAAGAACCGCGAGGGGATGCCGTTCATCGAGCTCAAAAGGTCGGTCCCGTTCCCGCCGTTGATCGGCTTGCCGAGGGGCCCCTGGTAGGAGGAGAACTGGACCCAGTCGGTGTTGATGTCGAGCTCCATCGCGCGCACCGCCCCGGCGTGGATCAGCACGTTCGCGAGGTCCGAGATCGACAGGCTCGGCCCGCCCACGTAGACGAGGGCCCCGTCCTTGGTGATCCCGAGGCCCGAGCGCCACACGGCGTAGGAGCCGCCGAGGGTCGCGCCCCAGTTGATGTAGTTGGCGTTGTCGAGCCCCGCCACCGCCCGGCCGTCGATGACGATGAGCCGGAGGTTCTGGCGCACCGAGGCGACCTGGTTGGTCATGCGCACGTCGCGGTTCCACGAGCCCACGGTCATGTCGCCGTTCTTGTAGACCACGACCGAGGCCGCACCGGTGCGCAGCGGGATGATCGTCTTGCCCTGGGTGAAGTAGCCGCCCTGGGCGTCTTGCATGCGGAACCCCGCGTTGAACGCGGCCACCAGGCTCTCGGACGCCTTGGCCGAGATCGGCGCGCTGTACTTGTAGGGGCCGCCGCCGGGGATGTACGAGCCCGAGTAGAGCTGGGCCTGGAGGAGCTTCGGGTCCATCCAGGCGACGCCCACCACGTAGCTGGTGTTGACCTTGTTGGGGCGCACGAACGCCTCGTAGACCGCCGGGACACCGTCGGCGGTGCGCCGGCCCACCGGATGCCAGACCCCCTCCCCGGGCAGCCACTTGCCGGCCGGCGAGGTCATGCGCGTGGGGGCGGGCAGGTAGGTCTCGCCGTTGGCCGTGACCCGGGTCGAGGAGGTCCCGGTCTTGGTGGCCGAGTTGCCGAAGGCGCTCAGCGAGGGCTTGCCGCCGACCTTGGGCGGGTTGAGGCTGTAGTACTCCTTCTCGGCCCAGAGCACCACGGGGCCGAGCCCGTGGCTGCGGCTCCACTCGGCCGCCCGGGCGAGGTAGGAGACCCCGAGGGACGGGTTGCCGAGCGCCTGGACGAGGGTGATGCCGAGGTAGAGCACGACGATGAGGATGACGACGCTCACCGCGACGAAGGCGCGGCGGATCCAGTAGACGTAGGGCGGGCGGCGCCGGCCGTAGCGGGCCCGGCGGGACGGGGGCCGGCGGCGCGAGGGCACGCTGTAGCCGGCACGGGAGGGCCGCTGCGTCGGGGGGGCGCTAGACACGCTGATTATTCTCTCAGGGCCGCGCGCGGGTCCACGCGGGCCCTAGGTAATTCTTAGCGAGGACTTATCCCATCAGGCGCGACGCAGCGGCGTCATGGCGAGCACCAGGTGCTTGACGCCGAACGACGCGAAGTCGACGGTCGCCCGGGCGTGGCGGCCCTCCCCCTCGGTGGCGGTGACGACGCCGGCGCCGTAGCGCTCGTGCACGACGCGGTCCCCGGGCGCGAGGCCGAGGGACTCGGCCCCGGTGGAGCGCACCGGCGGGGCCGCGCCGGTCCCGAAGGCCCGGCCCTGGGCGAACTCGCTCTGGCGCCCCGCGAAGCCGTCCTCGTCGAGCGAGAAGCTCGAGCGGCGCGTGGGCTGCACGCTCGAGAGGTCGCTCACGAGCTCGGGCGGGACCTCCTGGAGGAACCGGCTCGGGATCGCCTCGGTGAGCCGGCCCCACATCGTGCGGGTCCAGGCGTGGGTGAGGGTGAGGTGGCGCATCGCCCGGGTGATGCCCACGTAGCAGAGCCGGCGCTCCTCCTCGAGCTCGGCGTCGTCGGCGAGGGCCCGGGCGTGGGGGAAGACCGTCTCCTCGAGGCCCGCGATGACGACGGCGGGGAACTCGAGCCCCTTGGCGACGTGCAGGGTCATGAGCGAGACCGCGCCCTCGCCCGAGCCGAGCTGGTCCGAGTCGGCCACCAGGGCGACGCGCTCGACGAAGTCCAGCAGGGTGTCGTACTGCGCGGCGGCGCTCGCGAGCTCGCCCAGGTTCTCCAGGCGCGAGTAGGCCTCGTCGGAGTTCTCGGCGCGCAGCGCGTCCCCGAGGCCCGACTCGCGCACGATCGCGTCGATCATCTCGCGCGGCGTGAGGTCGTTGGCGAGGGCCCGCAGCTCCTCGAGCATGAAGGCGAACCGGCTGCAGCCCGCCAGCGCCCGGCCCGTGAGGCCCGCGGCCGCGCCGCGGGCGGCCGCCTCGGCGAAGGAGAGGCCGTGCTCGGCGGCGTAGGCGCCGAGCTTGGCCTGGGCGGCGTCGCCCACGCCGCGGCGCGGCTCGTTGACGACCCGCCGGGCCGAGGACTCGTCGCGGGGGTTCACGACGAGCCGGGCGTAGGCGAGGGCCGTCTTCACCTCCTTGCGGTCGTAGAAGCGGGTGCCGGCGATGACCCGGTAGGGGACGCTCGCGCGCAGCAGCTCCTCTTCGAGGACCCGGCTCTGGGCGTTGGTGCGGTAGAAGACGGCCATCTCGTTCCAGCCGATCCCGGCCGAGGCGCGCAGGCGACGCAGCTCGCTCGCGATGAAGCGGCCCTCGTCGTACTCGTCGCCCGCGCGGTAGAGCCGGATCCGCTCGCCGGTGTCGCCGTCGGTGAAGAGGTTCTTGGGGTGGCGGCTGGGGTTCCTCGCGATCACCGCGTTGGCGGCGTCGAGGATCACCTGGGTCGAGCGGAAGTTCTGCTCGAGCACCACGACGGTGGCGTCGGGGAAGCGGGACTCGAACTGCAGGATGTTGCGCACGTCGGCCGCGCGGAAGCGGTAGATCGACTGGTCCGAGTCGCCGACCACGCACAGGTTGCGGTGCTCGGCCGCGAGCGTCATCACGAGCTCGTTCTGGACGCCGTTGGTGTCCTGGAACTCGTCGACGAGCAGCTGGCTGAACCGATGCTGGTAGGCGCGCCGGACGTGCTCGTCGCGCTGGAGCATCGCCAGCGCGTTCAACAAGAGGTCGTCGAAGTCCATGGCGTTCGCCCGGCGCAGCCGGTCCACGTAGAGCTGGTAGATCTCGGCGATGCGCCGGCGCACGGGGTCGTCGCCGTAGGTGGCGGCGTACCTCTCGGGCGAGATCATCTCGTTCTTCGCCGCCGAGATGTTCGCCGCGACGCTGCGCGGGGCGAGCCGCTTGGTGTCGAGGCCCAGCTCTCTCATGATGAGATCGACGGCGCTCTGGGCGTCGCCGGCGTCGTAGATCGTGAAGCCCCGCTCGTAGCCGAGCACGTCGGCGTGGCTGCGCAGCATCCGCAGGCAGGCCGAGTGGAAGGTCGAGACCCACATCCGCTCGACGTCGGCGCCCACGAGCTCGACGACGCGCCGGCGCATCTCGTCGGCGGCCTTGTTGGTGAAGGTGATCGCCATCACCTGGTGGGGCTCGGCGTCGCCGGTGGCGAGCAGGTGGGCGATGCGCCGGGTCAGCACCCGCGTCTTGCCCGACCCGGCGCCGGCGACCACGAGCAGCGGACCACCCCGGTGGGTGACCGCCACGCGCTGGGGCGCCGTCAGCCCCTCGAGCAGCGCCTCGGGGTCGGGGCGCTCGGTCGGCGCGGGGTCACCCCACAGCCCGGCCTCGGTGATCCGCCCGCCGCTCACTCCCACTCGATCGTGCCCGGCGGCTTGCTCGTCACGTCGAGCGCCACCCGGTTCACGCCCTCGACCTCGCGGATGAGCCGGCTGGCGATCCGCTCGACGAGGTCGTAGTCCAGGCGGGCCCAGTCGGCGGTCATCGCGTCGTCGCTCGTCACGGCACGGATCACGATGGGGTACGCGTAGGTCCGCCCGTCGCCCATCACCCCGACCGTGCGCACCGCGGGCAGGACGGCGAAGCTCTGCCACAGCTCCCGGTAGAGCCCGGCGCGGCGGATCTCGTCGACCACGACGTGGTCGGCCTGGCGCAGGATCTCGACCCGCTCGCGGGTCACCTCGCCCACCACGCGCACCGCGAGGCCCGGCCCCGGGAAGGGCTGGCGCCAGACGATCTCCTCGGGCAGACCGAGCTCCTCGCCGACGCGACGGACCTCGTCCTTGAAGAGCAGGCGCAGGGGCTCGACGAGCTCGAAGGCCAGGTCCTCGGGCAGGCCGCCGACGTTGTGGTGGCTCTTGATGTTGGCGGCGTGGCCCGAGCCCGACTCGATCACGTCGGGGTAGAGCGTCCCTTGGACGAGGAAGCGCACGTCCTCGCCCTCGGCCAGCTCGCGGGCCACCGCCTCGAACTCGCGGATGAAGAGCTCGCCGATGATCTTGCGCTTGCGCTCGGGGTCGGTCACCCCGGCCAGGGCGTCGAAGAAGCGGTCCTGGGCCTTCACGTGGACGAGCTCGACCCCGAACTGGCGGGTGAAGGTCTCCTCGATCTGCTCGCCCTCGTTGAGGCGCATCAGGCCGGTGTCGACGAAGACGCAGGTCAGCTGGCGCCCGACGGCCTTGGTGACGAGCGCCGCCGCCACGGCCGAGTCGACCCCGCCCGAGAGCGCGCAGAGCACCCGCTCGGCGCCCACCTGGGCGCGGATGCGCGCGACCTGCTCTTCGATGATCGAGGCGTTGGTCCAGGTCGGGGCGAGGCCCGCGAGGTGGTGGAGGAAGTGGGCGAGCTGCTCTTGGCCGCGCTCGGTGTGGGCGACCTCGGGGTGGTACTGGGTGGCGAAGAGCCGCCGGGCGGGGTCCTCCATCACCGCGACCGGCACGTCGGCCGTGCCGGCGGTGACGGCGAAGCCCTCGGGGGCCTCGACGATCGAGTCGCCGTGGCTCATCCAGCAGGTCGTCTCTGCGGGCAGCTCGGCGAGCAGCGCCGAGGCGGCCGGGGTGCGCACGAGGGTGGTGCGCCCGTACTCGCGCACCCCCGTGCGCGCGACGCGCCCGCCGAGGATCTGGGCCATCACCTGGGCGCCGTAGCAGATGCCCAGGGTGGGCACCCCGAGCGCGAGCAGCGCGGGGTCCATGCTCGGCGCGCCCTCCTCGTAGACCGAGGCCGGACCGCCCGAGAGGATGAGGGCCGCGGGGTCCTTCGCGCGCAGCTCGTCGGCCGAGATCGTGTGGGGGACGATCTCGGAGTAGACGTGGGCCTCGCGGACCCGCCGGGCTATGAGCTGGGCGTACTGGGCGCCGAAGTCGACGACGAGGACCGGGCGGGTCAATGCCCCATGCCCACGCCCTGGGAGCGCTGGAGCGCCTTGCCCTCGGTCTGCAGGGAGGGAGCCAGCATGACCTCGGCCTTCTGGAACTCCTTCAGGGTCTCGTAGCCGCACGTCGCCATCGAGGTGCGCAGCGCCCCCATCAGGTTGAGCCGGCCGTCGTTCTCGTGGGCCGGGCCGAGCAGGATCTCCTTCAGGGTGCCGCGGACCTGGGTGCGCACGCGCGTGCCGCGCGGAAGCGTCGGGTGGAAGGTCGCCATCCCCCAGTGGTAGCCCCGGGCCGGGGCCTCGACGGCGCTGGTGAGCGGCGAGCCGATCATCACGGCGTCGGCCCCGCAGGCGATGGCCTTGGCGATGTCGCCGCCCTTGGACATGCCGCCGTCGGCGATCACGTGCACGTAGACCCCGGTCTCGTCCAGGTGGCGCATCCGCGCCCCCGCGACGTCGGCGATGGCCGTGGCCTGGGGCACGCCGATCCCGAGCACCCCGCGGCTGGTGCAGGCGTTGCCCGGCCCGACCCCCACCAGCACGCCGGCCGCGCCGGTGCGCATCAGGTGCAGGGCGGCCTGGTAGCTGGCGCAGCCCCCGACGATCACCGGGATCTCGAACTCTCGGATGAACTTCTTCAGGTTGAGCGGCTCGCCGGTCTTCGAGACGTGCTCGGCCGAGACGACGGTGCCCTGGATCACCAGGATGTCCAGGCCCGCGTCGATGATGGTCTGGGCCATCCAGTCGGTCCTCGCGGGGGTCACCGAGGCCGAGGTCACGATGCCGGCCTCCTTGAGCTGGCGGATCCGCTCGGCGACCAGCTCGAGCTTCACGGGCTCGAGGTACATCTGCTGCATGCGCGCGGTGGCCTTGTCGTCCTCGAGCCCGCTGATCTCCTCAAAGAGGGGGGTCGGGTCCTCGTAGCGGGTCCACAGCCCCTCGAGGTTCAAGACCCCGAGCCCGCCGAGGCGGCCGAGCTCGATGGCCGTGGCGGGGGAGATCGCGCCGTCCATCGCCGAGCCGAGCACCGGGATCTCGAACTTGTACGCGTCGATCTGCCAGGAGATGTCGACGTCCTCGGGGTCGCGCGTGCGCCGGCTGGGCACGATCGCGATGTCGTCGAAGCCGTAGGCCTGACGAGCCGTCTTGAATATGCCGATCTCCACTTCCGCCATGGGTCCTCCGCCTCTTCGTGGATGGGGGCGTGGGCCCAATCTACCCGGCCCCCGAGAGCGAGCCGCCGGGCTAAGGCTCGGCGGCGACCATCGCGAGCAGGTCGGTCAGCACCCGCGCCGTCGCCCCCCAGAGGAGGTCGCCCGGCACCCGGTAGAAGACGATGGGGAAGAAACCCTCGTCGTCGAGGCCGGCGAGCCCCTCGCGTCGCCAGCGCTCCTCCAAGAACGCGCCCTCGGCGAGCAGGTCCGAGAGGGCGACGGTGAAGACCCGCTCGACCTCCTCG
Organism: Actinomycetes bacterium; assembly: GCA_021831125.1. Classification (GTDB taxonomy): domain Bacteria; phylum Actinomycetota; class Acidimicrobiia; order Acidimicrobiales; family RAAP-2; genus RAAP-2. Next base: position 374 of record JAKBNI010000085.1, on the reverse strand, counting down.
GGCCGGGCCTCGAGCGCGGGCCGGGACGAGAGCGCCCCCACGACCGGGACGATCGCCGCGGGCGCCACCCGGGTCGAGAGCGGGCTCAGCCAGCCGAGCGGGCGCACGGCCGCGGGGTCGAGACCGACCTCCTCGTTCGCCTCGCGCAGGGCCGTCGCCCACGGCGACTCCCCGTCCTCGCGGCGCCCGCCGGGCAGGGCCACCTCGCCGCGGTGGGCCCGCAGCGTCCGAGCCCGCCTCGTGAGGACCACCCGGGCCTCGCCACCCTCGTCGAACAGCGCCACGAGGACCGACGCGCCGGGCGTCGGGGCGGCGGGCTCGGCCGGCTCGGGCGGCGGGCCGGCCTGGCCCCGTCGGGCGAGGGCGCGGGCCAC
>JAKBNI010000084.1 GCA_021831125.1 Actinomycetes bacterium | reverse complement strand
TCCACCGGGTCTTCAACCCGGTCACCCAGGCCGAGCGGTTCGACCCCGAGGGCCGCTACGTGCGCCGCTACGTCGACGAGCTCGCCCATCTCGAGGCGCCCGACTGCCTGCGCCCGGTGGGCGGGGGACTGCTCGCACCGGGCTACCCCGCGCCGATCGTCGAGCTCGACGTCGAGCGGCGTGAGGCGCTGGCCCGCCACGCCGAGGCGAGGGGTCGCGCGTGAGGCCCTTCGGCGTCTACGTCCACGTGCCCTTCTGTGCGCGCCGCTGTGACTACTGCGCCTTCGCCACCTACGCCGACCGCGACGAGATCCAGGCCGACTACGTGGCGGCGGTGCTCACCGAGGTGGCTCGGGCCCGCGAGGCGGGACTGGGCGAGGCGACCTCGGTCTTCTTCGGCGGGGGCACGCCCTCGCGCCTGGCGACCGAGGACCTGCTCGCGGTGCTCGAGGCGATCCCGCGCGCGCCGGGCGCCGAGGTGACCGTCGAGTGCAACCCCGAGGACGCCTCCGTCGAACGACTCGCCGCCTACCGCGCGGGCGGGGTGACCCGCATGAGCTTCGGGGTGCAGTCGACCCAGGCGGCGGTGCTGGCCGACCTCGGGCGTCGCCACGGCACCGGCGCCCACCGCGAGGTGAGCGAGAACGTCACGGCGGCGGGCTTCGCGACCTGGAACATGGACCTCATCGTCGGCTCGCGCGCCGAGGGCCTCGACGACGTACGCGCGACCCTCGGTGACATCCTCGGCCTCGAGCACCCGCCGCCCCACGTGAGCTGCTACGCGCTCAGCGCCGAGGCGGGCACCCCGCTCGGTCGAGACCCCGCCCGCCACCCCGACGAGGACGCCACGGCCGACGCCTACGACCTCGTCGGCGCCACCCTCGAGGCCGAGGGCTACCTCTGGGAGGAGATCTCCAACTGGGCCCGCCCGGGCCACGAGGGCCGCCACAACCACGTCTACTGGGACCGCGAGGAGTACGTCGGCTTCGGCTCGGCCGCCCACTCGTACCGGGCGGGGCGCCGATGGTGGAACGTGCGCACCCCCGAGCGCTACATCGCCGCCATCGCCGCGGGCGCCTCGCCCGAGGGCGGGTCCGAGTCCCTCACCGAGGGCCAGGCCGCCTTCGAGCGCGAGTCGCTCGCCCTGCGCACCACCCGCGGCGTGCCCGTCGAGGCGTTCGACTCGCTCGAGGAGATCGCCCACCTCGTCGCGGTGCGCGAGGGCACGGTCACCCTGGCGCCGCGCGGACGACTCCTCGCCAACCAGGTGATCGTCCGCCTGAGGAGCGCGGAGGCGTCCGGTAACCTCGAGGGATGACCGAGCAGACCGCGAGGGACCCCGAGCTGCTCGACAAGGTCGTGAACCTCACCAAGCGGCGCGGGTTCATCTTCCCCTCGGCCGAGATCTACGGGGGATTTCGCTCCACCTACGACTACGGCCCGCTCGGGGTGAGCATGCTGCGCAACGTGAAGAACGAGTGGTGGCGCGCCATGGTCCAAGAGCGCCGCGACGTCGTGGGCCTCGACGCGGCCATCCTCGGCCCCCCGGCCGTCTGGGCGGCCTCGGGCCACCTCGAGACCTTCACCGACCCGCTGGTGGACTGTCTCACGTGCAAGGAGCGCTGGCGCGAGGACAAGATCGAGGGGGTCTGCCCCAACTGCGGGGGCACGACCTTCACCGAGGCCCGGGCCTTCAACCTGATGTTCAAGACCCAGGCCGGGCCGGTCGAGGGGGAGGGCGCCACCGCCTACCTGCGCCCCGAGACGGCCCAGGGCATCTTCACCAACTTCGCCAACGTCCTCGCCACCACCCGCAAGCGCCCGCCCTTCGGCATCGCCCAGGTCGGCAAGTCCTTCCGCAACGAGATCACCCCGCAGAACTTCGTCTTTCGGACCCGGGAGTTCGAGCAGATGGAGATGGAGTACTTCGTGCCCCCGGCCGAGGCCGAGGAGTGGTACCGCTACTGGATCGAGACCCGGTTCGCGTGGTACGTCGGCCTCGGGATCCCCGAGGCGCTGCTGCGACGCCACGTCCACGCGAAAGAGGACCTCTCGCACTACTCGCGCGGCACGACCGACGTGGAGTTCCTCTTCCCCTGGGGCTTCGACGAGCTCGAGGGCGTCGCCAACCGCGGCGACTACGACCTCACCCAGCACGCCACCCACTCGGGGGTCGCGCTCGACTACTTCGACCCGGCGACCAACGAGCGCTACACGCCCTACGTCATCGAGCCGGCGGCCGGCGCGACGCGCGCGATGATGGCCTTCCTGCTCGCCGCCTACCACGAGGACGAGGTCGGCGGCGAGAGGCGCGTGGTGCTTCGCCTGGACCCGCGCCTCGCGCCCTACCAGGTGGCGGTGCTGCCGCTGTCGAAGAAGCCCGAGCTCGACGCCGTGGCGAGCGAGGTGCTCGACCTCCTCACCCCGCACTTCATGTGCGACTACGACGTCACCCAGTCGATCGGGCGCCGCTACCGCCGCCAGGACGAGGTCGGCACGCCCTACTGCGTCACGGTCGACTTCGACTCGCTCGAGGACCGCGCGGTCACCGTGCGCGACCGCGACACGACGGCCCAGGTGCGCGTGGCGATCGACGACCTGTACGAGCACCTGTCGGGGACTCTGCGCCCGCGATGAGCGACGGACGGGGCCGGCTCTTCGGCACCGTCGCCGAGCTCTACGACCGCTACCGCCCCGACCCACCCGAGGAGCTCGGCGCGCACCTCGGCGAGATGGCGGGCCGTCGGGTGCTCGACGTGGGGGCGGGGACCGGCAAGCTGACGCGCTTCCTCGGCGCCCGCGGGGCGCGGGTCGTCGCCGTCGAGCCCGACGACGCGATGCGCGCCGTCCTCCTCTCGCGCAGCCCGGGGGTCGAGGCGATGGCGGCGACCGCCGAGGACCTGCCCTTCGCCGACGCCGCCTTCGACCTCGTGACCTCGTCGTCGGCCTGGCACTGGTTCGCCCACCCCGCGGCCGAGCTCGAGCTCGGCCGGGTCCTTCGAGACGGGGGGCGCATCGTCGTCGCCTGGAACGGCCTCAGTCGCACCGAGGGGTGGGTGCGCGACCTGGTGCGCCTGCGCGAGCGCGAGGACGACCCCGACCGCCGACCCCGGGGCTGGCACGCCGACCTCTCGGCCGGACCCTTCGAGGATCCGGCCGACTTCGACCTCGCGTGGGTGTGGCGGCGCAGCGTGGAGGAGATCGTGGGGCTCTTCGCGACCTACTCGGGCGCGCTGGTGCGCGACGAGGGCGAGCGCCGAGAGCTCTTCGAGGCCGTGCGCGCGGCGGCCGAGGCCCGGGCGATCGACGGGGTCGTCGAGGTCCCGATGAGCCTGCGCGGCACGACGGCGCGACGCGCGACGCGCTAGGAGTCGGCGCCGGCCACCGCGCGCAGGGGGCGCGGCGCGGCGCTGCGGCGCCAGAGCACCGCCGGCACCACGAGCCCGACCCCGAGGATCGCCCCGAGCCAGCAGTTGCCGTACCAGCCGAAGTGGGCGTACGCCTCGCCCGAGAGGTACGAGCCGAGCGAGGCGCCGGTGAAGCCCGCGACCATGTAGGCGCTGTTGATCCGGCTGCGCGCCTCGGGCAGCAGGCCGTAGATCACCGACTGATTCGTGATCTGGGTCCCCTGCATGCCGGTGTCGAGCAGGACGATGCCCACCGCGAGGGCCGCCACGTCGCCCCGGCCCAGGGCCAGCATCCCGAACGAGGCGAGGAGCAGGGCGGTGAAGACGATCGTCGTCACCGACTGGCGCTGGCGGTCGGCGTGGTGGCCGGCGGCGTTGGCGGCCATCACCCCGCCGACCCCGAAGAGGCCGAACAGCCCGATCACGGCGTTGGTGTAGTGGAAGGGCGAACCGGCGAGCAGGTAGGAGAGCGTCGTCCAGAGCACGTTGTTGCAGGCGAAGATCATCGCCCCGAAGTAGGCGCGCCGGCGCAGCACCGGCTCGGTGCGGTACAGCGAGAAGACCCCGGCGATGAGACGGCGGTAGGGGACCCGGGCCCGGGGGGCCTCGTCGGGGATGTTGAACCACAAGAGGGTCGCCATCACCGCGAGAGCGCCGGCGGCGATGAGATAGACGCTGCGCCAGCCGGCCCACTGGGCGATGAGCCCCGAGAAGGTCCGACTGAGCAGGATCCCCACGAGCAGCCCCGACATGACCCGGGCGATAACCCGCCCGCGCTGGGACTCCGCGGCGAGGTCGGCGGCGAGGGGGATGAGCACCTGGCCGCCGACCGAGGTGAGCCCGATCACCAGCATCACGAGGGTGAGCAGGAGGAACGAGTGGAGGGTCGCGGCGAGCAGCATCATGGCGGCCGAGAGCACGAAGATCCCCACGGCGAGCCGGCGTCGGGCGACGACGTCGCCGAGGGGGACGACGAAGGCGAGCCCGATCGCGTAGCCCGCCTGGATGAGGGTCATGAGGAGCGTCGTGTGGGTGATCCCGACCGAGAAGTCGTGGCTGATCTGGTGCAGCAGTGGCTGGAGGTAGTAGAGGTTCGCGACGATGATCCCGATGGCCACGGCCATCAGGGTCGTGAGCCCCCTGGTGAGGGGCCGGGGAGCGTCGGTCGGCGGGGTCACGGTGGGACCACGCTAGTGGCGGCCCCTAGTCGTGGGGCGGGATCGAGTAGGTGACGGCGGCCTTGGCGACGAGCTCGCCGGAGGCGCGCGAGGTGATCGCCACGTCGACCACGGCGAGGCGCCGGCCGAGCTTGACGAGGGTGGCGGTCGCGGCGATCGCGTCGAGGGGGGGCTTGCGCAGGAAGTCGATGTGCAGGCTCGTGGTGACCGCGAGCAGCACCGGGCCGATGTGGCCCAGGATCACCAGCCAGGCGGCGTTGTCCGCCAGGGCCATCATCGTCGGCCCCGAGATGGTCCCGCCGGGGCGCCCGTGGCGGTGGTCGACGCCCTGGACCACGACGAGCGTGTCGCCCTCGAGGGACTCGACGACCGGGGGCGTGTGGTCGGGGAAGGCCTCGTCGACGATGCGCTGGAGGTGCTCGACGGTGAGCCGGGTCGCCATCAGGCCGCGCGCCGGTACCGGGCGACGGCGAGCGGGGCCAAGACGGCGACGATGCCGATCGACCACGCGACCGATATCCAGGTGGACGCGCCGTGGGCCTGGCCGAGCATCAGCCCGCGCACGGCGAAGGTCGCCTGGCTGATCGGCTGGTTGTTCGCGAAAGGCTGCAGCCAGCCGGGCATCGAGGCGACCGGGACGAAGACGGCCGAGGCGAAGGTGAGCGGGAAGATGATGGGGAAGGCGATCGCCTGGGCCGCCTCGGAGTTGGGGGCGGCGAGCCCCACGAAGGCGAAGCCCCACGAGAGGCAGTAGGCGAACAGCAGCATCACCAGGCAGGCCTGGAGGTAGGTCCACACCGAGCCGGTCGGCCGGAACCCGACGGCGAAGCCGACCCCAGTGATGAGGATGAGCACGACGACGTTGCGCGCGGTGTCGGCGACCGTGCGCCCGGCGAGCACCGCCATGCGCGCCATGGGCAGCGCGCGGAACCGCTCGATGAGCCCCTTCTGGAGGTCCTCCGAGAGTCCGATGGCGGTGTTCACCGAGCCGAAGATCGTGGCCTGGGTGAGGATCCCGGGGATGAGGTAGTTCACGTAGCTGTTGCCGGGCACGTGGACGACCCCGCCGAAGACGTAGCGGAAGAGCAGCACGAACATGATCGGCTGGATGAAGGTGAAGACGAGGGCGACCGGGATCCGCACGATCGCCATGAGGTTGCGCCGGGCGATGGTGAGCACGTCCGAGACCGCCCAGAGCAGCGCGGGGCGGCTCGACTCCGAGGGGGGCAGCGCCGTTCGGGTGGCCAGGTCGGTCATCGGCTCCTCCGTCGCGTCGCGGCGACCGGGGCGGCGCCGTCGAGGGCCTCGTCTTCGGCCCGGTGGCCGGTGAGGGCCAGAAAGACGTCGTCGAGGCTCGGCTCGCGCAGGGTGAGGCCCGTCGGGCGCAGCCCGGCCTCGTCCAGGCGGCGCAGTGCGTCGGCGGTGATGGCCGGCCCGTCGTCGACGGTGATCTCGAGGTTGTGACCCTCGACGTTGGCCGGGGTCGCCGACAGGTCGGCGAGGAGGGGCACCGCCGAGGCCGCCGCGTCGGTGGTGGCGAACCCGAACTCGAGGACCGTCGCCCCCATCTGGGCCTTCAGCTGGGCCGAGGTCCCCTCGGCGATGATCCGTCCGCGGTCCAAGACGACGAGGTGGTGGGCCAGGCGGTCGGCCTCTTCGAGGTACTGGGTCGTGAGCAGCACCGTCGTCCCGCCCTCGACGAGCCGCTCGATGATGGTCCAGAGCTCCTGGCGGCTCTGGGGGTCGAGGCCGGTCGTGGGCTCGTCGAGGAAGAGGATGGGCGGCGCGCCGACGAGGGCGGCCGCGAGGTCGAGGCGTCGGCGCATGCCCCCCGAGTAGGTCTTGGTGATCCGGTTCGCCGCGTCGGTCAGGTCGAAGTCCTCGAGCAGCTGGCGGCTCTTGGCGACGACGTAGGGCTTGTTGAGGTGGTTGAGCATGCCCACCATGCGCAGGTTCTCGAAGCCCGTGAGGTTCTCGTCGACGGTCGCGTACTGGCCGGCCAGGCCGATGCGGGGGCGGACCTTCTCGGGCTGCTTGACGACGTCGTAGCCGGCGACGATCGCGCGACCGCTGGTGGGCCGCAGGATCGTCGAGAGGATCCGCACCATGGTCGTCTTGCCCGAGCCGTTGGGCCCGAGCAGCCCGAAGACCCGCCCGGCGGGCACCGAGAGCGAGACGCCGTCGAGGGCCCGGACCTCGCCGTCGCGGAAGGTGCGGACGATATCGTGGGTCTCCACCGCGACGTCGGACATGGGTCGGAGTCTACGGGGAAGCGGTCTCGCGCACGAATCCCGACCACCCGGTACCGTCGTGAGCGTGGCCCTTTCGGAGGAGGAAATCGCCCGCGTGCGCGCGGCGACCGACATCGTGGCGCTCATCACCGAGTCGGTCGCGCTCAAGCGCTCGGGTCAGCGCTGGGTCGGGCTGTGCCCCTTCCACGGCGAGCGGACCCCCTCGTTCTCGGTCAACGCCCAGGAGGGCCGCTACTACTGCTTCGGCTGCCGGGCGGCCGGGGACCAGATCACCTGGGTGCGCGAGACCCAGCACCTCGACTTCGTCGAGGCCGTGCGCCACCTGGCCGAGCGCGCGGGGATCGAGCTGCGCGAGGACGCCTACGCCGGCCCGGCCCGCCGGGAGCGCCAGGCGGCCCTCGAGGCGATGGCCAAGGCCGTCGACTGGTACCACGAGCGACTCCTCTCCTCGCCCGACGCACGGCCCGCGCGCGACTACCTGCGTGCGCGCGGGATCAGCGGCGAGGTCGCTCGCCGGTTCCAGCTGGGCTGGGCCCCCGACGACTGGGACGCGCTCACCCGCGCGCTGCGCCTCGACGCCAAGGTCCTCGAGGCCACCGGCCTGGGCTTTGTGAACCGCCGGGGGCGGCTCCAGGACTTCGTGCGGGGCCGGGTGATCTTCCCGATCTTCGACCCCTCGGGCAAGCCGGTCGCGCT
>JAKBNI010000083.1 GCA_021831125.1 Actinomycetes bacterium | reverse complement strand
ATTTGTGCCCTGGTCGGACGGTGGGCGAGAATGGTGGACCGCCGACGAAAGCGACCCGTGCCCCGCTCCTTGCGCCAGACCATCGACGAGACCCGGGCGTCGTGGGAGCGCAGCCGGCGCCTCGCGCCCCCCGAGCCGGTCACGGCGCGGCCCCCCGCCCCGGGCGGGCTGCGGGTCGCCTACCTGCTCTATCGGGGCAACCCCCAGTGCGGAGGCCAGGGCGTCTACACCCGCCACCTCACCCGCGAGCTGGTCGCGCTCGGCCACAGTGTGGAGGTCTTCTCGGGTCCGCCGTGGCCCATCCTCGACGACGGGGTGGGCTTCACCCCGGTGCGCTCGCTCGACCTTTACCGCGACCCCGACCCCTTCCGGATCCCCCACCCGAGGGAGTTCACCTCGGCGGCCGACCTCGCCGAGTTCGCGGTGATGCTCACCGCCGGCTTCGGCGAGCCCCTGGCCTTCTCCTGGCGGGTGGCCAAGATGCTGCGGGGACGGCGCCACGACTTCGACATCGTCCACGACGACCAGTGCATCGGCTCGGGGATCCTCGCGCTGCACCGACGGGGCTGGCCCCTGCTCGAGACCTTGCACCACCCGATCACCGTCGACCGCTCGATCGCCTTGGACCACGCGACGGGCTGGCGCCAGCGGCTCACGACCCGCCGGTGGTTCGGCTTCTTGCGCATGCAGACCCGCGTCGCGCGCCGCCTGCCGGCCGTGCTCACCGTCTCGCACAACTCGCGCGCCGACATCCACGACCAGCTCGGCGTCCCCCTCGATCGGCTCACCGTCGTGCCGGTGGGGGTCGACCACACCGTGTTCCGGCCCCACGACGACGTCGTGAAGCGGCCCGGCCGGCTCATGGTCACGACGAGCTCCGACGTGCCCATGAAGGGGCTCGTCCCCCTGCTCGAGGCGGTCGCCAAGCTGCGCGCCGAGCGGCCCCTGGAGCTCGTCGTGATCGGCCGGCCCCGGCCCGGGGGCCGGGTGGCCACGGCCCTCGAGCGCCTCGGCCTCGAGGACATCGTCACAACCGTCTCGGGGGTCAGCGACGAGACCCTGGCCCGTCTCTACGGCGAGGCCGAGGTGGCGATCGTGCCCAGCCTCTACGAGGGCTTCTCCCTGCCGGCCATCGAGGCGATGGCCTGCTCGGTGCCGGTCGTGGCCACGACCGGCGGGGCGCTGCCCGAGGTCGTGGGTCCCGACGGCGAGGCCGCGCTGCTCGTCGAGCCCAACGACCCCGACGCCCTGGTCGGGGCGATCCGCCGGCTCCTCGACGACCCGGCGCTGCGTGCGGCGATGGGCGCGCGGGGCCGCGAGCGGGTGATGGCCCGCTTCACCTGGCAGGTGACGGCCCGGGGGACGGCCGCCTGCTACGACGCGATCCTTCGTGGGGTTCCGCTGCCCGCGTCGATGGCCTTCGACTGATGCTGACCGCCCGCTACGACCGGCTCGGCCTGCGCCCCGGCGACGCGGTGCTCGACCTCGGCTGCGGGTTCGGGCGCCACGCCTTCGAGGCGGCCCGCCGGGGCGCCAGCGTGGTGGCCCTCGACGCGGGGCGCGACGAGGTCGACGGGGTGCTCGCGACCTTCGTCGCGATGACCGAGGCCGGCGAGCTCGCCCCGGGCTCGGCCCACGCGGCGGTCGTCCAGGGGGACGCCCTGGCGCTGCCCTTCGCCGACGGGGCCTTCGACCGGGTCATCTGCTCGGAGGTCCTCGAGCACATCCCCGACGACCGCGCGGCCATGGTCGAGCTCGCCCGCGTGCTGCGCCCCGGGGGCACCATGGCGATCACCGTCCCGCGGTTCTTCCCCGAGCTCGTGAACTGGGCCCTCTCGGACGAGTACCACACCGTGCCCGGCGGCCACGTGCGGATCTACCGGCGCTCGGTGCTGCTCGAGCGCCTCGGCGGCGCCGGTCTCGTGCCCTACGCCCGCCACCACGCCCACGGGCTGCACAGCCCGTACTGGTGGCTCAAGTGCCTCGTGGGCACGACCAACGAGGACCACCCGGCCGTCAAGGCGTACCACCGACTCTTGGTCTGGGACATCATGAAGCGGCCCCTCGCCACCCGCGCCGCCGAGGCGGCGCTCAGCCCGGTCATGGGCAAGTCGCTCGTCTACTACCTGCGCAAGCCGTGACCACGACCGACGCCGGCTTCTCGGTGCCGGGCGTGCTCAGCGCCGACGAGCTCGCCGCGACGGCCCGCGTCATCGCCGACTGCCAGCGCCCCGACGGCCAGATCCCCTGGTTCCCGGGGGGCCACTGCGACCCGTGGAACCACGTCGAAGCCGCCATGGGCCTCACCGTCGCCGGGCACCTCGAGGCGGCGAGGGCCGCCTACGCGTGGCTCGCGCGCGCCCAGCTGGGCGACGGCAGCTGGTTCAACTACTACCTCGGCGAGCGCGTGCGCGACGCCCGGCTCGACACCAACGTCTGCGCCTACGTCGCCGTCGGGGTCCTGCACTTCCTCCTGGTCACCGGGGAGGAGGGCCTGGCCGCCGCGCTCTGGCCCACGATCGAGCGGGCCGTCGACTTCGTGCTGGCCCACCAGCGCGCCGACGGGACGATCACCTGGTCCCTCGACGCCCAGGGGCGCAGCGAGGGCTACGCCCTGCTCACCGGGTCGTCGTCGGTCTTCCTCTCGGTGCGCTGCGCGGCGACGCTCGCGCGCGCCCTCGGGCGCGACCGTCCCGACTGGCTCGTCGCGGCCGGCCGGCTCGGCCACGCGATCACCCACCACCCCGGGGCCTTCGCGCCCAAGAACGAGTTCGCGATGGACTGGTACTACCCGGTCCTCGGCGGGGCACTCACCGGCGAGCGCGCCGCGGCCCGTCTCGCCGAGGGCGAGGAGCGCCACGTCATGGAGGGGCTCGGGGTGCGCTGCGTCTCGACCAACGACTGGGTGACCGCGGCCGAGACGGCCGAGTGCGCGCTGGCCCTCGACGCGATCGGCGAGACCACTCGCGCGCTCGAGCTCTTCGCCCTCACCACGCGCCACCGGCGCGACGACGGCGCCTACTGGACGGGCCTCGCCTACCCCGGGGCGGTCACCTTCCCCCACCGCGAGGCGACGACCTACACCGCGGCCGCCGTCGTGCTCGCGGCCGACGCCCTCACCTCGCGCACGGGGGCCGCCGGGCTCTTCCGCCACGACGAGTCGCCCCTCGTGGCGGTGGAGGACCGGGCCGAGCCGGGCTGTGGCGCCCGGCGCGCCTAACCCGGAGCGCGCAGGACTCGCAGGGAGCCGACGGCCGCGCGCTCGGTGAAGCCGTTGGCGAGCGCGTCGAGGTAGATCTCGTAGGGCGGCCGCCCGCCGTCGTCGGGGTCGGGGAAGACGTCGTGGATGAGGAGGAGCCCCCCGGGGACGACCGTGGGCGTCCAGGCGCGGTGGTCGGCCCAGGCCACGGCCTCGCCGTGGCCGCCGTCGATGAAGAGCAGGTCGAGGGGCTGGGCGAAGTGGCGCGCGACGAGGGTCGACTCGCCCACGATCCCCACGACGCTCCCCTCGAGCGAGGCGTCGGCCACGGTGCGCTGCCAGTGGGGCAGCGTGTTGAGCCGCCCGTCGCGCTCGTCGAGCAGGTCGGGGTCGAAGTGCTCCCAGCCCGGCTGGGTCTCCTCGCTGCCGCGGTGGTGGTCGAGCGAGTAGAGGAGCGACCCGGTCGCCTCGGCGGCGAGGCCGAGGTAGAGCGCGGACTTGCCGCACCACGCGCCCACCTCGAGCCAGGTCCCCCCGGGGCGCTCACGCCCGAGTCGCTCGGCGTGCTCGGCCAGGGCGAGGCCCTCGTCCTCGGGCATGAAGCCCTTGGTCGCGCGCGCGAGCGCGAGGAGCTCCTCGCGCCGGCTCACCGCACCACCTGGACGAGCGAGTAGATCCCGAAGCCGAGGAAGACGACGCCGCCGAGGCGGCGGATCCAGGCGAGGGGGATCCGCCGCTCGAGGGCGCGCCCGCCGTAGGCGCCGAGGAAGGCCACCGCCACGAGCGCGATCGACGAGGCGAGGAACACCTCGAGGGGGGCGTGGGTGTGCGCGGTGAAGGTGAGGGCCTGGATCTGGGTGAGGTCGCCGAACTCGGCGAGGAAGATGACCCCGAAGGCGGTCGCGGCCTCGCGCAGCGCCCCGTCGCGGCGCTCGCGCGCGGCCTCGGCCTCGCCTCTCGCCTCGGCGCTCTCCTCTTTGGAGAGGAGCAGGTAGGCCGCCCCGCCCAAGAAGAGGACGGTCACCACGATCTCGCGCACGCGGGTGGGCAGGAGCGTGACGAGCCCCCCGGCCGCGACGGCGATGGCCATCTGGGCGACGAAGGCGACCGACGCCCCGAGCGCCACCGGCAGGGGCCGGGTGCGCGCGGCCATCACGATGGTCGCGATCATCGTCTTGTCGGGCAGCTCCAGCAGGAACATCGCCGCGGCGATGCCGAGGAAGGTGCCCAGGCTCACCGCCCTAGAACTGGCGCCGTATCGCCTCGGCGAAGGCCACCCCGACCCACATGCGCTCGACGAGCTGGGGAACCGTCGCGGGGTAGCCGCCCACCACCGGGTGGGCCAGGTGGAACGCGGCGACCTCCTCGGCGAGGGCCCGATCGGCGATGAAGGTCGGGATGCTCATGGCCATGCGCGCGTGCATGTTCGCCGGGAACCGCTTCACGCCGTCGTCCCAGCGACCCGTCAGGTAGCGCCACACGCCGGGCCCGGTCACCGGGTTCGCGGTGAGGGCGGCCAGCACGATGGCGCCGTCTTGGGAGCGGAACTCCTCGAAGGCCCGCCGGGCCGCGTCGAGGGCGACGCGCTCCTCGGAGAAGCCGCCGAGGGTGAGCAGGTAGCGCATCTCCTCCTGGGGGGTGGGGGCGGCGCCGTAGCGCTCGAGGAAGGTCTCGTAGTCCCCGGGCCGGTCGAGCGAGGCCACGATGCGCAAGAGGGTCGCCGCGAGGTCGCCCTCGAGGTCGTTGGCCTCGAAGCGGCGCACGGCCTCGGCCTGGATGGCCTCGTCCTGGCACAGCCCGCCGAGGATCCGGATGAGGGCGGCGCGCATGCGCGGGGTCAGCTCGTCCTCGCCGGCCACCGGTCCCCAGCCCAGACGGGCGAAGTGGGGCTCGACGATCTGGCGGACCTGGGCGACGAACCCGGGCCGCTGGCTCTCCTCGAGGGCGCGGCGGATCATGTCGAGGGCCGCGGCGACCGCCTCCCACGAGGTGGCGTCGACCTGGTCACCCAGGGACGAGACCACGAGGCGGTACTGCTCCCAGGTCGACTGGCCGGCGAAGAGGGCGGCCCAGCTGTCGTCGACCAGGGTGGCGCGCTCGAGGTCGTCGAGCGAGGCCACGTGCGGGGCGAGGGCCGCGAGCTCGGCCTGGCCGTAGCGGGTGCGGAAGCACCCCCACCCGCCGGCGTTGGCGACGACCGGGGGCGCGTCGGTGACCGCGATCGGCGCGTCGGCGAGCAGGTGGCGCGACCAGTCGCCGCCGGCGACCGAGCGGGTCGCCACCGGCACCAGCCAGTGGTCGCCGATCCGGCTCTCGGCGGTCTTGGGGGCGTAGCTGAAGGGCTGCTGGGAGAGTGTCCCGTCGGCGAAGGTCACGAGGGGGTGGCCGCCCTGGAGGATCCAGGTGTTCATCACGTCGCGCACCGGCAGGCCCGAGGCGCCCTCGAGGGCGTCCCACAGGTCGGTCGTGGTGGCGTTGGCGTACTGGTGCTTCGCGACGTAGGCGCGGATCCCGTCGCGGAACGTCTCGGCGCCGAGGTACTGCTCGAGCATGCGCAGCACCGACGCGCCCTTCTCGTAGGTGAGCACGTCGAACATGCCCTGGGTGTCGTCGGGCGAGACGACCTCGTACTCGATCGGCCTCGTCGAGGAGAGGCCGTCGATGGAGAGGGCCAGGTCCCGCATGAAGTTCTGGCCCGGCCAGGTCTTCCACTCGGGCCGGTAGGCGTCCGTGCACAGCAGCTGCATGAAGGTGGCGAAGGCTTCGTTGAGCCAGATGCCCTCCCACCACTCCATCGTCACCAGGTTGCCGAACCACTGGTGGGCCAGCTCGTGGTGGACGACCTCGACCACGCGCACCCGCTCGGCGTGCGAGGCGGTGGCGGGGTCGACGAGCAGGGCGGTCTCGCGGTAGGTCACGCACCCCAGGTTCTCCATCGCGCCGTTGGCGAAGTCGGGGATGGCGATCATGTCGAGCTTGTCCCCGGGATAGGGCACGCCGAAGTAGTCGGCGAACCAGCGCAGGCAGAACGCGCCGGCCTCTAGGGCGAGCTCGCCCAGGTGGACCTTGCCCTTGGGGGCGATGACCCGCAGCGGCACCCCGTCGACGTCGAGGGTGCGCGACTCCTCGAAGGGCCCGATGACCCACGCCACGAGGTAGGTCGACATCGCCATCGTGGGGGCGAAGGTGAGAGCCCGCTGCCCGTTGCCGAGGTCGACGTCGCTCGTGACCGGCGAGTTCGAGTAGGCCGACAGGTGGGCGGGGACGGTCAGGTTGACCTGGTAGGTGGCCTTGAAGACCGGCTCGTCCCAGCACGGGAAGGCCCGGCGGGCGTCGGAGTGCTCGAACTGGGTCGTGCCGATCACCTGGGCGACGCCGTCGGCGTCGACGTAGCTCGAGCGGTAGAAGCCCTCCAGCCCGTCGCGGATGGACCCCGTGTAGGCGATCTCGAGGGTCGCCGGTCCCACCGGGAGGGGCTCGTCGAAGCCGAAGGTGGCGGTCTCGTAGGCCTCGTCGAAGCGCAGGGCGCTCGAGCGCAGGGTCGTCTCGCCCGAGCGCAGGGTCGCCGGGTCGAGGGCGAGCTCGGCGGCGTGCAGGGTCACCTCTCGCGTCTCGGTGGTGACCGTCACGTCGACCTCGACGCGGCCCACGAAGGTGAACGTCTCGAAGTCGGGGGTGATGAAGATGCGGTAGGCGGAGGGGACGACGTCGCGACCCAGGCGGTAGGGATTTCTCGAAGGACTCACGGGTGGCCACCCTATTGCCAAATCCTCTACGCTCGCCAGGTGACGTCGACGCCCACGCCGGTCTCGCTGCGCCAGAAGCCGGGCCCGAACCGACTGGCCGTGACCGGAATCGGCAACGCGATGCTCGACATCATCACCCAGGACCACGACGAGGTATTTCGGTCCCTGGGGCTCACCAAGGCGGCGATGCACCTCATCGAGGAGCACCAGCTCGAGACCTTCTACGGGGCGATGGGCCCCACGCTCGAGATGTCCGGCGGCTCGGTCGCGAACTCGATCGCCGGGGTGGCGGCCCTCGGGGGCACCTGTGGCTACATCGGCAAGGTCGCCGCCGACGACTTCGGCGAGCGCTTCCGCCACGACCTCGCCTCGATGGGCGTGGAGCTCGACCTCGCGGTGGCGACCGACGGCGAGGGGGCGACGGGCCGCTGCCACGTGTTCATCTCGCCCGACGCCCAGCGGACCATGGCGACCTACCTCGGGGCGTCGAACCGGCTCACCGCGGCCGACGTGCGCGGGGACCTGATAGCGCGCTCCGAGATCACCTACGTCGAGGGCTACCTCTTCGACCTCCCGCCGGCCATGGAGTCGATTCGCAAGGTCGTCTCGATCGCCCACGAGCACGACTCCATGGTCGCCCTGTCGCTCTCGGACATGTTCTGCGTCGAGCGCCACCAGCGCGACTTCTTGGACCTCGTCACGAGCGACGTGGACGTGCTGCTCGCCAACGAGCACGAGGTCCGGGCCCTCTTCGGGCTCGAGGACCTCGGCGACGTCTTCG
>JAKBNI010000082.1 GCA_021831125.1 Actinomycetes bacterium | reverse complement strand
GATCTGCGCTCGAGGCCCGGGGCGCCGGCGTCGTGCGCGGCGGGCTCGAGGACCCCGAGGGCCTCGCGCGCGCGGCCGCGGCGGCCGACGGGGTGATCCACCTTGCCTTCCGTCACGACTTCTCGCGCATGGAGGAGAACACCGCCCTCGACAACGTCGCCGTGCGCGCCATGGGCGAGGCCCTCGCCGGGTCGGGCGAGGCGCTGGTGGTCGCCTCGGGCACGCTCACGCTCGCCGCGGCCGCCCCCGGTCGGCTGGGCACCGAGGACGTCGCCGCGTCGAGCGACGCGTCGGGGCGCGCGCGCACCGAGAACGACGTCGTCGCCCTGGCCGGGCGCGGCGTGCGCGCGGTCGTGGTGCGTCTGCCACCCACCGTCCACAGCGCCT
Organism: Actinomycetes bacterium; assembly: GCA_021831125.1. Lineage (GTDB taxonomy): Bacteria > Actinomycetota > Acidimicrobiia > Acidimicrobiales > RAAP-2 > RAAP-2. The sequence goes on along the minus strand of JAKBNI010000082.1, from coordinate 7,358 downwards.
ACGACGCCCACGGATTCATCCCCATGCTCGTGCGCCTGGCGCGCGAGCACGGCTCGAGCGCCTACGTCGGCGACGGCGCCGCGCGCTGGCCGGCCGTGCACACCCTCGACGCGGCCCGGCTGTTCCGCCGGGCCGTGGAGTCGGCCCCGCCCGGCGCGCGCCTGCACGCGGTCGACGACGAGGGGGTCGCCTTCCGCGACATCGCCGCGGCCGTCGGCCGCGGCCTCGGCGTGCCCTCGGTCTCGGTGGGCCCCGAGGAAGCGGCGGCCCGCCTGGGCTTCCTCGGCGGGCTCGCCCAGGCGGACAACCCGACCTCGAGCGCCGCGACCCGGGCCCTGCTCGACTGGCGACCCGAGCACCCGCGCCTCCTCGACGACCTCGCCGACGGCCACTACTTCGCCTGAGCCCCGGCCCCGGGCTCTAGGCGGCGGCCTCCAGGCGCCGGGCGACCCGCTCGATCGCCTCGTCCGGCGCGACCATAGCGATCCGCACGAACGGCGCGCCGTCGGGGCCGTAGAGCTCGCCGGGGCTCGTCACGACCCCGCCGATCTCGGCGAGCCGCTCGGCGAGGGACCAGCCGTCGAGGCCCTCGGCCCTCACCCACAGGTAGAACGATCCCGCGGGGAGGGGCGCCTCGACCCCGGCCGTCCCCAGGGCCGCCGCGAGGCGCTCGAGGCGGGCGCGGTAGCGGGCGCGCTGGGTCTCGACGTGGCCCTCGTCGGAGTAGGCGGCGGCGACCGCCGCCTGGACCGGTCCCGCGACCATCAGCCCGGCGTGCTGGCGCAGCGCGCGCAGGTACTCGACGACCTCGGGGTCCCCGGCGTAGAAGCCCGCGCGCAGACCCGCGAGGTTCGAGCGCTTGGAGACCGAGTGCAGCGCGAGCACGCCCTCCCCCCCGTGCTCGAGGATCGTGCGGGCGGGGCCCGCCCAGGTGAAGTCGGCGTAGCACTCGTCGCTCGCGACGAGCACGCCGCGCTCGCGCCCCCAGGCGGCGACCGCGCCGAGGTCCTCGAGGGCCCCCGTCGGGTTCGACGGCGAGTTGGCCCAGAGCACGAGGGCCCGCGCCGCGTCACCCTCCTCGATCGCCGCGAGGTCCAGCCGGCCCGCCACGAGGGGCACCGCCACCGCTCGCAGTCCCGCGAGGGTCGCGCCCATCGCGTAGGTGGGATAGCTGATCGCCGGGTAGAGCACGGTGTCGCGCCCGGGCGAGCGCAGGTGCAAGAAGCCGGCCAGGCTCGCCACGAACTCCTTGGTGCCCACGCACGCCGCGAGCGCCTCGGGCGCCGCCGCGAGCCCGAACCGTCGCCCCAGCCACTCGCCGGCCGCGTGTCGCAGGTCGGACGTCCCGGCCGAGGGCGGGTAGCCCCGCGCCCCGCTCGCCGCGGCGAGCGCCGCCAGGGCCACCTCGGGGGGCGGGTCGACGGGCGTGCCGATCGACAGGTCCACCGCGCCGGGCTCGTGGGCCCCGGCGAGGCGTCGCAGCCCCTCGAGGCGCTCGTAGGGGTAGGGCGGCGGGGTGAAGCTCACGGCACCCGCCAGGGGGCGAAGCGGGCCGCGCCCACCTCGTCGAGGACGACCTCGAGCACGACCGCGCCCTCCTCGTTCCTCGAGGAGAGGACCTCGCCCTCGCGGTGCACCGCGGCCACGAGGTCCCCGCGCTCGAAGGGCAGGCGCAGGGTCATCGCCCGGTCGTGGGCCCGCAGCCCTCCCGCGATCGCCGCGACCACGGCCGGGAGGTTCTCCCCGGTGGTGGCCGAGCACCAGACGCTGCCCGGATGGCGCGCGACGAGCTCGCGGGCGCGACCCTCGGCGAGGTCGCACTTGTTGAAGACGAGCAGCTCGGGCACGTCGGCCGCGCCGATCTGGCCGAGGACCGAGCGCACGGCGGCGATCTGCTCCTCGGCGTGCTCGCTCGAACCGTCGACCACGTGGACCAAGAGGTCGGCGAGGCGCACCGAGTCGAGCGTGCTCATGAAGGCCTCGACCAGCTCGTGGGGCAGGTTCGAGATGAACCCGACCGTGTCGGTCGCGAGCACGGTCTCGCCCCCCGGCAGGGCGAGCTGGCGGGTACGCGGGTCGAGCGTCGCGAACAGCCGGTTCTCGGCCAGCACCCCGGCGCCGGTCAGGGCGTTCAGCATCGAGGACTTGCCGGCGTTGGTGTAGCCCACCAGGGTCACCTCGCGGTGACGTCCGCGGGCCCGGCCCTGGCGCTGCACCCGGCGCGTCCGGTCGACCTCGCGCAGCTCGGCCTTGATCCGGTGGATGCGCTGGACGAGGCGGCGCCGGTCGACCTCGAGCTGGGTCTCACCGGGACCGCGGGTGCCGATGCCGCCCGCCTGCTGGGAGAGCGACCCCCCGGCCCGGCGCAGTCGGGGCAGGCGGTACTCGAGCAGGGCCAGCTCCACCTGGGCCCTGCCCTCGGGGGTACGAGCGTTCTGGGCGAAGATGTCGAGGATCACCGCCGTCCGGTCGATCGCGGTGCGCCCGAGGATCGCCTCGAGGTTGCGCTGCTGGGCCGGGCTGAGGGCGTGCTCGAAGACGACCGTGTCGGCGTCGACCTCGAGGCAGAGCTCACGCAGCTCGTCGGCCTTGCCCGAGCCCACGAAGGTCGCCGGGTCGGGTCGGTCCCGGCGCTGGATGACCCGGCCCCGCACCTCGGCCCCGGCGGTCCGGACCAGTTCGGCCAGCTCGTCGAGCTGGCGGTCGAGCTCGTCGAGGGTGTCGCCGGGGAAGAGCACGCCCACCAGGACGATCTTCTCCTTGATCTCCCTCGAGATGAGGGTGGTCGGCTGGTAGGTCACGCCTCGAGCCACTCGACGTTGGCGACGAAGCGCACCGGCCCGGCCAGCGTCGCGCGCCCCCCCTCGAGGGTCACGCGGAGGTCCCCCCCGGGGTTGGCGACCTCGACGACGTCGCCCACGAGCCCGGCGCGACGCGCCACGGCCGCCGCCGCGCACGAGCCCGTGCCGCACGCCAGGGTCCAGCCCACGCCGCGCTCGATCACGCGCATCGAGATCCGCTCGGGCGACTCGACGCGCACGAACTCCACGTTCGCCCCGCCCAGCTCCGCGGCAAGGCGCGCGGCGAGCGCCTCGCGCGCCGGGTCGTCGAGGGCGGGGTCGTCGGCGACCACGACGTGGGGGTTGCCCACGTGGGCCGCCCCCAGCGCGCCCTCGGGGGCCGGCACGAGGGTGACCTCGCCCATCGCCACCTCCCCGTAGCCGCTCGTCATCTCCGAGTCCGGGTCCATCCGCAGGGTCACCGTGCGCGGCCCGGCGTCGGTGTCGAGCTCGAGGGACTCCTCGAGCGATCCCACGGCCCGGCGCACCGCGGCGGCCAGGCAGCGCGCCCCGTTGCCCGACATCTCGGCCCGCGATCCGTCGGCGTTGAAGAGGGTCATCTGCACCCGCGGGCCCAGCGAGGCGACGATCAGCCCGTCGGCGCCGATCCCGGTCGTGCGCGCGCACGCGGCGCGCACTCGCTCCGGGGTCCACCACGAGGGTCGGCCGTAGAGCTGGACGTCGACGAGGAAGTCGTTGCCGGCCCCGTGCCACTTCTGGAGGCTGCGTAGTGCCACGGCCCTAGTCTCGCACCGTCGCGGACCCCCCGAGCAATGCCTCGACGCGATCGAGCGCGCGCTCGGGGTCCTCGTACCACTCGACGCGCGGGTCGCGGGCGAACCAGGCGAGCTGTCGGCGCGCCAGCCGGCGCGAGGCGACGAGCGCCCGCTCGACGCACGCCTCGAGGGGCTCGCCCCGCTCGAGGTGGGCGAGGAGCTCGCGGTAGCCGACGGCCTGGCGCGCCGTGCGCGAGAGGCCCCGGGGCGAGGCGGCGAGGCGGGCCACCTCCTCGAGGAGGCCCGCCTCGAGCCAGCCCGCGAAGCGGGCCTCGAGGCGGCGGTCGATCTCGGCGAGCTCGACGCGCAGCCCCACCTGGACCACGCGGACCGGTCCGTAGGTGGCGAGTCCCTCGCCGAAGCTCGAGAAGGCCCGCCCGCTCCCGCGCACCACCTCGAGGGCCCGCACGACGCGCCGGGCGTTGGTCGGCTCGATGCGCGCGGCCGCCACGGGGTCGACCCGGGCGAGCTCGGCGTGGAGGGCGCCGAGGTCGCGCGCCGCCTCGGCCTCGAGTCCCGCGCGCACCGCGGGATAGACCCCGGGGATCGCCAGGTCGTCGAGCACGGCGCGGTGGTAGAGCCCGGTCCCGCCGACGTAGAGCGCCCCGTGACCCCGGGCCCCGATGGCCGTCGCGGCCGCGCGGGCCCAGCCCTGGAAGAGGGCGACCGTGCACTCCTCGTCGGGCTCGAGCACGTCGAGGAGGTGGTACGAGACCTCGCGGCGCTCCGCGGGAGTGGGCTTCGCCGTGGCGAGGTCCATCCCCCGGTAGACGGCCATCGCGTCGACGCTCACCACCTCGACGTCGCCCCCGGCCGCGCGGGCGACGGCGTGGGCCAGGCAGGACTTGCCCGAGGCGGTCGCCCCCACGAGGGCGACGGCCCGGGTCACGAGACGGCCAGGGGCACCCGGATCTTGTGGCGCGGCGCGCGCAGCGTCCCCACGAGCTCCCCGTGTAGGAAGTGGGGCGCGCCGTGGGTCACCCGGGCCTCGACGAGCGCGCCCTCGCGCAGACGCGGCTCTCTCAGGTGGATCAGCTTGCCCTGACGGGTGCGACCCGAGCGCACCGCGGCGTCACGGCGCGACGGCCCCTCGACGAGCACCTCCTCGATCCGTCCGACCCGGGCCTCGTGGCGGAGCAGCGCCGAGCGGTCGACGACCTCCTTCAGGCGCACGAAGCGCTCCTGGACGAGCGCCGGGTCGACGAACGCCCCCTCCATCGCGGCCGCCCGGGTGCCCTCGCGAGGGGAGAAGATGAAGGTGTAGGCCGAGTCGAAGTCGCACGCGGCCACGACCGCGAGCGTCTCGTCGAACTCGGCGTCGCTCTCGCCCGGGAAGCCGACGATGAGGTCGGTCGTCACCGCGAGGTCGGCGATCTCGGCTCGGGCGGCGGCGAGGATCCGCTGGTAGCGCTCCACGCGATAGCCGCGGCGCATCGCGGCGAGGACCCGGTCCGACCCCGACTGGAGCGGGAGGTGGAGCTGGGGGCACACCGCGGGCGTCTCGGCCATCGCCGCGATCGTCTCGGGCCGCAGGTCCTTGGGGTGGGGGCTCGTGAAGCGGACCCGCTCGATGCCCTCCACGGCACCGACCGCGCGCAGCAGGTCGGCGAAGAGGGGACGGCGCCCCGTGATGTCGCGCCCGTAGGAGTTGACGTTCTGGCCGAGCAGGGTGACCTCGGAGACCCCGCTCGCGGCCAGCCGGGTCGCCTCGGCCACCAGGTCCTCGAAGGGACGCGAGATCTCCGGGCCGCGCACGGCGGGCACGATGCAGTACGCGCAAGAGTTGTCGCACCCGGTCTGGATCGTCATCCACGCGGCGAAGGGCAGCTCGCGCACCGCGTAGAGCGCCGGGGCGGCGTCGCGGTTCACCTCGGGGTCGGGCGCGTCGAGCACCTCGACGAGCGGGCCCACCTCGAGGGCCCGGCGCAGGAGACCCGGAGCCGCGGGCAGGTTGTGGGTGCCGAAGACGACGTCGACCCACGGGGCCCGCTCGACGATGCGCTCACGGTCCTTCTGGGCCGCGCAGCCCCCGACGGCGATCTGTCGGCCGGGCCGGGCCTCCTTGAGGGCCTTGAGGTGGCCGAGCGTGCCGTAGAGGCGCTGGTCGGCGTTGTCGCGGATCGTGCAGGTGTTGAGGATGATCACGTCGGCCTCGGCCTCGACCGGGGCGGGGACGAGCCCGTCGGCCACGAGCAGGCCGGCCAGGCGCTCCGAGTCGTGCTCGTTCATCTGGCAGCCGAACGTGCGGATCGCGAAGGTTCGCGGGTTCGTCACCGCCCAAGCCTACTGAGCGAGCTCGCCCTCGCCCACGGCCGTGTCCAGGGTGACGAGCGCACCGGCGAGCACGACGCAGCCCATCCCCACGAGGTCGAGGGGGGTGACGCGCTGGTCGAGCAGCCCCCAGCCGATCACGAAGGCGACGACCGGGTCGGCCGCCATCAGCACGCCCGCGACGTGCGGGCGCACGCGGCGCAGCCCCGAGAGCTCGGCGCCGAAGCCGAGGACGACGGCGATCGTCGCGACGAGGGCGAGTCGCCCGAGGACGGCCGGGTCCAGGGCGATGCGCCCCCACGCGCCCATCGAGAACGGCAGGGTCACTAGGGCCGCGATCGACATCGAGACGGCGAGGCCCCCGAAGCCCGACGTCGTGCCGCCCACGTGGTGGGAGGCGAAGACGTAGCCGGCCCAGCAGAGCCCGGCCCCGGCCGCCCAGAGGACCCCGACGAGGTGCAGCCCCCCGCCGGGTCGCGTGAGGGCCACCACCCCCGCCGCGGCCACCACCACGAGGATGAGATGGCGCGGCGTGCGCTTGCCCAGGGCGGCCACGCTGAAGGGGCCGAGGAACTCGATCGCGACCGCCCCGCCCAGAGGGATGCGCGCGATCGCCTGGTAGAAGCACTGGTTCAAGAGGGCGGTCGCCACGCCCAGGGCGAGCGCCGCGCGCCACTGGCGCGCGGACCAGCGCGTCAGCCGGGGCCTCGACAGCGCGAGCAGGACGATGGCCCCGAGCAGGAATCGCCATGCGCTCGTCGCTGACGGGCCGAGGAGCGAGATGGCCGGCAGGACGATGGCCGCCGACCACTGGATGAGCGTCGCGCCGAGCAGCATGAAGCCCGCGCCGGCGAGGCCGCCCCGCGCAGGCGGACGCGCCGCGCTCACGAGACGACGAGACCCCGGCGGTCGGCCTCGAGAAGGACGACCTCGCCGACGAGGTCGTGTGCGGCGAGGTACGCGCGCGCCGCGTCGTGCACCGTCGGGGCCGCCGCCTCGGTGGCGAGGCCCAGCATCGTTGAGCCCGCCCCCGACCAGCACGCCCCGGCGGCCCCGGCCTCGCGCAAGGTCGCGAGCAGGCCCGACGCGAAGGGCAGCAGCCCGGCGCGGTAGGGCTGGTGGAGCCGGTCGTCCATCGAGCCGGCGACGAAGCGCCGGTGGTCGGCGAGCCCGGCGAGGAGCAGGGCCAGCGCGTTGAGGTCGAAGACCGCGTCGGCGAAGGGCACGCTCGCCGGCAGCGCCCGACGGGCGTCGCGAGTGGCGAGCTCGACCTCGGGCACGACGCAGACGAAGCGCCACGTCGGGTCGAGGGTCAGCGCGCGAGCCTCCACCCGTCCCGTGAGGGTGCCGGCGGCGACCAGGCCCCCGAGCGCCGAGGCGGCCGCGTTCTCCGCGTGCCCGTCGACGCGCGCGGCCACGGCGAGGGGGTCGGGGGCCCCCGCGGCCGCGGCGGCGGCGACCGACAGCGCCG
>JAKBNI010000008.1 GCA_021831125.1 Actinomycetes bacterium | reverse complement strand
GGCCGTCGGGCCGGGCGCTCGCCCTCGCGACGGGGGGGGCGCTCGCCCTCGCCCCGCGGCGCGCGCTCACCCTCGCGACGGGGTCCGCGGTCGTTGTCGCGCCGCGGTGACCGTTCGCCCTCGCGGCGCGACCCGCGACCCTTGGGCGCGTAGGTCACCGTCACGTCCGGGCCCTTGGCGTCCCGGGCGATCAACTCGAGCCGCTCGTGGCGCGGGTCGAGCGGCGACGCCGTCTTGGGCGGGGCGACGGACAAGACCTCGAAGCCCTCCATGAACTGCTCCACGTCGGCGCGGTAGACGCCCCCGACCACTGGCCCGCCCGGGACGAGCGAGGAGGCGACGACACCCTTGGGCAGCTTCGCGCCGGCGGCGCGCCACGTGGCGACCTCGCCGCTCAGGCTGGTGATTTCGATGTCGATCCGCCGAGACATAGGTCATCAACACTACTCGGTCACCGGAAACGCCACGGCCGCTGGTCCCTAGTCGTCTCTTAGATTCGGCCCCTAGCATGGTCCAGTGACCGACTCGCCCGACGCGAACGATCCACAGGCCCCCGAGGGGTCCGACAACCTCAGCGGCGCTGGCGCCGCGATGCTCGGCGCGCCGATCCCCCCGGACGAGGCACCCGTCTTCGTGACGGCCTCGAGCACCGCGGAGGAGTGGGTGGCACCCGGGGGGGAGACCAACGACCCCTCCTCACCCGAGGCCGAGCCCACGTTCACCGCCAGCCCGACACCCGGGGCGCCGGGCTCCGCTCGGCGCCGGCGCTCGCGCGCCGCGTGGTCGTCGCGGTTCTCACTCCTGCTCGTCGCCGCCCTGGTGGGCGGCCTCGCCGGCCACTACGCCGCGCCCTCGGCGAGCAGCGTCCTCACCGTGAACGCCTCCACGCAGCCGCCCGGCGCCGCACTGCTGCCCGGCGGGGTGTCGATCCCCAAGCTCGTCCAGCGCGCCCTGCCCACGATCGTCAGCATCGCCGTGCGCGGCGCGGGCGGGGAGGACCAGGGCACGGGCATGATCATCACGGGCAACGGGCTCGTGGTGACCAACAACCACGTGATCGCCAACGCCGTCCAGTCCGGGACGATCACCGTCACCCGGAGCGGTTCCACCAAGGCGCTCCCCGCGACCCTCGTGGGGACGAACCCAATCGACGACGTCGCCCTCATCCGGATCAACAACGTCCGCGGACTGCCGACGGTGACCTTCGGGAGCTCCAACGCCCTCCAGGTCGGAGACGCCGTCGTCGCCATCGGCAACGCCCTGGGGCTGGCCGCCGGCACCCCGACCGTGACCCAGGGGATCGTCTCGGCCCTCGGTCGGACCGTCACCGCCGGCACGAGCACCTCGACCGAGACGCTCACCAACATGATCCAGACCGACGCCGCCATCAACCCGGGCAACTCGGGCGGACCCCTCATCGACTCGGCGGGCGACGTGATCGGGATGAACACCGCGGTCGCGGGCACCCTCGCGAGCGGCGAGACCAGCCAGAACATCGGCTTCGCCATCCCCGCGGCCACCATCCTCTCGCTCCTGCCCCAGCTCAAGGCCGGCCAGAGCGTCGTGAACCACGGCGCCTTCATCGGGGTGGAGATCGAGTCCAACAACCCCCAGCTTGCCCAACAGTACGGCTTCCCGGTGTCGACCGGGGCCGTGGTGATCAGCGTCATCGCCGGCACCGGGGCGGCGGCGGCCGGGGTGCGCCAGGGCGACGTCATCGTGGCCATCAACTCCACGTCGATACAGAACGCCCAGGACGTCACGCAGGTGATCTCCGCGCTGCGGCCCGGCGAGGTGATCGCGCTACACGTGATACGCGGCACGAAGCATCTCACCCTGCACGTGACCCTGGGACGTCAGCCCAAGAGCTAACCAGGGCCGCCGGTCACCGACCGGCGGCCGTCGCGACGAGGCTCAGCGCAACGTCGCGATCCCCCCGTCCACCGGCAGGATCGCCCCGGTCACGTACGCCGCCGCGGGAGAGGCCAGGAATATCGCGGCGCCGGCCATGTCCGCGGCCCGCCCGATGCGCTTCATCGGGGCGGCGGCGGCGATCTCGTCACCGAAGGCCTCGAGGGTCGCGTGCATCATCTTCGACTCGAAGGGCCCCGGCGCGATGGCGTTCACCGTCACCCTCGGGGCGAGGTACTTCGCGAGGTGGCGGGTCAGCTGGTGCACCGCGGCCTTGGAGGCCGAGTACGCGTAGGTCTCCATGGCCGGGACCCGGATCCCGTCGATCGAGCCGACGTTGATGACCCGGGCGGGGGAGTCCGCGGTACCCGACGCCTCGAGGAGGGGCCGCAAGAACTTGGTCAGGTGGAACACGCCCTTCACGTTCAACGCGAGCACCCGCTCGAAGGCCGCCTCGTCGTAGTCGGCCATCGGGGCTCCCCAGGTCGCCCCGGCGTTGTTGACGAGGACGTCGAGGCGCGATTCGCGCCGGGCGACCTCGTCAGCGAGCGCACGACAGCCTTCCTCGGTGCTGAGGTTGGCCTCGAGGAACACGCAGGGTCCCGACGCGGCCAGCTCGGCCGCCAGTGCGTCCCCGACGTCGGCCTTCCGTGAGGAGATGTACACCGAGGCGCCGGCGTCGAGGAAGCCTCGCGCGATCATCTCGCCGATGCCCCGGGTGCCCCCGGTCACGAGCACCGTCTTACCGCTCACGTCGAAGAGTCCGCTCATCGGGCGAAGTGTAGACGGGGTCCCCCGGTGGGGAAGTGGTCTCCCCTAGTTTGAGACGCGCAGCACCGTCTGGGAGGCGACCACGACGGCGTCGTGGGTCGACGGGGCCCACTCGGCCCTGATCCGCCACACCCCCGTGGCGGTGAAGTTGAAGGCGCACTCCACCTGGCCCTGGCGCACGGCCTGGAACCCGCAGACGAGGTTCGCGCTCGTCGAGTCCGTCGGAGCGATGGCCACCATCCTCACGACGCCGCCCGCACCGCTCGTGAGCGACAGGACGTCCGCGGTGATGTTGAACCCGTCGTGCGACACGCTCGCGGGCTGGCTGTTGTCGCTGAAGTCAAAGGCCAGGATCACCGGCGCGTCGACCGCCGAGTGGGCCGCCTGAGCACCGGCCGTCGAACCCCAGAGCCCGAGCGGGGCCAGGGCCAACAGGGTCGCAACGACCATCCGACGCATGGACCGGATGATACCAGGGGTTTCGGTGCCTGACGCCGATAATAGACGTTATGTAAATTACGATTCCAAGGCCGACTCGTCTCCGGCGTCCCCTCCAACCTTTGTAGTCCTCGGTAGCGTCTAGGCCCGTGCACCCCCACGTCACGCTGTCGCCGCGACGTTTCGCGGCGACGCTCCTGGGGACGCTCCTCACGGGCGCGGTGGGCACGTTGATTCGCTACGGGCTGACCGGTCTCGACCGCCTGCCTAACGACACGTTGGCCTCGACCACCTGGACCCAGCTGATCCCGTGGTGGCTGCTCGTGATCAACGCCCTCGGCGCGGGCGTGGCCGCCTTCGCCCTGTGGGGGCCACTGCGGCGCCACGACCCGAACGACCTCTCGCGCGTGCTCTTCGTCACGGGCTTCCTCGGTGGGTTGACTTCGTACTCCACGCTCTATCAGGACCTCGGAGACATCTGGCACGTCTCGTCGGCCGGTGGGCTCGTCGTAAGCCTCGCGGCCCTGGCCAGCGGGTTGGTCTTCGCCGGCGCTGGGATTCGGATGGCGCGCCGCTGGAGCCGTCATCGGGTACGCCCATGACCGTGGTGCTCGTCGGGCTGTTCGGCGGGCTCGGCGCCGTCGTCCGTTACCTAGCCGAGTACGCCGTGCGGGCTCGCCACCCCAGGGACCGCCCCTGGGCGACCGTCGCGGTGAACGCCGTGGGGTGTGGCGTCGCGGCGTACGTGGGCTATCGGTTCAGTGGCGCGCTCGACGCTCACGTGCGCGACGTCGCCATCACGGGGTTCTGCGGGGGCCTCACGACCTTCTCCTCGGCCTTCGCGGTGCCCGCCGTTCTCCAGCGCGAGCACCACTGGGGATACTCGGCCGCGCTGCTCCTCTCGACACCGCTAGCCTGCCTCGCCCTCTACCAGCTCGGCATGGTCCTCGCGCGCTGATCAGATCTTGACCGGGCCCCTCTCCGCCTCGGAGAGGCCGGAGAAGTCCGCACTGCCCCGTGGAGAGGTCGGCATCACCGCGGCGGCGATGAGTCCCACGACTAGGATCACGACCGCCGTCCAGGGCGCCCAGATCGTCGGTGCGGTCACCTTGTAGATGGCCCCGAAGATCGCGGCGGCCGTCACCAGGAAGCCGGCCAGGCACGCCAGGGCCAGCTGCCCGGTCTTGCCACTCGCGCGCAGGCCCCGCACGGCGCCCACCGCGATGAGCAGGTAGATGACCGCGATGGCGAAGCCCCCGAACGTCGACATCCACGAGAACATCGAGACGTACTCCGGCGTCTGGGGCAGGGCGAAGGCGCTTGACCATACCGCGAGGGCGATCACGACCGCGTAGGCGAAGAGCACGAACAGGCTCGCGCCGAGCGGCGTGCCGTGGCGAGAGATCGACGTGAGAGGCCGGGGCATCTTGCGGTCGCGCGCGAGGGCGAAAAAGCCCCGCGACCCCGAGACCGCACAGCCAATGAGGACCGCGATCATGTCGAACACGACCACCAGCTCGACCAGTCGCCGGATCCCCACGGCCGCGAACCCGCCGGCGGCTTTGGGGCCGGCCAAGGTGAACAGGGGTGCCCCGGCGTTCTTGCCGATGGCCGCGAGGCTGAAGTGGAACCCCGCGACCTGGGCGAACGAGCCGATGACGTAGAAGCCCCCGATCACGAGCACCGAGGTCAGCACGGCGCGCGGGATGTTGTGCTCGGGGCGCTCGGTCTCCTCGGCCAGGTTGGCCGAGGTCTCGAAGCCCGTGAACAGCAGGACCCCGTAAAGGACGCCGAAGAGGATGCCCGTCCAGTGCGTGGGCGACCCGCTGGGCGAGAAACCCGAGGCGATGTGGTGCAACCCGGCGCTCTTGATGATGACGTAGACCGAGTAGACGAGCACGACGGTCACCGAGATCGCCGCAAGCGTCAGCTGGACCCGGGTCGACAGGGAGACCCCGAAGTAGATGATGGTCCCGACCAGGAGGAACAGGAGGAGGTCCCACCCCCAGTACGGCAACGGCGTCGCGTTGAACTCAGCCTGGATGGTGTCGTGGATCGTCCCGCCGATCATCGGCAGGATCCCCGCACCCAGCGCCAGGATGCCCGCGTAGTAGAGCCAGCCGGCTGCCGAGCCCACGCGTCCGCCCAAACCGTCGGTCACGTAGTCGTAGAGCGACCCGGCGGCTTGAATCTTGCGCGTGTACTCGGCGATGATCCAGCCGAGCCCCAACACTCCGACCGCCGCGATCACCACCGCCAGGGGCGCCGCCGTTCCGGCCCCCTTGCCCGAGGCACTCACGATGCCCACGACCAGCGGGACGAGGAACGCGATCGAAAAGACCGGCCCCATCAGCCCGACCGACTGGGCCACCGTGTCGATGAGCGTCAGGCGGCGCTTCCCACCGAGCTCGGTCCGCTTGGTCGTCTCTGACGCCATCGCTCCCCCTTGGCGGCGCGTCACCCCCGGCGCGCACGTTCGCACGACCGTAAGGGGTCAAACGACCCCTGTCAAGGAGCTACCTGAGACGACGCTGTGCCTCCGCCACCACCCAGCGGAACGCCGCGTCGGGCGCGTCGAGCAGCTCGGGGTGCCACTGGACCGCAAGCACGTCGCCGGCGGCGCTCTCGAGACCCTCGACGACCCCGTCGGGCGCCTTCGCCGATACGACGAGACCCTCCCCCACCCGATCGACCACCTGGTGGTGCAGCGAGTTGACCGCGAGCGCGGACGGGTAGAGGTCGGCGAGCCGGGTACCCTCGACGACCGAAACGTCATGGGTGCGCAGGCGGCCGTCGCTCTCGAAGCGGGGGTGGCCCACCCCCTCAGTGGACGGTACGTCCTGAACAAGGGTTCCCCCACGGGCGACGTTCACGAGCTGGAGCCCCCGACAGATGGCGAGCACGGGGATCCCGTGGCGCTGGGCCGCCTCGAAAACGGCGAGCTCCCACGCGTCGCGTTCGGGCTCCACGTCGCCGAGGCCCGGCTCCGGAGCGGCCCCGTATCGGCTCGGCTCGATGTCCGCGCCCCCCGAGAGCACCAACCCGTCCAGACGGACGACGATCTCGTCGACGGCGGCGTCGCGCGACAGTTCGACGGGCACCCCTCCGGCCAGGGCGATCGAACGGGTGTAGTCCGAGAAGTGCAGGTCGAAGGTGAGCCCGTGCATCGCCGCGGGCAGGTGGTCCCCGAGGAAGGAGGCGGGCCAGCGCCGGCCCGTCACGCCGATGAGCGGACGATTCATCCAGCCAGTGTACGGGTCGAATGGTGTGGTGTAATGAACGCGTCGTTTGGTAGCAAACATCCTCTGGGGGTCCCATGGCCGACGTGCTCGCCGACATCGTCTCGCACGACACCTACGTCGACGGGGTCCCGCACGCGACGTTCGCGCACCTGCGCGCCCACGACCCGGTCCACTGGACCGACGAGCCCGAGGGCCGAGGCTTTTGGAGCCTGTCCAAGTACGACGACGTCCTGATGGCTAGCCGCTCCACCGACCTGTACTCCAGTCGCTTCGGTATTCGCCTCGAGGATATGAACCCGGAGGAGACCGAGGCGCGCCGGACCCTCATGGAGATGGACCCGCCCGAGCACACCCGTCTCAGGCGGCTCGTCAGCCGGCCCTTCGCTCCGAAGTCGGTGAACGAGTACGAGTCGGTCGTGCGGGCCCTCGCCGGCGAGGTCCTCGACGCCCTCGGCGGCGCCACCGAGTTCGACTTCGTCTCTCGGATCGCGCGAGAGCTGCCCATGCGAATGCTCGGTCGCCTGCTCGGTCTGCCCGATGAGGACCTCGACTGGCTCGTCCAGCGTGGCGACGCCCTCATCGGCAACTCCGACCCCGACTTCACCGAGTTCGTCGTCGACCGGGTCGACACCACGGACTACCGCTTCCTCCCCTTCCGGAGCCCCGTCTCGCTCGAGCTCTTCGCCTACGCCGAGGAGGCGCTGGCCGAGCGGCGGCTCCACCCGACCCACGACATCCTCTCGGCCCTCCTTGAGCCCACGTCCGACGGCGAGTCCTTAGACGACCTCGCACTGAAGAACTTCTTCACCCTCATGGTCGCGGCCGGCAACGACACGACCCGCTACACGATGACCGGTGGGCTCCAGGTACTCATGGAGCGGCCCGACCTCCTCGCACGCATCCCGTCGATGACCGTCGAGGAGCGCAAACTCCTCACCGACGAGATCTTGCGCTACACGACGGTGACGATGCACTTCCGCCGGACACTCACAAGGGACGTGACACTCCGCGGGACCTCGATGAAGGCCGGCGACAAAGTCGTCTTGTGGTACGCGTCGGCCAACTTCGACGAAGACCACTTCGACTCACCCGACGAGTTCTGGGCGGACCGAACCCCCAACGACCATGTCTCGTTCGGGCTACACAGCCCCCACCTCTGCCTCGGCTCTCACCTCGCGCGACTCGAGATCCGGGTCCTGCTCGAAGAGATCGCCCGTCGGTGGTCGGGGGTCGAGGCGGCGGGGACTCCCGAGCGGCTCCGATCGAACTTCATCAGCGGAGTGAAGCGCTTGCCGGTCCGAGTCACCTGGCGCTGATCCACGACGGCGCCTCCGGCGCCGCGCGTTACCATGAGCCATGGCCGTCGCCCCCACGCCGGTGCCGTGACGAAGCCGCTCTGGACGCCCTCGCCCGAGCGCGCGAACCGCTCCCACCTGCACGCACTCCTCGAGTCACACGACTTTGTGACCTACGACGAGGCGTGGGCCTGGTCGACGGACCCCGCGACCATCGGGGACTTCTGGGCGGGCGTCGCTGACGACGCCGGAGTGACCTTCCACTCCCCCGCGAGCGCTCCCCTCGTGCGCGACGGCTCCGCGGTGACCGGGGCACGGTGGTTCCCGGGGTCGACCCTCAACTACGCCGAGCACGCGCTGCGCCGTCGCGACGCCGCGACGGCGGTGATCTCCCACGACGACGCCCGCGGGGACCGCCAGGTCGGCTGGGCCGAGATGGCGGGACTGGTCGGTGGCCTGCAGCGGGGGCTCGCGGCGCGCGGCGTCGGCCGGGGCGACGTCGTGGCGGCCTACCTGCCCAACGTCGTCGAGACCCTCGCCCTCATGCTCGCCACGACCGGGCTCGGGGCTATCTGGACGTGCTGTGCGCCCGAGACCGGCGTCGACGGCGTGCTCGACCGGCTCCAGCAGACCGCGCCACGCGTGTTCGTGGCGGTCGACGGGTACCGCTACGGCGAGCGGGTGCGCGACTCGCGCGAGGACGCCGCGCGGGTGCTCGCGGGGCTCGCGACGGTCCGCCACGCGGTGATGCTTGACGTGCTCGGCCTCGAGCGCCCCGAGGGCTTCGAGGCGTGGTCCGACCTCGCCGGGTCCCCCGCCGAGCCGACCTTCGAGCCGGTCCCCTTCGACCACCCCCTCTACGTCCTGTACTCCTCGGGCACGACCGGCAAGCCCAAGGCGATCGTGCACGGCCACGGCGGGATCCTCCTCGAGCACGCCAAGGCCCTGCGCTACCACTTCGACCTCGACGCCGACGACCGCTTCTTCTGGTACACGACGACCGGGTGGATGATGTGGAACTTCTGCGTCTCGGGACTCGTCGTGGGGGCGACGGTCGCCCTCTTCGACGGGAATCCCACCGCGCCCGGCGCCGGCCGGCTCTTCGCGTTCATGGACGAGCACGCGATCACCGTCGCCGGCGTGGGCGCCGCGTACCTGGTGGCCTGCGCCAAGGCCGGTCTCGTGCCATGTGACGACCACGACCTCTCCGCCCTCGAGACCCTCGGCGCGACCGGCTCCCCGCTGCCGGGCTCGGCGGCCGAGTGGGTTTACCGCGACGTGAAAGAGGACTTGCTCGTCGCCTCCTTCAGCGGAGGCACCGACGTCTGCACCGGCTTCGTCGGGGCGAGCCCCCTGCACCCGGTCTGGCCCGGGGAGATCTCCTGTCGCTGCCTCGGGGTCGCGCTCGAGGTCTTCGACGAGACCGGCCGGCCGGTGCGCGACGCCGAGGGCGAGCTCGTCGTCACCCAGCCCATGCCGTCGATGCCCGTCGCCTTCTTGAACGACCCGGGCGACGTCCGCTACCGCGCCGCCTACTACGACCGCTACCCCGGCGTCTGGGTCCACGGCGACCGCGCCACCCTCACCGCCCACGGCTCGGTCGTGATCAGCGGTCGCTCCGACGGGACGCTCAACCGCGGCGGGGTGCGCATGGGCACGGCCGAGTTCTACAACGTCGTCGAAGCCCTCCCCGAGGTCACCGACAGCCTCGTCGTGCACCTCGAGGACCCGGGCGGCGGTCCGGGCGAGCTCTGGCTGTTCGTCGTGGCCCCCGGCGTCGACCCCGCCGGTCTCGTCGAGCGGCTCCGCGCCGAGGTGCGCACCCGCCTGTCGCCGCGCCACGTGCCCGACCACGTCGTCGTGGTCGACGCCGTCCCGCGCACCCTCACCGGCAAGAAGCTCGAGGTACCCGTGAAGCGCATCCTCGCCGGCGCCGACCCCGCGACCGTCGCCTCGCTCTCCTCGGTGGCGAACCCCGAGAGCCTCGACCCCTTCGTCGACCTGGCGGCCGAGCGCCGCGCCCACGCGACCGGTTGACCCGGCGCGGCGACCGTCGCGCACTCGTGACCTTGGTCCCTACCCCCAGGGGGTATCCACGCGGCACGGTGGTTCCCGACGACCTCGACCGAAGGAGCCGGCCATGACGACCGCCACCCACTCCCACACACCCACCCACCCCCACCGCAACGAGACCACCGCCGACCGCGTGGTGCGCGTCGTGCTCGGCCTCGCCGTCGCCGTGCTCGGCGTGGTGCTGCTCACCTCAGCGGGCTCGGCCGCCGCCTACACCTGGGAGTCGATCCTCACCCTGGTGGGCCTCGTCGTGTTCGTCACCGGCGTCGCCGGGTACTGCCCGCTCTACGCGCTGGTGGGCTTCGTCCCGAAGTCCCTGCGCGATCGCGACTGAGCCCCGCCCTGCGGCGAGGTGACTTTGGTCCCTAGGGCCGTGGGGGCCCCGACGAGCGAGCGTGGGGGTGTCGAAAGGACCAAGGAGGGTCACGATGACGACGGCGGTCCACCATCCCCCGACCACGGCGACCGACTCGCGCCACAACCAGACCCGGGGCGAGCGCACCGTGCGCG
Source organism: Actinomycetes bacterium (assembly GCA_021831125.1). GTDB lineage: Bacteria > Actinomycetota > Acidimicrobiia > Acidimicrobiales > RAAP-2 > RAAP-2. Next base: position 34,161 of record JAKBNI010000008.1, on the reverse strand, counting down.
TCGCCCTGGGCCTCGCCGCGGTGGTCGCGGGCGCCCTGCTGCTCGCCGTCCCGGGTGGCGTCCTGGCCTACCGGCTCGAGTCACTCCTCGTGCTCGCCGGGCTCGTCACGGTCGTGACCGGGCTCACCGGCTACTGCCCCTTCTACCGGCTCGTCGGCCACGTCCCGGCGGCACTGCGCGCGGGCGACCCCGAGCGCCCCTAGGGCTGGGCCACCGCCGAGGCGAGCGCGCGCAGGCGCGCCTTATCGACCTTGCCCACGGCGTTGCGGGGTAGTTCGTCCACCACCACCAGGCGCGTGGGCACCTTGTAGCCGGCCAGGCGCACCCGGCAGTGGGCCTCGAGGGCGTCGAGGTCTATCGACTCGCCCGGGGCGACCTCGAGGTAGGCGATCCCCGTCTCGCCCCACCGGGAGTGGTCGACGCCCACCACCGCCGCGTAGACGACCCCCGGGAACGACGTGAGGACGTTCTCCACCTCGACCGGGTAGACGTTCTCGCCCCCGGAGACGAACATCTCCTTGACCCGCCCGGCGATCGAGTAGTACCCCTCGGCGTCGCGCGAGGCGATGTCCCCCGTGCGCAGCCACCCGTCGACCAGCACGGCCGTCGTCGCCGCCTCGTCGTGCCAGTACCCCGGGAAGACGCCCGGGCCCCGCACGTGCAGCTCGCCCTCGCCCGGCCCCTCGACGAGCGAGCCGGTGGTGGGGTCCACGAGCGCCACGTCGACGAACGGGTACGGGTGCCCCACCGTGCAGGGGTGGTCGGCCGCGTCGCGCGCGTCGAGGCAGAAGACGTTGGGCCCGGCCTCGGTGAGGCCGTAGCCCTGGTGCAGGGCGACGCCGCGCTCACTCCAGCGCGCCGCCACGGTGGCCGGCATGGCCGCCCCGCCGACGACCACGTGGCGCAGGCTGGAGAGGTCCGCCGTGGCGAACCGGGGGTGCTCGCCGATCATGAGGAACGTGGTGGGCACCCCGGCCATCGTGGTGACCCGCTCGCGCTCGATCAGGTCGAGCACGCGCCCGGCGTCGAAGGACGACTCGAGCAGCACCGTCGCGCCCTTCAGCCAGGCCTGCATCGGCTGGACGTTCCAGCCCCCGATGTGGAACTGGGGCAGGACCTGCAAGACGACGTCGGAGTCGGTTATCGGGGCGACGAAGTCGAGGCTCAGGTTCGTCCAGAAGAAGTTCGCGTGGGTGAGGAGCACCCCCTTGGGCCGCCCGGTCGTGCCCGAGGTCGCGATGGCGAGCAGGCCCGCGTCCTCTCCGACCGTCGGGAGCGAGCACCCCTCGCCCGCCACGGCCAGCTCGCTCAGCACCCATTCGAGTCGGTCGGGGTGGCCCCAGCGGTCGGTCAGCGACCCGTCGACCCGCGCCCGCTGGGCCTCGGAGGCGACCCACGCCCGGGGCGCCATCAGGTCCAGCTGGGGGGCGAGCTCGGCGTTGGTGAGCCGCCAGTTGACCGGGAACAGGATCGCGCCGGCCTTCGCGCACGCGAAGAGCAAGATGACGACCTCGGGGCGGTTCTCGCTCAACACGGCGACCCGCTCCCCCGGGCCGACCCCGCGCGCGGCGAGCCCGCGCGCCACCGCGCTCGAGAGCTCGTCGATCTCTCGGTAGGTGTAGCGCTGCTCCGAGCCCACCAGGGCCACGGTGTCGGGAGCCAGGCGAGCCCGCTCGCTCACCCACCGGCCCACGACGGTGGGCTCGAGCGGCTCGCGCGACTCCAGCCGGCTCACGCGGTCCCCCGGTCGGGGTCGTGGGCCACGCCCAGCATGCGCGACACGACCACCATCATCTGCTCGAACACCGCGGGGGGCACCTCGTGCTCCTCGTTCCACAGGATCCAGCGCAGTCCGATCATCTCGCCGATCGCGGCGAGCGACCACGCGAGGACCATGGGGTCGGTCGGGGCGATCTCCCCCGCGGCCATGGCCTCGCGCAGGTAGGGGGCGTAGTTGCCGATGATCGACTCGTAGTGGTTGCGCAGCGCCCGCGGCGACACGAACTCGGCCTGGCGGATCACCCGGTAGAGGGCCGGGTGCTCGGCGGTGAAGCGGAAGAAGCCCGCGAAGCCCAGCCGCTCGGCCTCGAGACGGTTGCTCGCCGAGCGCGACGCCTCGCTCATCGCGTGGCGCACGCGCAGGTTCAAGTCGGCCACGACCTCCTCGAAGACCTCGAGCTTGCTCTGGAAGTAGAGGTAGAAGGTTCCCTGGGCGACGTCGGCGGCCTCGGTGATCTTCACGATCGAGGCCTCGTGGTAGCCGACGGCGGCGAAGACCTGCTCGGCCGCGTCGAGGATCTTCCGACGGGTGCGCTCCCCCTTGGTGCGCCGGGGCGAGGGCGCCGGGGCGCCGAGGTCCGGCGGGCCGACGGCCCCCGTCGGGGCGCTCGGGGTCTCGCTCACCTGGCCTCCTTCGTCGGGTCCGGCGCCGCGACGCTACCCCACCATCGACGAGTAGACGAGCTGCTGGAGGGCCCGGCGCCACGGGTAGCTCGTGCTCGGCAGGAGCTGGGCGTAGAGGGCGACACTGAGCTCCTCGGCGCGGTCCACCCAGAAGTAGGTGGAGGCCGCCCCGCCCCAGGAGATCGTCCCCGGTGAGACGAGGCTCCGGTTGGCGACCGGGTCCACCATGGTCGCGACCCCCAGGCCGTAGCCGACCCCGGCCTGGCCGACCTCGCTGAAGGTGTCGCACGACATGTCGGCGAGCGTGCCGCCCCCGGCGAGGAAGTTCGAGCCCATCAGCCCGACGGTGCGCTCGGTCAGGTAGCGCACGCCGTCCAGGGCGCCGCCGCCCACGAGCATCGCCATGAAGCGCTCGTAGTCCGCCGCCGTCGAGAGCAGGCCCCCTCCCCCGGTCAGGAGCGTCGGGGGCTTGGTCGCGGCCTCGGCGAGGTCGGGCACCGCGACGGCCTGACCCTCAAAGTTGACGTAGAGCATCGCGAGCCAGTCGCGGTCCGCCTCGCGGCACGACCAGGTCGTGTCGGACATCGCGAGCGGCCCGAGGAGCCGTCGGGCGACGAACGCGTCGAGGCGCTCACCGCTCCAGATCTCGATGAGCCGGCCCAGCACGTCGATCGAGACCGAGTAGTTCCAGGCCGTGCCCGGGTCGAACAGCAGGGGCGCGCTCGCCCAGTCGGTGACGGCGCCCTCGAGGTCGATGCCCTCGGGGAAGACCCACCGGGTCTCGTCGTAGCCCATCGAGCGGTACAGCGCGTCCACCGGGTTCGTGTTCTGGAAGCCGTAGGTGAGCCCGGCGGTGTGGGTGAAGAGGTGGTGGACCCGGATCGGCGACGCCGCCGGGCGCGTGCGCAGCGCCCCCACCGGCCCGCCCAGGTAGACCCTCGGCTCGGCGAGCTCGGGGATCCAGCGCGACACCTCGTCGTTGAGGTCGAAGGCGCCCTCCTCGTAGAGCATCATCGCGCAGACCGCCGTCACCGGCTTGGTCATCGAGTAGAGCCGCCAGATCGTGTCGTCCTCGACGGGTAGCGCGCTCTCGCGGTCGCGCTGTCCTCCCCGGGCGCTCCAGAGGAGACTCCCCCCGCGACTCAGGGTCACGAGCCAGCCCGCGACGCGTCCGGCCTCGACGAAGCCGTCGAAGTAGTCGCGGATCCGCTCGACGCGCGAGGGTTCGAAGCCGGCCTCGCCCAACTCTCCCCGTGGTTCCAGCGCCACCTCGCCCCCCATCCTCGCGGCCCGATCCCCTGCGGGCCCGTGTGCAGAGTAGCGCAAATATGAGAGGCGATTCACTTGACATTTATCTCCGACTCTGCTTGACTTCGGCTGCCGTGCCCGTGGGGGACACGGGGGGAGGACCTATGAGGAAGATCACTCGTTGGGTGGCGGGCCCGTTGGCCCTGGCCACCGCGACCCTGGGCATCGCGCTGGTCGCGGGGCCCACCGCCGGCGCCGCCAAGGCCGCGCCCTACAAGCTCGGCATCGTGACCGAGAAGACCGGCATCTACTCGGCCTACGTGCAGGAGTGGCTGCAGGGGATGCAGATCGGCCTGCAGTACGCCACCAAGGGCACCATGAAGGTCAACGGCCACCCGATCAAGCTGACCATCGACGACAACCAGGACAACCCGACCACGGCCGCGACCGACTTCAAGAGCCTCGTCGGGGCCGGCTACAAGATCATCGGCGGCACGGCCGACTCGGGCATCGCCGACGAGCTGGCGCCGCTCGCGGCCCAGAACAAGGTCCTCTACATCTCGGGGGCCGCCGCCGACGACCAGCTCACCGGCATCAACCGCTACACGTTCCGCTCGGGGCGCCAGGCCTACCAGGACGTCACCGCCTCCGAGGGCTACATCAAGGCCCTCGGCAAGGGCAAGAACGTGGTGGTGCTCGCTCAGGACTACGCGTTCGGCCAGTCCTACATCGCCGACGCCACCAAGGCCTTCCAGGCCATGGGTGACACGGTGACCCCGATCGCGGTGCCCCTCACCACGACCGACTTCACCCCGGTGGCCCTCCAGGTCGCCCAGGACAAGCCCAACGTCGTCTTCCTCGCCTGGGCCGGCACCACCGGCGCGGCGCTCGCCCAGGCGCTCGATCAGGCGGGCGTCTTCTCCAGCGCCGCGGTGATCACCGGGCTGGCGAACATCGCGACCTACAAGTTCTACGGGACCGCGGGACTCAAGTTCCACTACATCTCGCTGTACAACTACCAGTCCCCGAAGAACGCCGTGAACAACTTCCTCATCTCGCGCGAGCGCGCCCAGTACCACACGGTGCCCGACCTGTTCGCGGCCGACGGCTTCGTCTGGTCCGAGATGGCGGTCCACGCGCTGGCGGGGGGCAACGGCACGAACGTCGCCAAGATGATCAAGTCGCTCGAGGGCTGGACGTTCCAAGCCCCCAAGGGGATCCAGACCATCCGCAAGTCGGACCACGCGATGCTCCAGCCGATGTTCCTCGTGACCCTCGTCCAGTCGGTCACCGGCGACTACGTGCCCGTCACGACCGCCACGCTGTCGGCGACCACCACCGCCCCGCCGATCGCGGCCCACTTCGGCTGATCCCGGGGGAACCTGGAATCATCGGGACATGACCGCACGCGACGAACCCCAGACCCCGGCCCTCACCGCCCGGGGTCTGGGGTTTCGCGTCGGCGGCGCCCAGATCCTCGCCGACGTCGACCTCGAGGTCCCCGCGGGCCACTGCCTCGGGGTCATCGGCCCCAACGGGGCCGGCAAGTCGACCCTGCTCAACCTGTTGAGCGGCATCCTTCGCCCGAGCGCCGGGACCATCGAGCTCGCCGGGCGCGACGTCACCGCCCTCGGCGCGGTCGCGCGGGCCCGCCTGGGCGTCGGGCGCACCTTCCAGACCTCGAGCCTCTTTCCGACGCTGAGCGTGCTCGAGAACGCCCGCCTCGCCGCCGAGGCGCGCCACGGCACCGTCCGAGGGTTCTGGCACCGCCCTCGAGCCAGTGACGAGGCCACGCGCGTCGCGAGCGAGGCCCTCGCCGCCGTCGGACTCGGCCCCCTCGCCGCGCGCCCGGCCGGCGCCCTCTCCCACGGGGACAAGCGCAAGCTCGAGCTCGCGATCCTCATCGCCTCCGACGCCCGCACCCTCCTGCTCGACGAGCCGATGGCCGGGGTGAACACCGAGAACGTCGAGCCCCTGACCGACCTCATCGGCGGCCTGGCTCGCCAGGGCCGGACGGTCGTCTTGATCGAGCACCACATGTCGGTCGTCGTCGGCCTGGCCGAGACGATCGCCGTGCTCGACTCGGGGCGGCTCCTCGCCCACGGCACGCCCGACGAGGTCATCGCCAACGACGAGGTCCAGCGGGCCTACCTGGGTCAAGCGCTGTGAGCCACGCGATCGAGCTCGACGACGTCCACGTGAGCCTCGGCGGCTCCCACGTGCTCCAGGGCGTCTCGTTCAGCGTCCCCACCGGGGGCGTCACCGCGCTCCTCGGGCGCAACGGCGTGGGCAAGACGACGACCCTGCGCGCCGTCATGGGCCTCGCCGCCCACACCGGCGTCGTGCGCGTCCTCGGCCACGACACCCGGGGTCTCGCGGTGCACCGGATCGCCCGCCTGGGGGTGGGCTACGTGCCCGAGGATCGCGACGTCTTCGCCGGGCTCACCGTCGCCGAGAACCTCCGCCTGGCCGAGCGCGTCGAGGCCCCGGCCTACGACGACGCGTTCGCCCTCTTCCCCGACCTCGCGGCCCGGGTCCGCCAGCGGGCCGGGTCGCTCTCGGGAGGTCAGCAGCAGATGCTCGCCATCGCCCGGGTCCTGCTCAACCGGTGGCCCCTGCTCGTGGTCGACGAGCCCTCCAAGGGGCTCGCCCCCAAGCTCGTCGGCGAGGTCGCCGAAGCCCTGGCCCGGGTCGCCACCACCTCGACCATCCTGCTCGTCGAGCAGAACCTCGCGGTCGTGCGTCGCCTGGCCGAGCGGATGGTCGTCCTCGACCACGGCCGGGTCGTCCACCAGGGACCGGTCGGTGACCTCGACGACCCCGACCTCACCCGCCAGCTGCTCGGGGTCGCGGCAGCGCGATGACGATCTTCCTCTCGCTCACCTTCGCCGGGCTGGCCCTGGGCGCCGTCTACTTCCTCGCGGCCTCGGGCCTCTCGCTCATCTACGGCCTGATGGACATCCTCAACTTCGCCCACGGGATGTTCATGACCCTGGGCGCCTACGCCGGGTGGGACCTGGCGACGCACCTGCCCGCGAGCACGCCCTCGGCGGTCACCTTCGCCCTCGAGGTCCTGGCCGCGGTCGCCGGCGGGGCGCTCGCGGCCCTGCTCACCGAGGTCGTCTTCATCCGCCCCCTCTACGGCAAGCCGCTCAGCCAGGTCCTGGTGACGATCGGCCTCGACCTGGCCGTCGTCGCCCTCCTGCTCGGGGGCTTCGGGGCCAACTCCCTCTCCCTGCCCGTCCCCCTGTGGTTCCTCGAGGCCACGCACGTCGGCTCGGTCCTCCTGCCCAACGCCGACTTCGTCGCCCTCGTCGGGGGCGTGGTGGTGCTCGTCGCGCTCGAGTGGTTCCTGCGGCGCACCCGCTTCGGCATCGTGATCCGCGCCGGGGTGGAGAACCGCGAGATGGTGAGCGCGTTGGGCGTCGACGTCGGGCGGGCCTTCACCCTCGTCTTCGTGATCGGCGGGGCGATGGCCGGTCTCGCGGGGCTGCTCTACACGGCCGTCTTCACCGGCGACCTGCTCTCGCCCCTGCAGGGCGACGGCCTCTTGATCTTCGCCTTCATCGTCGTGGTGATCGGGGGCCTCGGCTCGATCCGCGGGTCGGCGGTCGCCGCCGTCGTGGTCGGCCTCTTGCAGGACTACGCCAACTACTACGGCGGCCAGCACGCCGGGTTCTCCGAGATCGGCAACCTCTCCACCGTGCTGCTGCTCGCCCTCGTGCTCGAGATCCGACCCCGGGGCCTCTTCGGGAGGGCCACGTGAGGGTGCCGCGCCTCGGACTGACGGTGGGCGCCGCGCTCGTGGTCGTGGCCGCGCTCCTGCCCTACCTCGGCCTCCACATCCCGGCGGTGCTGCCCGGGACGCTCGACACGCTCGACTCCGCGGGGAACCTCTCGATCCTCGCGGTCTGCTTCGTCTTCGGCGCCGTGGCCCTCGGCTACGACGTCCTCTTCGGCTACACCGGCCTGCTCTCGCTCGGGGTCGTCCTGCACTTCGCCGCAGGCGTCTACGTCTTCGACATCGCCCTCACCGACTGGCACTGGTCGCTGGGTGCCGCCCTCGCGGTCACCGCCGCCGTCGGCCTCGCACTGGCGCTGGTGGTGGGCGCGGTGAGCCTGCGGGTCACCGGCATCGCCTTCACCATGGTCACCCTGGCCTTCGCCCAGGCCTTCTACTTCCTGATCCAGGACAACCCCCACGGGCTCACCGGCGGTCAGGACGGCCTCGCCCTCTCCACCACCCGGCTCCCGTCGATCCTGTCGGGGGCCGTCTCGAACACCCGCTCCCTCTACTGGCTGGCCCTGGCCTTCCTCGTCGTCGCCGGCGCTCTCGTCTGGGTCTTCATCGAGTCCTCGGTCGGCCACGTGCTCGTCGCGGTGCGCGACAACGAGGCCCGGGCCGAGGTGCTCGGACTACGGCCCTTCGGGTTCAAGCTCGCGGCCTACACCCTCTCCTCGCTCGTGGCGACGGGCGCCGGGGTGGTCTACCTGCTGCTCATCGGCACGGCGGTGCCCGACGCGGTCGCCACCACCACCTTGACCCTGGCGATCGTCGTGATGGTCATGCTCGGGGGCGCCGCCTCTCGCGGGGGCGCCGTGACCGGCGGCATCCTCTACTGGTACCTCGAGTCCCTGCTCGTCAAGGTGTCGGGACAGCCCTCCTTCGCCACCCTGCCCGCCGTGGTGCGGGTCCCCCTCTCCCAGCCCCAGTTCCTGCTCGGGGCGATCTTCATCCTCTTCGTGTTCTTCGTGCCCGGCGGACTGGCCGGACTCGTCGCGCGGCTGCGCGCCCGGCGCGCCGGCGGCCGACTCGGGCCCGGCGTCCCGGTAGGCGCTGCCTCGATCGTGGCCCGACTCGTCCCCACGAGAAGCGACAAGGAGGCACCGTGACCCTCATCGGCCGACACGCGCTCGTCACCGGATCGACCAGCGGCATCGGCTGGGGCGTCGCGCGCGCCCTGGCGCGCGCCGGGGCCGACGTCATGCTGAACGGCTTCGGCGACCCCGGCGAGGTCGACGAGCGCCGTCGAGCGCTCGCCGAGGAGTTCGGGGTCACGGTCGGCTACGACCCGGCCGACCTGTCGAGCGCCGAGGGCGTGGCCGGCCTCGTCGAGCGTACCCAGACGGCCTTCGGGTCCCTCGACGTGCTCGTGAACAACGCCGGCATCCAGCACGTGGCCCCGATCGAGGAGTTCCCCGTGGAGCGCTGGGACGCGGTGATCGCCCTCAACCTCTCGGCCGTCTTCCACGGGATGCGCTGCGCGATCCCCCGGATGCGCGAGCGCGGCTGGGGCCGCATCGTCAACGTCGCCTCGGCCCACGGACTGGTCGCGAGCACCCACAAGGTCGCCTACGTCGCGGCCAAGCACGGCGTGGTGGGCGCCACCAAGGTCGCGGCCCTCGAGCTCGCCAACTCCGGGGTTACCGTCAACGCCGTGTGCCCCGGCTGGGTCCTCACCCCGCTCGTCGAGCGCCAGATCGCCGAGCGCGCGGCGGCCAACGGCACCACGGTCGCCGAGGAGTCGGTCGCCCTGCTCGCCGAGAAGCAGCCCCTGCACGCCTTCACGACCCCCGAGCAGATCGGCGACCTCGCGGTCTTCCTCTGTTCCGACGCCGCCTCGACCATGACCGGGGCGCCGATCTCGATCGACGGGGGCTGGACGGCGCAGTGACCGGGCGCGCCCGGCCTCACCCGGGCGCGCTACCCCTCGCGACGCCAGAGTTCGAAGCCGTCGGCCACCCCGACCCGCTCGAAGCCGAGACGGGCCACCACCCGGGCCGACGCCTCGTTGTCGGGACGGATGCGCGCCGTCACCACGTGCGCGCCCCCCTCGCCCAGCCCCCAGGCGCAGAGCCGCCCGACGGCCTCGGTGGCGTAGCCCCGCCCGCGCCAGCCCGGGGCGAGGGCGTAGCCGACCTCGAGTGACCCGGCGTCGGGCGGACCGTGGAAGCCGACGTCGCCGATGATGACGCGCTCGGCCTCTTCGATCACGACCCAGAAGCCGTAGCGGGGGTCGGCCGGGGTCTCGCGGGGGCCCTCGGCGAAGCGCTGGCGGATGACCGGGGCCGGCCACTCGGGCGCGCACGCGAGCCCGAGGTCGCCCGCGAACGCCACGGGGTCCTGGCCCAGGGCCCTGAAGTCGGGCGGGGCGAGGGTCCGCAGCCGGACTCGGTCGGCGACGAGTTCGGTCGGGACCTCGGACACGGCCGCCTACAAGAAGGGGAGGTACTCGCGCAGCTCCCAGTCGGTCGTCGCCGCGCAGTAGCGCTCCCACTCCGAGCGCTTCACCGCCAGGTGCTGGGCCACGAGCTCGGCCCCCACGGCCTCGACGAGCTCGGCGTCGGCCTCGAGCTCGCCCAGGGCCTGATCGAGCGAGTGGGGAACCCCGATCGTCGCCTCGATGGTGTCGAGACCGTTGCCCGCCTCCGACGGCCCGGGATCGGCCCCCGAGGCGACGCCCAGGCGGGCGGCCTGGAGTACCGCGGCGATCGCGGTGTGCACGACGGCGGCCCCGTCGCTCAGGCGGTGCTCGAGGCGCGTCCCCTCACCCCTCGCGCCGGGGACCCGGATCGTCGCGCCGCGGTGGTCGTAGCCCCAGTTGGCCCAGTAGCCCGAGAGCGAGGCGGGCCGCAGACGCTTGTAGGCGTTCACGGTCGGCGCGCAGAGCCCGGCCAGCGCCCGGTGGTGGGCGATCAGCCCACCGATCGCCTGGTGGGCGCCGACCGAGAGGCCGTCGGGGCTCGCGGGGTCGGCGAAGGCGTTGTGACCCTCGCCGTCGCGCACCGAGAAGTTGACGTGCAGCCCCGAGCCGCCCCGGTCGCTCAGCGGCTTGCCCATGAAGGTGAGCAGCAGCCCGAAGCGGTGGGCGACCTCGCGGGCGAGGACCTTGAACAAGAAGGCGTCGTCGGCGGCCCGCAGGGCGTCGCTGTAGCGCAGGGTGAACTCGAACTGGGGCGAGTCGTACTCGGAGTTCACCGACTCGAGCGGCAGGGCGGCCTCGCGACAGGCGGCCCAGATGGCGTCGACGAGCCCGTCGGGGTCGACGGCGGGTCCGGTGCCGTAGACGAAGGCACCCGGGGTGTCGCGCGGTCGCCACCCGCCCTGTCCGTCGGGCGCGAAGACGAACGCCTCGAACTCGATCCCGACGTAGGGCGTGAGGCCCATCGCGCCCCAGTCCTCGACCGCCTTGGCTAGGGCGGTGCGCGGCGAGACGGCGAGCGGCGCGCCGTCGCGGGTCAGCTGGGCCACCACCACGCGGGTGCGCGGCTCCCACGACGGCCGCAGCTCGTCGGCCCCGAAGACGGCCTCGAAGTCGGGCAGCCCCTCGTTCCACCCGCTGCCCGGCGTGTAGGGAGTCATCGTGCGGTCGTAGGAGAGGGCCCAGGTGCCCGTGCAGTGGCGCGCCCCGTCCTCGGCCATCTCGGCGGGGATGTACTTGCCCCGAGCGAGGCCCAGGTGGTCGGGCCACAGGACCCGTACGCGATCGAAGTCTTGGGCCATCACGCCTCCTCGAGTGACGGGGCGAACGTAGCACGCCGTCGCGGACGCGGTTTGTAGTGTGGAGGAATCATTCGTACGCAAACGACCTCGGAGGGCCGGTGGAGTTCCGACGCATCCTGCTGGAGGGCAACGCGGTCGAGGTGATCCGCGAGGGCGCGACCCTCGTGGCGGCCGACGGACGTCGCGTCGAGGCCGCCACCGCGGTGCACCTGCCCCCGGTCACGCCGTCGAAGATCCTCTGCTGTCACCTCAACCACGTCTCGCGCGTGCGCGAGTTCGGGGTCGGTCTGCCGCCGGCGCCGACCTGGTTCCAGAAGCCGGTGTCGGCGCTCAACGCCCACGGGGGCGCCGTCGTGCGCCCGGCGAACTGCCGCTACCTCAATTACGAGGGCGAGGTCGCGATCGTGATCGGTCGCACCGCGCGCAACATCGCCCTCGCCGACGCCGCCCACTACATAGCCGGCTACACCGTCGCCAACGACTTCGGCCTGCACGACTTCCGCGACACCGACGCCGGCTCCATGCTGCGGGTCAAGGGGGCCGACACGCTCTGCCCCATCGGACCCGGCGTCGTCACCGACTGGTCGTTCTCCGGCAAGGCCCTGCGCACGAGCGTCAACGGCGAGGTCCGCCAGGACGGCTCGACCGACGAGATGTCCTGGGACATGCACTACCTGGTCACCGACCTCGCCCGGCTCATCACCCTCGTACCGGGTGACGTGATCCTCACCGGCACGCCGGCGCACTCTCGTCCCGTCGAGCCCGGTGACGTCGTCACCGTCGAGGTCGAGGGCCTCGGGGCCCTGACCAACCACGTCGTCGAGGGCCCGGCCCTGGTCAGCGACGAGGTCGGCGCCCAGCCGACCGCCACCGAAGAGGTGCTCTCCACCGCGCTCGGCGGCGACTGGCCCCTGCGCGGGCAGCGACGGCCCGTCGCGACGGACCGCTCCCAGCTCCCCTACCCCCGCGTGCGACCCCGGTACGAGGCGTGAGCGCTGTCGCCGACGTCGCGGGCGTGCCGGTCGCCACGGGCCACTTCATCGCCAACGAGCGTGTCGACTCGACGACGACCTTCACCGACCGCAGCCCCCTCGACTGGTCGATGCCCCTGGCCGAGGTGTCGCGCGGCACCGCCGAGGACGCCGCGGCCGCGGTCGCGGCCGCCGAGTCGGCCTTCCCCGCGTGGGCCGCGCTCACCCCGGCCGAGCGCGGTGCCCACCTCTACCGCCTGGCGGACCTCATCGACGCGAACGTCGAACGCCTCGCCCGGGTCGAGTGCCTCGACATGGCCATGCTCGAAGAGAGCCTGCGACTGCGGGTCATCGGGCGCGGCGCGCGCAACTTCCGCGCCTACGCCGACCTGGCGGCGGGCTACGAGGGCCGCGTCTGGTCCTCCAACGGCACCGAGAACCACGTCCAGCGCATGCCCGCGGGCCCCACCGTGGTGATCACGCCGTGGAACGCGCCGTTCATGCTCTCGACCTGGAAGTGTGCCCCGGCCCTCGCCGCCGGCGACACCGTCGTCTTGAAGCCGGCGGAGTGGTCGCCGCTGTCGTGCTCGCTGCTCATGGACCTCGTCGCCGAGGCGGGACTGCCGCCCGGGGTCTTCAACCTCGTCCAGGGGGTCGGCGAGGACGCCGGCGCCGCCCTCGTCGCCGACCCGCGGGTCCGGCGGATCTCCTTCACCGGCTCACCCGAGACGGGCCGGGCGATCGGCCTCGCCGCGGCCGCGAACCTCGTGCCCTTCACGGCCGAGCTCGGCGGCAAGGGCCCCTTCGTCGTCTTCGCCGACGCCGACCTCGACCTCGCGGTAGAGCGGGCCGCGGTGATGTACGACGACGCCGGACAGGTCTGCCTCGCCGGGACCCGACTGCTCGTCGAGGCGCCGGTCTACGACGAGTTCCGGGACGGGCTCGTCGAGCGCGCCCGGGCCCACGTGCTGGGCGACAGCCGCGACCCCGCGACGACCGTCTCGCCCCTCATCCACCCCGACCACCTCGCGCGCGTCGAGGGGTTTGTCGAGCGCGCCCGCGCCCAGGGCCACCGGGTCCTCACCGGGGGGCGGCGCTGGCGCGAGGACGGGCTGTGGTACGAACCGACGCTCATCGAACCCCTCGACAACGACGCCGAGATCGTCCAGCGCGAGGTCTTCGGGCCGGTCCTCACCCTGCAGCGATTCTCGGGCGAGGACGAGGCGGTCGCGCTGGCCAACTCGACGCGCTACGGCCTCTCGGCCATGCTCTTCACCCAGGACCGCGCCCGCGCGGACCGCGTCGGCTCGAGGGTGCGCGCCGGGACAGTCTGGGTCAACTGCTTCCTCGTGCGCGACCTCACTGCCCCCTTCGGCGGGACGGGCATCTCGGGCATCGGACGTGAGGGCGGCGACTACGCCCTCGACTTCTACAGCGACCTCAAGACCTACCAGGTGAAGGAGGGGACCACCCATGGGTGAGATCGTCGGGGCGGGCTTCTTGGCCCACGTGCCCACCATCGTCCTGCCCGACGAGGAGCGTCGGGCCCTCAACCACGGCCGCGAGAGCACGCTGTTCACGGGCCTGCACCAGCTGCGCCGCGAGGTCTTCGACGCCCTCGCCCCCGACCTCGTCGTCGTCTTCGACAGCCACTGGTTCACGACCGTCGAGTTCGTCGTGACCGCGGCCGAGCGGCGCCACGGGTACTTCACCTCCGAGGAGCTCCCCCGGGGGATGTCGAGCGTCCCCTACGACATCAAGGGCGACCCGGCCTTCGCCAAGCTCGTCGGCGAGATCGCCCTCGAGACACCGGAGTGCTGGATCACCCCGATCGACAACGAGCACCTGCCCATCACCTACGCCACGACGAACTTCCTCGGCTTCCTCCAGGGCGACGCGGCCTGGGTCTCGGTGAGCGTCTGCCAGACCGCCGAGCCCGAGGACTTCGCCACGGTGGGGCGCGTGGTCGCCGAGGCCGTGGAGCAGAGCGACCGCCGGGTCGCGATCATCGCCTCGGGGGCGCTCAGCCACACGTTCCACCCCCTGCGACGCCTGCGCGACCACGAGGCGGCCGACGAGGAGCACATCTTCTCGGCCGCCGCGCGCGAGTGGGACCACCGCGTCCTGGAGGCCTGGGGACGCGGGGACCACGCCTTCGTCGTCGACCACCTGGCCGAGTTCGCCGCCGTCAAGCCCGAGGGCCGCTTCGGCCACTACCAGATGATGGTCGCGGCCCTCGGCGGACGCGACTGCGTGGCGCCCGGGCGGCTCTACTCGGCCTACGAGAACGCGATCGGGACCGGGCAGGTCCACGTTTGGTTCGACCGGCCCGCCACGGGCTGGAACCGCTCGTGAGCCTCGTCGGGCTCCCCTTCCCGCGCACCGCCACCGGGCGGGCCTCCCTGCTGCCCCCACCGCCGTGGCACTACTCGGGCGACCTGCTCACCGTCGAGTACCGCACCGACCCCGCGGCCATCGCCCGCCTGTTGCCCGAGGGGGTCTCGCTCGCCCACGACGACGAGGACCCCGGCGCCGTGGCCTTCATCTGGGCCGACTGGCAGAGCTGCGGGGCCGACGGCGCCGAGCTGCTCGACCCGGTGCGCGGCCAGTACCGGGAGGCCTTCGTCGTGGTGCGCTGTCGCTACCGCGACGCCCTCTACAGCCGGTGCCTCTTCATCTGGGTCGACACCGACTTCGCCCTCGTGCGCGGTCACCTCCAGGGCTACCCCAAGAAGCTCGGCTCGATCCACCAGACCCGCCCGGTGAGCGTCGGGCGGGCCGGACCCCGGGTCGCCCCCGGCGGACGCTTCGGGATGACCCTCGCCGCGGCCGACCGCCGCCTGGCTCAGGCCACCGTGACCCTCGAGGCCGAGGCCCCGAGCGCCGGGTTCGTGAACGGCCACCCCATGCTGCACCACCGCTACCTCCCGCGCATCGAGCTCGACGGCACCGACGCGATCACCGAGGTCGTCACCATGTCCGGGGTCGACGTCGAGCTCGGTCCGGCCTGGCGCGGACGCGCCACCCTCGAGCTCTTCGACTCGCCCACCGAGGAACTGGCCTCGATCGCGCCCCGGGAGATCATCGCCGGCTACTACCGCGCCGTGGGGACCACCTTCGCCGGAGGCACGACCCTCGAGACCCGATGAGTCGGCGGATCGCGAGCAGCGAGGTGTCGGTCGTCTCGGAGGCCGAGCGCGACATCCGCGCACGGCTCGCGGGCCACGAGCTCGACTTCACCGCCATGAGCGCCGTCTCGAACATCTACCGCTCCGGGTCAGCGGTGCGCAACCACATGGAGCGCACGGTGCTCTCCGACTTCGAGCTCAGCTGGGTGGCCTTCACGGTGCTGTGGGTGCTGTGGATCTGGGGCGACCAGGAGACCGGCCACGTCGCGGAGGAGGCCGGGGTCACCAAGGGAACCCTCACCGGGGTGATCAAGACCCTCCAGGGGCGACGGCTCATCCGGCGCCTCCCCCACCGTGACGACCGCCGCCGCGTCTCGATCGGCCTCACCCGCTCGGGCGCCCGGCTCATCGAGACGGTCTTCCCCGAGTTCAACCGCCACGAGTCCGTGGCCGTCGGCGAGCTCACCCGCGCCGAGCAGGACGAGCTCGCCCGTCTCTTGCGCAAGGTGTTACGCACGGTGAGCTCGGTCGACGCGCCGAGCGACTAGCCGGAGGCAGCCCGGCGCGTCGGAGAGGGTCTCCGAACCTGGACTCGCCCCGTCCCGGCCACACCCATCCCGCGGCCACACGGCGGCGTTCCCTGGGCGTTGGTCGGCCCCGAGCCGACGCGCGCCGCGTCCCCCACCCCGCGACGCCCGAGGGCGGACCCTAGTGTCGTGATCGACGATCGGCTGACGCGAGGGGGGCCATGACCGACGACGCCGAGCACCGCGACGCAACCCTGCCGGAGGACGGCCTCCACGTCCCCACGAGCGCGACGCCGCGCCCTCGCCACACCGGGCTCGTCGTCGTGGTCGCGGTCATCGTCATTGCGGCCGTCGTCGCCGGTGTGGTCCTTGGTCTCGGCGGCAGCCGCCCGACGGCGGCCGCGGCGGCCGTCGTGCGCGAGGCCTCGCGCACGACCCTCGCGGCGAGCTCCTCCGACCTAACGATCACCGGCAGCGTCGTGGCCAACGGCCAGACCCTCAGTCTCAGCGGATCGGGAGCCCTCGACTTCATCCGGCGTACGAGTCAGATCGACCTCGCCGCGAACGGTGCGTCGGTGAGCACCACCGACGACGAGATCATCGCCGGCGACCAGGCGTACGTCTCCTTCACCTCGGGCTCGACGTCGATCTCGACCCTCGTGCCCGGCAAGTCCTGGCTCGCCGTGCCCTTGCCCGCCGCCGCCTCGCCGTCGAGCGGCCCGGGTGGGCTGGTGAACGTCGTCGGGGCGCTCCAGCTGCTCCAGTCCCAGGGGGCCACCGTCACCTCCCTCGGCGCCTCGACGATCGACGGGACGGCCGTCACCGGCTACCGGGTCTCCCTGTCGACCTCGACCCTCCTCGCGGCAGCCCGCCAGGCCATCGCCACCGAGCACCTGCCCGCGGCCGAGGCCGCCGTCGCGCTCCAGGCCGTGCGGACCATGTCCATGAGCCTGACGGTGTGGGCCGACGGCGCGAACCTGCTGCGCCGGATGGACCTCACCGTCTCGGAGACGACCAACGGGACGGCCCTGGACGAGAGCATGCAGATCGACCTGTCGAACTTCGGCACACCGGTGTCGGTCACGGTCCCGCCGACGAGTGCCGTCGCAACCCTGGCCCAGTTCCAGAGCGCCCTCGCGCGCCTGGGCGGCTCCGCCGGCTGATCGCGGGTCGTTGTGCCACCACGGCACGCGACCTCGTCGATCCTCCCCGTGACCGGGGAGGGCCGGGTCAACCCGGAGCAGACTCCCGGGGCGCGTCACCGGGGGCCTCCGGGTCGTCGCGCGGCGCGCACCTCTCGATGCTCCTCTCCGGGGCCTTCTTCCCCCCTCGGGACTGCCGGCGGGGCTCAGCATCTTCACCCGACTCGACCCGCTCACCTACGCCGTCGCCCCCCTGCGCCAGGTCGTCCTCGCGGTCCAGAACGTGCCGCCCGTAGCCGCCGAGCGCATCTCGGCCACGGTGACCCTCTTTGGCTACACGCTGCCGGTCTGGCTCGAGCTCACCCTGGTCGCCGCCTTCGCGGTGCTCTTCTTCACCCTGGCCATCCGGGGCTTCTCGCGTCGCGATTGACCGACCCTCAGGCGACGGGCGTTCCCGTCACGCTCACGACGCCGCCATAGGCACCGACCACGTGAGCCGCTTGACCACTCCTCACGGCCGGGTCGAGCACGGCGACCTCCTGGTCCACCACGACGGTCACACTGGCGTAGTGGCCCACCGGCAGCAGGTCCCACGCGGTGTAGGTCCCGTGAGACCAGATGACGTAGTCCCCGGCGACGGCCGGTCGCTCCGTGTAGCGCTCGGTGACGGTGAACGCAGCGAGCGCCCCTCCCCCCACCGTGGCGAAGGCGACCTCGTCCGCGGGCGTCGCGGCGCTCAGCTGCGACGTGGAGGTCAGCCCGCTGTGCGAGCCCGACCAGAGATGGGGATCCCACATTTCGAAATGGCCGCACGCGTTCGTGACGAAGTCACCCCCGGGCACCAAGGTGGTGCCGGCCCCCGTCGCCGCCCGGTGCTCGAGGCTCGCCACCACCGCTGACGCCAGGCTCGCGAGGGGCATCGCGAGACGTTGCGACGTGGCGAAGCGACCGTGGCCGTGCGCCGAGGTAAAGCGCGGCAACGCCGCGATCGACGGGACGTAGGGCTCGAGGGTCACGCGCCACGGGCCGCTCGCGGCGACTTTTGTCACGACGTCCAGGACTCCGGAACCCGCACACCCCACGTCTGCCCGCGGGGTTCCCGGTGCGCTGGACTCGACCACCTCGGCGGCGAAGCGCACGGGGTAGGAGCTCTGGGCGGGCACCGAGCTCGAGACGACACGCCCGAAGAACGGGTAGTAGCGAGCGCCCTCGAGGGTGCGGTCACCGGCGATCTTGTGGAAGCGGAAGACGGAATCGTCGATCGCCAGAGCCGAGCCACCCTCGTCACGACCCTGCACGACGTAACTCAGGGTCGCGTTGGCCTCGTTGTTGAGCGCGAAGTCGTGCGTCACGATCGCCGACACCGAACCCACGTGAAGTGCCGGGGACTTCGCCACCGCCGGCGGTGGAAGGAGGAGGGCACCCCCGAGAACGACGACGGCCACCACCGCCGCCGCCACGACCCTCGTCGATGTCCGGTACCGAGCCATGACGACCCCCCGTCCCCCGGCGCGGACCGTAGCACTGAGCCGAGTCGCGTGCTCGGAGCCGGTCCGAGAGGGTCAGGTCCGCGAGGCGTCGGCCGTGGCGATGAGGTGGCGGGCGGCACGGGCCTCGTCGACGCGCGCGACCGGCGTCGTCTGGGGCGCCCGGTGGAGCCCCTCGGGGTCGGTGGCGGCGCGCGCGGCGATGCGCTCGATCGCCTGGGCCAGCGCCTCGAGGGTCTGGGGGCTCTCGGTCTCGGTCGGCTCGAACATCAGAGCCTCGTCCACGATGAGGGGGAAGTAGACGGTAGGCGCGTGGAAGCCCTCCTCGAGGAGGGCCTTGGCCACGTCGAGGGCCCGCACGCCGTAGGCGTCCTTGAGGGGGGTGGCGCGAAGGGTGCACTCGTGCATGCACATCCGGTCGTGGGCGGCCGGCAGGATCGCCGCCAGGCGCCGGCGCAGCCAGTTCGCGTTCAAGACGGCGTGCTGGGCCACCCGGGTCAGCCCCTCGGCCCCGTGGACGTGGATGTAGGCGAGGGCCCGTGCGAGCACCAGGGCGTTGCCGTGCCAGCCGTGGACCCGACCGATCGAGCGCGCCGGCGTCGCCCAGGCGAAGCCCTCTCCCTCCCGCACGGCCCGGGGCCCGGGCAGGAAGTCGACGAGGTGCGCGGCGACCGCGACGGGCCCGGCGCCGGGTCCCCCGCCGCCGTGGGGGGTGGCGAAGGTCTTGTGCAGGTTCATGTGCACGATGTCAAAGCCCATGTCCCCCGGGCGCACGACCCCGAGAATCGCGTTGAGGTTCGCCCCGTCGTAGTAGAGCAGGCCGCCGACCTCGTGGACGGCGGCGGCGATGCCCTCGATCTCCTCTTCGAACAGCCCGAGCGTGTTGGGGTTGGTGAGCATGATGCCCGCGACGTCGGGGCCGAGCACCCCACGCAGCGCCTCGAGGTCGACGAGGCCCCGGTCGTTCGAGGGCACCGTCGTGACCTCGTAGCCCCCCAGGGTCACCGAGGCGGGGTTGGTGCCGTGGGCCGAGTCGGGGATGATGACCCTTCGGCGCACGTCGCCACGGCTCTCGTGGTAGGCGCGCATGAGCAGCAGCCCGGTCAGCTCCCCGGCCGCCCCGGCGGCCGGCTGCAGGGTCGCCGCGGCCATGCCGGTGATCGCACAGAGCCGCTCCTCCAGGTCGACGAAGACCTCCAGCCAGCCCTGGGCGAGGGCGGCGGGGGTGGCCGGGTGCACGCTCGCGAGCGCCGGATCGGCCGCTACGGCGTCACAGAACTTGGGGTTGTACTTCATCGTGCACGACCCCAGTGGGTACATCCCCAGGTCGACCGAGAACTGGCGGTGGCTGAGGCGGGTCACGTGGGCCACGAGGTCGCGCTCGGAGACCTCGGCGACCGCCACCGGCGACTCGGCCAGGTGGTCGGCGGGCACCAGCTCCTCGAGGGGTCGCGCCGGCACGTCGGTCGTGCGCAGCTGGTAGGCGGTGCGCCCGGGCACGGAGATCTCGAAGAGGGTGGGCTCGGCGTCGCGCCCCATGAGGGGCGCCGACGAGGCCCGCCCGGCGGGGCTCGCGGTCACTGCAGGGCTCCTCTCATCGCATCCACGTACCGGTCGATCTCGGCCCGGGTGCGCCGTTCGGTCACCGTGACGAGCAGCACCTCCTCGGGCGCCTCGATCGAGCGGTCCCCCGGCGCCACCAGCGCGTCGAGCGCGACCCCGGCGAGGATCCCCGCCTCGGCGAGACGCGCCACCACCTCGCGGGCCGGGTGGCGCAGGCGCAGCGCGAACTCCCGGAAGAACGGCCCCTGCGTCGCCGGGGCGACGCCCTCGAGGGCCCCGAGCTCGTCGAAGAGGTAGTGGGCCCCCTGGGCGCAGCGCGTCGCCACCTCGCGCAGGCCCTGCGTCCCCAGCCAGCCCAGCTGCACCGCCGCCGTGACGGCCATCAGGGTCTGGTTGGTGCAGACGTTCGAGGTCGCCTTCTCGCGACGGATGTCCTGCTCGCGCGCGCGCAGGGTCGTGACGTAGGCGCGCCGGCCCTCGGTGTCGAGGGTCTCGCCCACGATCCGCCCGGGCAGGCGGCGCACCTGGGCCTCGGTGCAGGCGAAGAGACCGAGGTAGGGCCCGCCGAAGGAGAGCGCCGTGCCGAAGGGCTGGCCCTCGCCGACGAAGACGTCGGCCCCCCACGACCCGGCCGAGCGCAGCACGCCCGCGGCCACCGGGTCGCCCGCCACGACGAGGAGGCCCCCGGCCGCGTCGGCCAGGGCCCGGGCCTCGGCGGGGTCCTCGAGCACCCCGAGGTAGTTGGGGTAGGCCACGACGACCGCGGCGACGCCCTCGGGGTCGACCCCGGACCAGTCGGTGCGCCCCTCGACGAGGGGCACCTCGACGACCTCGTGGCCGGTGCCGGCCGCGAAGGTGCGCGCGACGGCCCGCCAGTGCGGGTGCACGCCCGACGAGACGAGCATGCGCGAGCGGCCCGTCGCGCCGTGGGCCATGTTGAGCGCCTCGACGAGCGCGCTCGCGCCGTCGTAGAGGGAGGCGTTGGCGATCGGCAGGCCCGCGAGACGCGCGACGAGCGTCTGGTACTCGAAGATCGCCTGGAGGACGCCCTGGGCGACCTCGGGCTGGTAGGGGGTGTAGGCCGTGACGAACTCGCTGCGCCCGGCGAGGGCGCGCACGACGGGGGGCACCTCGTGGTCGTAGGCGCCAGCCCCGGCGAAGCAGACCAGCTCGCTCGCGCGCGCGAGGTTGCGCGAGCCGTAGCCCGCGACCAGGGCCGCCGCGTCGGGCTCGGTCATGCCCGCCGGCAGGTCCAGCCCCCCCGCCAGGCGCACCACGTCCGGGACGTGGGCGTAGAGGTCCTCGAGCGAGTCGACCCCGACGAGGGCCAGCATCGAGGCCACCTCCTCGGCGGTGTGGGGCAGGTAGTCGGCCATCACGACTCCTTGGCGACGAAGGGCAGCGCGCAGACGCTCGCCGCGACCTCGCGACCGCGCAGGGCGACCGTGACCGGCTCGCCGACGGCGAGCCCCGTAGCGAGCAGCCCCATCCCGATCCCCCGCTCGAGCACGGGCGAGTAGTTGCCCGAGGAGAGGAAGCCCACCGAGGCGCCCTCGGCGAGGACCTCGGCCCCCTCGCGCAGGGGCTGGCGGCCCGCCGAGACGACGCCCACCAGGCGCCGGCGCGGGCCGCTCGCGCGCTCGCGCTCGACGGCGACCCGGCCCCGGAAGGTCGGCTTGTTCCACCCGAGCACCCAGCCGAGGCCCGCCTCGAGGGTGGTCGAGGTGAGCGAGAGCTCGTGCCCGTAGAGGGGCAGGCCGGCCTCGAGGCGCAGCGTGTCGCGCGCCCCGAGCCCCGCGGGGGTCACCCCGGCGGCCACGAGAGCGCGCCAGAGGTCCTCGGCCACCTCGTTCGGGGCGGCGATCTCGACGCCCGGCTCGCCGGTATAGCCCGTGCCCGCGACGCGCACCTCGGCACCCGCGTAGTCGAGGCGGACCACCCGGTTGCGCGCCACCTCGCCGAAGCGCGGGTCGACCAGCGCCGCGCGCTCGCGCGCGCGCGGGCCCTGCACGGCGAGCACGCTGCGCCCATCCGTGACGTCGACCCCCGGCAGGGCCGAGAGCACCCCCGAGGTGTTCGAGGCGTTCGGCATGACGTCGAAGGAGTCCTCGCCCACCCACCAGACGATGATGTCGTCGACGACGAAGCCGTCCTCGGTGAGCAGGTGGGTGTACTGCGCTCGCCCGGGCCCGACCTTCGTGAGGTCGTTGGTGAGGGTGGCCTGCAGGGC
The DNA here is from genome assembly GCA_021831125.1 of Actinomycetes bacterium. Classification (GTDB taxonomy): domain Bacteria; phylum Actinomycetota; class Acidimicrobiia; order Acidimicrobiales; family RAAP-2; genus RAAP-2. The sequence goes on along the minus strand of JAKBNI010000008.1, from coordinate 11,958 downwards.
GTCGAAGGCGTCGGGTCCCTCGCAGCGCACCGTGCCGAGGTGGCTCACGTCGAACACCACGGCGTCGCGACGGCACGCCAGGTGCTCGGCCACGGTCCCCGTGGGGTACGCGAGCGGCATGACCCAGCCGCCGAAGGGGACCATCTTCGCCCCGAGCTCGACGTGGACGTCGTAGAGGTGGCTGCGCCGCTCGTCCACTACGCGGCCTCCTCGAGGGGGGTGGCCAGGCGCGCACGCTCGAGCAGCCGCTCGAAGTCGCGCCGGTACACCACGACCAGCGGGACCTCCGGGTAGAGGTCGCGGAATCGACGGACCTTCTGGTTCTTGCGCGTCACCAGGCGCTGGGCGAGCACCGTGAGCTCGACGAAGACGCCGGGCCCGGCGAGGTAGAAGTCGGGGCGGAAAGCCCGCGTCGGCGTGCCGTCGGGTCCCCATTCGAGCGGGAACTCGACCGGTTCGTAGAGCCAGTCGTGGCCGGTCACCGTGAGGAGACGAGCGAAGAGGGCCTCGGAGGGGTGCGCGAAGGCCCGCTCGACCGGGGCCGTGGCGCTGGGGTGTCGGCGACGCGGGTCTCCGCCTCGCTGGGGCGAGCTCACGCCGTGACGGCCCCCTTCTCCGACGTCGAAGGATCCTCGCTGAGGGTGGTCGAGAGCTCGGCGACCACCGTGGCGAGCGGGACGATGTTGAAGACGCCCTGGCCCCCGCGCAGCAGGTCGACCAGTTCGCCGTCGTCGTGGGCGAGGACCGAGCCCGCGTCCGAGAGGACAAGGCTCGCCGCGGCGAGGTCAGCCCCGAGCGCGCGGCGCAGGCACTCCACGGCCTGTCGGGCGCGCGCGAGCGACACCCCGGCGTCGAGCAGGCGCTTGATGACCTTCACCTCGAGGATGTCGGCGTAGGCGTAGCGGCGCTTGGAGCCGCTGCCGCGGGCGACGGCGATCGTGGGGGTCACGAGGCCCGTGCGCGACCAGTAGTCGAGCTGGCGGTAGGTGACGCCGGTGAGCCGGCACACGGTGGGTCCACTGAATCCGAAGTCGCTGTCGCCGCTCACACTCCCCCTCCCGACCGAGGTACCCGGGAATGGCCCGGACTACACGAGTGTAGTTATCCCCGGCCTACTCGGCAAACAGGTCCGGCCGCCCGAGGGCGCTCGAGGACGCCTCGGCGTGGAGCCGGGGCGGGATCCGCCCGGCCCGGGCCGCCAGCCAGCCGGCGCGAACGGCCGTGGCGACGGCCTCGCCCATGGCCACGGGGTCGAGGGCCCGGTTGATCGCCGAGGCGGCGAGCACCCCGGCACAGCCCAGCTCCATCGCGAGCGCCGCGTCCGAGGCCGTGCCCACCCCGGCGTCGAGCAGGACCGGCACGGCCACCCTCTCGCAGATGAGCGACACGGCGTGGGGGTTGCGCACCCCGAGGCCCGAGCCGATGGGCGAGCCGAGCGGCATCACCGCCACGCAGCCCACCTGCTCGAGCCGTTGGGCGACGATGAGGTCGTCGTTGGTGTAGGCCCACACCTCGAAGCCGTCGGCGACCAGCTCCTCGGCCGCCGCGAGGGTCTCGACCACGTCGGGCAGCAGCGTGCGGTCGTCGCCGATCACCTCGAGCTTCACCCGGTCGGTCTCGAAGGCCTCGCGGGCCAGCCGGGCCGTCGCCACGGCTTCGCGCGCGCTGTAGCAGCCGGCGGTGTTGGGCAGCAGCGCCACCTTGTTTCGCTCGAGCACGTCGTAGAGCGATCCCTCGACCGACGGGTCGACCCGGCGCAGGGCGACCGTCGCGACGGTGACCTGGGCCGCCTCGAGGGTCGCCTCGAGGACCTCGAGGGACCGGAACCCGCCCGTGCCGAACACCAGGCGCGAGGCCGACTCGAACGAGCCGACGGTCAGCAGCTCTTCCACCGCGCCCAGCGTAGTTGCGCCGTGGCGAAACTAGGGTTGGAGCGTGCAGCCCGCGGTCGCCCTGACCATCGCCGGCTCGGACTCGGGCGGGGGCGCCGGGATCCAGGCCGACCTCAAGACCTTCTCCGCCCTCGGGGTCTTCGGCACGTCGGCCGTCACCGCGGTGACCGCCCAGAACACCCTCGGGGTCGACGCGGTGGCCGTGCTCACCCCCGGCGAGGTCGAGGCCCAGGTGCGCGCGGTCACGGGCGACTTCACGGTCGCCGCCGCGAAGACCGGCATGCTCGCCACGCCCGAGGTGGTCGAGCGGGTGGCCGCCCTCGCCGAGGCCGGCCTCTTGCCCCAGCTCGTCGTCGACCCGGTCCTCGTCGCCACGAGCGGCGACCACCTGATGAAAGACGGCGGGGTCCAGGCCTACCGGGAGCGCCTCGTGCCCCTGTCGACGGTCGTCACCCCGAACCTCGCCGAGGCCGCCGCCCTGGTCGAGGTCGACCCCCACGATGTGCGGACCCTGGAGGACCTCGTGGCCCTGGCCCGGCGCGTCAGCGCGCTCGGCTCGGCCGCGACCCTCGTCAAGGGCGGCCACCTGCGCGAGCTGGACCGCTCCCCCGACGTCCTGCTCGTGGGGGGCACCGTGAGCGTCCTCGACGGCACCCGCGTCGCGACCGAGAACGACCACGGCACCGGGTGCACCCTTTCGGCCGCGATCGCCGCCGGCCTGGCGCGCGGCCGCTCGGTCCCCGAGGCGGTCGCCGAGGCCAAGGCCTACGTGCGCGTGGCCCTCGAGGGTGCGGCGACCTGGCGGCTCGGCCGGGGCCGCGGGCCGATCGACCACCTCGGATGGGGTCGGTGAGCGACACCCCGCGCCCCCCGCTCACCACCACGACGAGCATCTGGCCCGCCGCGACGATCGCCCTGGTGGGGATCGCGCTGCTCGCCACCTTCCTCATCGTCGACTGGGTGACGGCCCGGCCGGTCGTCTCGACCACCGGCCCCGCCCCGGTGGTGGTGGGCGGCCTGCCCGCCGAGCACCCGCTCGTCGCGGGCCTCGCCTACTGCGACCAGCCCCTCGAGGTCCCCCACGACCTCGTGAGCGGCTTCGTCTTCCCGGTCGCCACGACGCCCCGGCCCGGCTCGACCACGCCTAACCTCGGCGCCGGCGACTTCGACTGCGTCGAGAAACTCGCGACGGCCCACGCCACGAGCGGCGAGGTCCTCGGCTTCTACCGCGCCCACCTGCCGGCCCTCGGCTGGAGCCTGTTCTCGACGAGCCCCTCGCCGACGGGCCACCCCCAGTACCTCTTCCAGCGCTCCTCGAGCGACGGCTTCTACTGGGAGATCGGCGTCACGATCCTCGCCACCCCCTCGGGCCACGTGGAGTGGAGCTTCACCCTCTTCCAGAACTCCCAGACCGTCTAGGCCGCGACCGCCACGAGCTCGGGCTCCTCCACCGCGGCGCGCCGGGTGATCGCGGACCACAGGGCGAGGTTCAGCGGGTAGATCACGTAGCCGACCCGGGTCGCCGAGGCCACGCAGATCACGACCGCGAAGGCCACCGAGAGCACCGCGAGCAGCTGGCTGAGGGTGAGGGGATGGTGCCGGCGCAGGTAGCGCGCGAAGAACGCCCCGCCCACCACGAAGGTCACCGGGGCCAGCACGTGACCGAGCACCGGCTCCCAGGTCGTCAGGATGTGACCGGGCAGGGCGCTCGCCGCCGGCGAGGTCACCCCGGCCAGCCCGAGGGGGAAGGCGAAGACGTTGGCCATGAACGCGGCCGGGTCGCGCACGGCGAAGGGCAGCGTCGTGGCGAGCACGATCACCCCGACCCACGCGAGGACCCGCGGCCAGACGGGTCGCCCCTCCCGGTCGCGCGCCACGAGCAGGGCGCCGGCGGCGAGGGGCCACGCCGTGAGCTTCATCGCCGCCGCCAGGCCGAGCGCGAGGCCGGTGAGGTTGGCCTGTCGGCGCTGCAGTGCGGCCACGGCGAGCAGGCAGAGCGCGAGGATCGGCATGTCGTCCCCGCCGGTCGAGAGGAAGAGCGCCCCGGTCGGCAGGACGAGGAGCACCTGGGCGACGCGGAGCTTCTGGTCCGAGCGCGCTCGCAGCAGAGCCAGCGCGGCGGCGCTCGTCACCAGGGTCATGAGCGTCATGATGATGCGCGCGTCGGTGAGCCCGTCGGCCTCGTGGGTCGTCGCCGAGGGCAGCCCGAAGACCCCCATGAGCGGGAAGTACGGGAAGAACGACTCGAAGGCCGGCAGTCCCTTGATCTCGCCCACGACCTTGCCGTTGTGGTCGTAGGCGCGATAGGGCGTGTGATCCTTCGAGAGCGCCTGGCCGGCTCGGGTGATGACTCCGACCTCGGGCTGGGCGTGGTGCCAGTGGGCCTCGAGGCCGAGGGGCACCGCCACCGCGCCGATCCCCACCGCCACGAGCAGTACGACCCGGGCGAGGTGGACACGGCGGCGCACCCGTCGAGAGAGCAGGAGGGCCACGACGCCGACGAGCGCGTAGGGGCCGATCGTCAGGTAGCCCCACTGCCACTGCGCGCCCTGGGTCGAGTACACGCCGAGCAGGGTCGCGAAGACGGCCGAGGCCAGGTAGAGCACGCCGTCACCCGAGAGCCCCCCGAGTCGGGCCCACCGGGAGACGGCGACGTCGCGAAGCCTCACCAGGCGAGCCACCACCGCCCAAGTGTACCGAGCGACCCCGCCGCGCCACCGGTTCCCCGGACCTAGGCTCAGGTTCCGTGCGAGCCCTGGTAATCACGGAGACCGACGGCGAACTGGCCCTCAGCGTCGACGAGGTCGCCCCCCACGGCTTCGACCAGGACGACGCGCACGTGGCCGTCGAGTACTCCGGGGTCAACTACAAAGACGCCATGGTCGCCACGGCGCGCAGCCGCGTGCGCCGCGTCGCGCGGGTCGTCGGCGGCGTCGACGCGGCGGGATCCCTCATCGAGTCGTTCGGGGCGTTGCCCGCCGGGACCACCGTCGCCGTGCACGGTGGGACCCTCGGGGTCGAGCGCGACGGCGGCTTCGCGACCGAGGTCCGCGCGCCCGCCCGATGGGTCTCGCCCCTGCCCGAGGGGCTCGACGCGCGCGCCGCCATGATCGTCGGCACGGCCGGGTGGACCGCGATGGCGAGCGTGCTGGCCCTCGAGCACCACGGCCTCGCCCCGGACGCCGAGGTCCTGGTCACCGGGGCGACCGGCGGGGTGGGCTCCCAGGCCGTCTTCTACCTCGCCCGACGAGGGTACCGACCGATCGCCTCGACGGGCTCGCCGGACGCGGCCGAGTGGCTCCACGGGCTCGGCGCGGCGGCCGTCGTCGGGCGCGAGGACGTGAGCGACCGACCCGAGCGCGTGCTCGCGAGCGAGCGCTGGGACGGCGCGATCGACTGCGTCGGCGGGCCAACCCTCGCCGAGGTCCTGCGGGCCTTGCGTCACGGAGCGGCCGTCGCCGCGAGTGGGCTGGTGGCCAGCGCCGAACTCGCCACGACCGTCTACCCCTTCATCACCCGGGCGGTCAGCCTCCTCGGCATCGACGCCGTGGAGGCGCCCACCCTCCAGCGCGCACGAGTCTGGGAGGAGGTCGCCCGCACCGTGCGCGCGAGCGACCTCGAGGTGTTCGTCGATCGCGAGGTCGGACTCGCCGACCTCACCGGGGCCTTCGACGACCTGCGCCACGGGCGCACCCGCGGCCGGATCCTGGTCGACCCCCGCCGCTAGGCGCCGGCGAAGAACGGCGAGACGGTGAGGGTGCCGTTGCACGCCTGTACCGGGGGCGCCGCCGTCACCGACACCTCGGCCGCCCCGCCGGGGAGCTGCACGCTCAGGGTCACGGCGCTGGGGCAGCTCGATCCCACCGACACGTCGGAGTAGATGAGGTCGAAGGTCGCCGACTGGTTGTTCCCCAGGGTCAGGGTGCTCGGGGGCTGGTTGGCCTGGGGCGGCGACAAGAACGCGCCCGAGGTCGTGGCGCTGGGCGCGTCGGTCGCCGTCGCGGGGATGAGCCCACCCTGTCCGTCGAGCAGGGTCAGGCGCGGCCACCCCTTGAGGGTGCACGTCCCGGCGGTGTCCTTGGTGATCGTCACGCTGGCGTAGACGTCGCCGCCGGCCCCCTGGCCCTGGTTGAAGCGGCCGGCGAAGTCCCCGGCGGCGCACGACGCCGGTCCCGGGGCCGTCGTGGTCGTCACCGCCGCGACGCTCGTCGTGGTCGTGGGCGGCGTCGTGGTCGTCGAGCTCGAGTGGGCGTCGATCGCGTGCCGGCTGATCGTGTAGATGACGACGAAGGCGAAGAAGAGCGCGAGCCCCTTGAGCGCTCGGCTCACTTACCGAAGTCCTCGGGGTTCACCCGGTCGAGGAAGGCGCGCAGCTCGGCCACCAGGTCGGCCTCGTCGGCGACGTCGATGACCGGGGCCTCCTCGTCGTCGTCCTCCTCGGACAGGTCCATGACGCGACCCTCGCTCGCCATCAGCGCGTCGCTCACGAGTATCGGGGCGCCCACCCGAAGGGCGAGGGCGACGGCGTCGCTCGGGCGCGCGCTCACCACGACCTCGTCACTGCCGCGCAGCAGGCGCAGGTTCGCGTAGAACGTCCCGGCCACCAACTCGGTGATCTCGACGGAGAACAGGCGCGCGCCGAGCGCGGTGATGACGTGACCCATCAGGTCGTGGCTCATCGGACGGGGGGCCTCGACCCCCTGGAGGGCGTAGGCGATGGCCGCGGCCTCGGGCGTGCCCACGAAGATCGGCAGGACGCGCTCGCCGGCGACCTCCTCGAGCAGGAGCAGGGGCGTGGCCGACCCCACGTCGACGCGCACCGCCCTCAGCACGACCTCGATCACGATTCCAGCCTAGGCCCCGTGGGGAGCGAGGGAGCGGGCGGCGAGCTCGCGCTCGAGCTCGCGCGCCACCAGTTCCACGCGCAACGCCGCCACCTGGGCGGCCACCTCGACGAGCCGCTCGTCGGGCGCCTCCGGGTGGGCCCACGGCGGGCCGGCGATCTCCAGGGCCACGCCGACCTCACGCTCGGCCACCCGCGCGAGGGCCCGCACCTGGCGCGGGTCGGCCCCGCGCGCGAGCAGGTCGCGCACCGCGCGCGCGATCACCACGTCGCGCTCGTCGTAGCGAGCCTGCCCGTCGACGACCGCCGGAGAGAGGATTCCGAGGGCGAGCACCTGGTTCAGTTCGTCGGGCGTGAGACCGCTCTCGACGAGCAACTCGGCGAGCGAGCGCGGACCCGCGTGGTCGGCGAGCTCGGCGACGTCCTCGAGCGCCCCCTCAGGCTCGGACTCGACCGGGCGCACGACCGTGAGGGCGCGCGCGGGCGTCGGGGCCGCAGCGACGACCGCGGGGGCGAGCGCCTCGCGCGCCGCGACCCGCGACGTCGCGACCGGCCCATCGACCAAGAGTCCCGACTCGATGAGGCGCAGGCGCACCACCCGCAGCGGCACGAACTCCTCCTGCGCGAGACGGATGGCCTCACGCAGGCAGGCCACGTCGCGCTCGCAGTAGAGCCGGTATCCCTTTCGGCTGCGGCTCGGTCGCACGAGCCCCTTATCCTCGTAGTAACGGATCTTGGAGAGCTCCAAGTCCGGGTAGTCGCGACGCAGGCGCGCGTGGACCTCCCCGATGCGCATCGTCCCCTGCTCGAGGGTCATGAGTTCGCCTCCCAGAACACGAGCTTGAACTTCCCGATCTGGACCTCGTCGGCCGAATGGAGCGTCGTCTCCTCCACGCGCCGGCCGTTGACGTAGGTGCCGTTGAGCGAGTTGAGGTCGCGCAGAGTTATCCGCCCACTCGCGGTACGCGTGAACACGGCGTGGTGGCGCGAGACCGAGACGTCGTCGAGGAGGATCTCGCTGGACTCGTGGCGCCCGACGGCCGTGACGTCGCTCTTGAGCTCAATGCGCGCACCGGCCTCGGGGCCGGCCGCGATCACGAGCTCGTCGCCGTGCTCCCCACCCGGTCCCCGCCACGCCTCGGGGTGCAGGGTGTCGGGCGCGTGCACCACCGGCACCGCCACCGTCTCGGGTGAGGACGTCGCGTGCTGAGGTGCGCCACAGGCCCAACAGAAGTTGGCGTTGGCGTTGAGGATCTCCCCACAGCGACGGCAGTTCACGGCGCCCAGACTAGTTAACCCCCGTCGGGCCCGCCGGGGTCGCGTCGCGCCCGCTCAGTGGCCGGTCAGAGCCTCGTAGCCGGCCGCGTCGAGCAGCCCGTCGTACTCCACGCTCGAGGCGACCTCGATCTCGCAGAGCCAGCCCTCACCGTAGGGCTCGGCGTTGACGAGCTCGGGCGACTGGCGCAGCGCCTCGTTGACGGCGCGAACCGTCCCGCTCACCGGGGCGTAGACCTCTGAGACCGACTTGGTCGACTCCACCTCGCCGAGCGTGCCACCGGCACCGACCGCGTCACCGACTTCGGGCAGGTCGACGAAGACCACGTCGCCCAGGGCGTCCTGGGCGTAGTCGGTGATGCCCACGCGCACGACGTCGCCCTCCTTCCTCGCCCACTCGTGGTCGTTCGAGTAACGGAGGTCGCCCGGGATCTGCACGGCGCCAACTTACACAACCCGGCCGGCGCGAGCGGCCCGACCCTCGGCGAGAGCGCGCCGGGCGGGCGCCACGTAGCCCCCCGCCACGACCCAGGCCAGCGCCAATCCGAGCACCCCGATCACGTAACCGGCGACGCGCCCGTCGCGCTGCCAACTGAGAAGGGGGGCGTGGTGGGGGTTTGAGCACAGAAGGAACAGCGGGTACGTCGTCATCAGGGCGAACGTGGACACCTTGCCCCACCACAGCACGTCGATGCGTCGGGCGCCGAGGGCGGCGATCACCAGGGTCACCCCCGAGACGATCACTTCCCGCGCGAGCGTGAGCCCGGCGAACCACCACGGCACCGCCCCCACCACCGCGACCGACACGAGGCCCGAGACGACGAGGATCCGGTCGGCCGTGGGATCGAGGACCTTGCCGAGGGCCGAGACCTGGTGGAGCCGCCGGGCGAGGTAACCGTCCACCCAGTCGGTCGCCCCGAGCGCGCCGAGCAGCCACGCCGCGACCGCGCGGTGGTCGGTCGCGAGGACCAGGTAGAGGTACACCGGGATCGCGAGCAGGCGCAGCACCGTGACGGCGTTGGGCCAGGTGGCCCAGCCGCGCTCTGTCGCTTCGTCGCCGGGCGCCACCTAGGCGACGGTGACGGACTCGTCCAGGTAGACGTCCTGAACGGTGCGGATGACCTCCGCGCCCTCGGCGAGCGGGCGCTGGAAGGCCTTGCGGCCGAGGATCAGCCCCTGTCCCCCGGCCCGCTTGTTGATCACCGCGGTGCGCACGGCGTCGGCGAGGTCGTCGACGCCCTTGGACTCCCCGCCGGAGTTGATCAGCCCGATCCGGCCGGCGTAGCAGTTGACGACCTGCCAACGGGTGAGGTCGACGGGGTGGTCGGTCGTGAGCTCGTCGTAGACGCGCGGATCGGTCTTGCCGAACTTGAGCACGTTGTAGCCGCCGTTCACGCTGGGCTGCTTTTGCTTGATGATGTCGGCCTCGATCGTCACCCCGACGTGGTTGGCCTGCCCCGTGAGGTCGGCCGCCACCGCGTAGTCCACGCCGTCGTGCTTGAAGGCGTCGTTGCGCAGATAGCACCAGAGCACCGTGAACAGCCCCGCGCGGTGGGCCTCGGCGAAAGCCGCCGACACTTCCTCGATCTGGCGGGCCGACTCGGGCGAGCCGAAGTAGACGGTGGCGCCCACCCCCACCGCGCCGAGGTCCACGGCCTGGCGGACCGAGGCGAAGGGCCGCTGGTCGTAGGTGTTGGGATAGCGCAGAAGGTCGTTGTGGTTGAGCTTGACGATGAAGGGGATCTTGTGCGCGTAGCGACGCGCCACGATGCCCAGGCCCCCGAGCGTCGTGGCGATGGCGTTGCACCCCGCCTCGATCGCCAGGTCGCACAGCCTCGCCGGGTCGAAGTACTCGGGGTTCGGCGAGAAGCTCGCGGCGGCCGAGTGCTCGATCCCCTGGTCGACCGGGAGGATCGAGACGTAGCCGGTGCCGGCGAGGCGGCCGTGGTTGTAGAGGGTGCCCAGGCTGCGCAGCACCGCCGGGCTCCGGTCGCTCGCGACGAAGACCCGGTCGAGGAAGTCCGGTCCCGGGAGGGTCAGGTGGTCCTTGGGAAAGGCGCTCGCCGTGTGGTCGAGGAGGGCCTCGGCCTCGTCGCCGAGCAGTGACGCGATGTCCATGGCACGACACTACCCCTGGCCCGATTCTCCGCCGGGGGCCTCGATACGCTGGCTCGATGGACGACGCCTATCGCGACTCGCTCTCGCGGCGCCTGGGTGCCGTGCACCACCTCTACCGCGAGGCCTGCGCCACCATGGGCCCCGAGCACGTGAACGCCGTCTCGGCGCCGCGCACCCTGCCTATCGCCTTCTCCCTCGTCCACCAGCTCCTCATCGAGGACCTGAGCCGGGCGATGTGCGGCGGCCCCGCGCCGCTCTGCGGGCCCGACGCCCTCGAAGCCCTTGGTCTCGGCGTCCCCGACCACGGCAAGGAGCGACCCCTCGAGGAGATGATGGCGCAGCGCATCGGCGACTACGGCGCCTTCGTCGCGCTCCAAGACCGGGTCTTCAGCGCCACCGAGTCCTACGTCGCGTCGGTCGCGCCCGCGGCCTTCGACGAGGTCCTCGTCGCCGCCCCCTACCCCGAGCGCCTGGCCCACACCTTCTCCGCCCTGGTCGGTGCCGAGCGCGGCATCACCCGCTCCGACGCCCTCGAGTGTTGGGTCTACCAGCACGCCCTCCGTCACCTCGGGGAGATCGAGCACGCCCGCTCCCTCGTGGGGCTCGGAGGGATGACGAGCTAGTCGTCGCGGCGCTTGGTCGAGGTGGGCGTCGCGCGACGCTTGCGGTTCTTGCGCACGTTATGGCCCACCTCGCCCAGCCGCGCGGCCGCGTCGTAGGCGTCGGGCTCGACGGCCACGACCCGAGCGAACAGCTCGCGCGCGTTGGCCGTGTCGCCAGCCCGGTCGTAGACGTCAGCCAGCGCGTACCACAGACGGACGTGGCGGAACGAGGGGTTGCGCAGCTTCTTCGCGGCGCCGGCCCTCACGAGCAGGTCGATCGCCTCGGCGAAGCGCCGCTCGTCGGCCCACGCGCCCGCCTGTACGATGCGCGCCTCGGCGAGCACGTCGGCGCCGGGCTCGCTTTCGAGGACCTCGCCGTAGACACGCTCGACGGCGCGCGCGTGGCGCAGGGCCCGCTCGGCGTCCATGACGAGCGGCAGGTGCTCGGCGTCGCCGGTGATCTCGAAGTGTGCGCGCAACTGGTTGCGCGCGATCGCCCAGCGCTCGGCCCGGTACGCGGCGAGTCCCGCGAGCTCGCGCACCGCGGCGACCCCCGGGACGAGGTCGGCCACCGCCCGCGCGTGGCGCAGGGCCTCCTCGTAGCGGTGCCGGTCGTAGGCCTCAGCGGCTTTGGTGAGCTCGGTGACGGCACGCTCCCGAGCGTGGGCGGTGCCGATGAAGGCACGACGCACTTCGCTCGCGACGTCGCCGGGCAGCGCGTAGGGCGCCCGCGGCCGCCGGGGCTCACTCGGCTTTCCCGTCCGGGGAGAGTCCTCGCGAACCCACTCGGCCATGGGCGCCGGGGCCGTGGCGTTCGTTCGTCGCGGTGCGGGCCGCTCCTCCTCACTCATCCCGGCGGCCCCGCGTCGAGCGAGTCCGCCCCACCCCTTCTCGCGCGCCGCGCGCTCGATCTCCTCGCGGCGGCGCTCCTCGGGTGAGAGCGGTCGTGGACGACGTGTCGCCGGGGCCGCGCCTCCTCGGGCCGGGCGGCCCTCACGGGACTCGTAGGGGCGACGCGAGCCGCCCGACGGGCGCGAAGGGCGGCCCTCGGAGCGCTCGTCGTAGGGGCGCGGGGCGCGGGCCGGGCGGCCCTCACGGGACTCGTAGGGGCGACGCGAGCCGCCCGACGGGCGCGAAGGGCGGCCCTCGGAGCGCTCGTCGTAGGGGCGCGGGGCGCGGGGCGGGCGGCCCTCACGGGACTCGTAGGGGCGACGCGAGCCGCCCGACG